>NZ_JBVAPC010000004.1:0-479268 GCF_055330205.1 Shinella sp. R2-11 | reverse complement strand
CAAGGAACTCCAGCCCTACAACCTGATGTTCATCGAGGAGCCGGTGCTGTCGGAGAACCGCGAGGCGCTGAAGGAGATCGCCAACCATTGCTCGACGCCGATCGCGCTCGGGGAGCGGCTGTTCTCGCGCTGGGACTTCAAGTCGGTCCTCTCGGACGGCTATGTCGACATCCTCCAGCCGGACCTTTCGCATGCCGGGGGCATCACGGAATGCCGCAAGATCGCGGCGATGGCGGAAGCCTACGACGTGGCGCTGGCGCCGCATTGCCCGCTGGGCCCGATCGCGCTGGCCGCCTGCCTGCAGGTGGATGCCGTCTCCTACAATGCCTTCATCCAGGAGCAGAGCCTCGGCATCCACTACAACAAGGGCAACGACATCCTCGACTACATCTCCAACAAGGAGGTGTTCCACTATGCGGACGGTTTCGTGTCGATCCCGCAGGGGCCGGGCCTCGGCGTGGAGGTGGACGAGGCCTATGTCGTCGAGCGGGCCAAGGAAGGCCATCGCTGGCGCAACCCGATCTGGCGTCACGAGGACGGCAGCGTCGCCGAGTGGTGAAACACGAAAGCCCTGCTTCGTGCCGGGCTTTTCGTTTTGCGCCGCGGTGGACGGAATCGCTGCGAGCCCCTATGTGATAGGGGTACGTCACAAAGGAGAGAACAATGCGCCCCATCACGGGTTTCATCGTTGCCGCGCTGGCGGTTCTGGCGCTTGCCGGTTGCAGCACCACGGCGGCCGACAACACGACCTATGCCCGCCCGGCGGAAACCGGCGGCGTTCGCGTTCCGCTGAACTGATCGACGAGGTATCTACTCAAAGAAAAGCCGGCCCGTGGTGAACGGGCCGGCTTTCGTTTGTGAGGTCTTACGCCTTCAGTGGCTGTCGGCGAGGCGGGCCGCGTCGATAGCGGCGGACTGCTCGAACCGGACGCCGTTGAAGAAGGCGTTCAGGATGACGGCCGCGATGGAAGCGAGCACGATGCCCGATTCGATGATCGGGTGGATCGCATGCGGCATCCACATCAGGTAGTTCGGCGCCAGCAGCGGGATGAGGCCGAAGCCGACCGACACGGCAACCACGAAGAGGTTGTTGCGCGAGGTCTTGAAGTCGACCGTGGCGAGGATGCGCACGCCCGTCGCCGCGACCATGCCGAACATCACCAGGCCCGCGCCGCCGAGGACGAAGGTCGGCACGGCTTCCACCAGTGCGCCCATCTTCGGGATGAGGCCGAGCACGATCATGATCACGCCCGCCGCAACGCAGACATAGCGGCTCTTCACGCCCGTCACGCCGACGAGGCCGACATTCTGCGAGAAGCTCGTATAGGGGAAGGTGTTGAAGAGGCCGCCGATCATCGTGCCGATGCCGTCGACGCGAAGGCCGGCCGTCAGGGTCTGCTGCGACACGGTCCTGCCGGTGATCTCGCCAAGGGCGAGGAACATGCCGGTGGATTCGATCATGACCACGATCATCACGAGCGTCATGGTGGCGATCAGGATGGGATCGAAGATCGGCATGCCGAAGCGCAGCGGAGTGACGACGGCGAACCAGCCGGCATCGGCCACGCGGTCGAAATGCATCATGCCGAGCACGGCGGCGACCACGCAGCCGATGACCACGCCGCTGAGGACCGCGATGTTGCTGATGAGGCCGCGGCCGAAGCGGGCGATGACCAGGATGGAGACGAGCACGAGGGCCGAAAGCGCGATATGGCTCGGTTCCGCGTAGAAGGGGTTGGAAACCGTCGGCGCGAGCGAAAGCCCGTCCGGAATTGCCGGGCCGCCCGTCTCGGCGAGCTTCTTCATCTGCGCCAACCATTCGGCATGGCTGGGGTCGACCACCTTGGGCGCGGTGGGGCCGAAGGGATTGCCGAAGGTCCAGTTGATCCCGACGCGCATCAGCGACACGCCGATGACGAGGATGATGGTGCCGGTCACGACCGGCGGGAAGAAGCGCAGCAGCCGCCCCATGATCGGGGCGAGCAGGAACGCCACGAAGCCCGCGCCGATGATGGCGCCGAAGATCATGCGCGCCCCTTCCGTTCCGGGGGCAAGGGTCGCCATGGAGACCATGGGACCGACCGAAGCGAAGGTGACGCCCATCATGACCGGCATCTTGATGCCGACATGGCGCGTGACGCCGAGTGACTGGATGATGGTGACGAGGCCGCAGACGAAGAGGTCGGCGGAAATCAGGAAGGCGACGTCCTGCGGGCTGAGCTGCAGGGCGCGGCCGACGATGAGCGGAACCGCGACGGCGCCGCCATACATGACGAGTACGTGTTGAATGCCCAGCGTCGCGAGCCTGCCCACGGGCAGCTTCTCGTCCACCGGCTGTATGCTGGATGCGTCGCTCATGGATCCTCCCATCACATCGACTGTCCAATGCCCGTCCTCCAACGGGGTGCGCTATCTTTGGGAGCGGGGCGGACGGTCGCAAGCTTAGCCCGGGAATAAACACTTTACGGTTTCCCAGGGTAATCGGGCGGGCGGGATGATGCGCCGCACGCCGGCATTTTCCGCAATTCGGATGGAATTTCACCGGCTTGACACCGGTTTTCGCCCCTGTGCGCTACTTGAACCGGCCGTCATTTGATCCCAAAACAAGGCGAGCCGTCAACTCTTTCCTGCACGGCATATGTGTATTTCCGCGCGGCGGCCGAAAGGGTACCGGAAGAGGGCGGACGGGCCGGAAAACCCGCCTGAAGCCAAGGCCATGATTCTTGGGAAAGACGCGTGGCGAATCTCGCCGGGACGGCGGCATATCCACAGCGGAGGGGAGGGCCGATTCGACGTTTCGGCCGTTCGCGGGACCGGAAAAGCAAAAGGCCTTCCGGTTTCCCGAAAGGCCTTTGGGTATCGAATGGTGGGCGTGACAGGGATTGAACCTGTGACCCCTACGATGTCAACGTAGTGCTCTCCCGCTGAGCTACACGCCCATTCGATGAGGCGCATAGACCACAAAACATCCGGCGGCGTCAATAGGCTTTTCGAAGCTTTTTTTGCGCGCCGTTTCTGCGGTCTTTTCCGGGCCTTAGGCGGCCAGCATCTTGTTGACCTCGTCGACGAGATCGCGCAGGTGGAACGGTTTGGAAAGGACTTTTGCGTCCTTCGGAGCCTTGGAATCCGGGTTCAGCGCCACGGCGGCAAAACCGGTGATGAACATGACCTTGAGGTCGGGGTCGAGCTCGGTGGCGCGGCGCGCCAGCTCGATGCCGTCCATCTCGGGCATCACGATGTCGGTGAGCAGCAGCGAGAAGGGTTCTTCGCGCAGCCGGTCATATGCACTGGCGCCGTTGTCGTAGGACAGCACCTGGTAGCCCGCCTTTTCGAGCGCCTTCACGAGGAAGCGGCGCATGTCGTTATCGTCTTCGGCGAGGAGAATCTTGGGTGTCATGGAATCCGGGAACCGTTGCTAAGGTTGTCTGCCCACGGAGGGGCGGTGCTGTTACGAAATCTCATTCCGGTAAATATCCGGTGAATGTGGCAGGGCAAGCCCAAGGCCGCCGGTTCTCAGTATGGACACGCGCGCACGCGGCTGGCAACATGGGCGCGGCAATGACTTTCAGGCATGGTAAAGGACGGCAATGGCGGAGGCTCTGAGCGAAAACAGCCACTTCGAAGTGCTGGAGCCGGTTTCGCAGAGCGTGCCCCTCGTCTTCAATTCGCCGCATAGCGGGCGCCGTTATCCACAGGGCTTTGTCGAACAGTCGCGCCTCGACGCGCTCGGCATCCGCCGCTCGGAAGACCATTATGTCGACGAGCTCTTCTCGGTTGCCCCCGCGCTCGGCGCGCCGATGCTGATCGCGCATTTCCCGCGCGCCTGGCTCGACGTCAACCGCGAGCCCTACGAACTCGATCCGCGCATGTTCGACGGGCCGCTGCCGTCCTATGCCAACATCAATTCCATCCGCGTCGCGGGCGGGCTCGGCACGGTGCCGCGGGTCGTGGCGGAGAACATGGAAATCTACCGCCACCGCTTTCCCGTGGAAGAGGCGCTGGACCGGGTGGAGAACGTCTACAAGCCCTATCATGCGTGCCTGCGCCGGCTCGTGGTGCGCACCCACGTGGCCTTCGGCTTCGCGGTGCTCATCGACTGCCATTCGATGCCCGGCAATATCCGCGTCGCGGGCAGCGGCATGCGGCCGGATTTCATCATCGGCGACCGCTACGGCACCAGCGCCTCGGGCGAGCTTTCGCGCGTCGCCATGCGGCTTCTCGAGGACATGGGCTTTTCCGTCGTGCGCAACAAGCCCTATGCCGGCGGCTTCATCACCGAGCATTACGGCCGGCCGGCCAAGGGGCTGCACGCCCTGCAGATCGAGGTGAACCGCGGCCTCTATGTCGACGAGACGACGCTCGCCAAGAGGCCCGATTTCGCGGTGCTGCAGACGGCGATCTCCGCCTTCCTACAGGACTTTTCCGACCATGTGGAGGAATATGCCGCGGACCGGGCGCTCGCCGCCGAATAAGCCGGCCTTTCCTTCCAAAAAAAACCGCGCAGGCTGCGCGGTTAAAGTCTAGGGAGGAAACACCCAAGAGTGGGTATTCACAGTCACGGATGACTGTGAGGAAAAGGTAATATTGCACTGCACAAATGTCAAGCGGCGCCGCGAATGGCCGCCTGCCTCTCTGCGGTTCCGTTTTCCCCATCGATGCAGTATGGAGGAACGCTATGCCACTCCCGCCGAGAGATCCCCATGCTGCCTGATCGCGCCTTCTTCGACCGCCTTGCCGATGCCGCAAGGAAGGAAACCCTGCCGCGCTTCCGCGTCGGCGCCGATGTCGTCAACAAGGAGGCCGCCGGCTTCGATCCGGTGACGGAGGGCGACCGCGCCGCCGAGGCGGCCATCCGTGCCATCATCGAGGAGCAGTTTCCCGGCCACGGCATTCTCGGCGAGGAGCACGGCTCGGTCGGCCTCGACCGGGAATATGTCTGGGTGATCGACCCGATCGACGGCACGCGCGCCTTCATTTCCGGCGTTCCGGTCTGGGGCACGCTGATCGGCCTTTACCGCAACGGCGAAGCGGTGATGGGCCTCGTCGACCAGCCCTTCACCGGCGAGCGCTACTTTGCCGATGGCGAGGTCTCCCGCTATGCCGGGCCGGACGGCAGCAAGGTGCTGTCGACGCGTTCGTGTGAAAGCCTTGCGGATGCGATCATGTTCACGACGTCGCCGCATCTCTTCACCGAGAGCCGCAAGACCCGCTTCGAGGCCGTGCAGGACAAGGTGCGGCTCTTCCGCTACGGCGTCGACTGCTATGCCTATGCGCTGCTGGCCGCCGGCCATATCGACCTCGTCGTCGAATGCGGGCTGAAGCCCTACGATGTCGGCGGCCTCATCCCGGTCATCGAGCAGGCGGGCGGCATCATTACCGCCTGGGACGGCGGCCCGGCGGAAATGGGCGGCGAGATCATCGCCGCCGGCAGCCGCAAGGTCTATGACGAGGCGATGGCGCTTCTCAGGGCCTGAGGTGTTTTAGAGCAGTTCCAGCAAAAGTGCGCAGCGGTTTTGCGTCCGGAATTGCGTTAAAGAGTTAGAGCGTTTTCGCGATTCGGAGAAAAGCGGAAATGCTCTAGGCGCCGAGGCTGGTTTCCTCGGCGTCGCTTCCCGGAATGAAGGCTTCGATCGCGGCCAGCGCCTGGGCGCGGTAGCGATCGGCCTCCTGCAGCAGTTCGTGGCGCGCGCCGTCGATCTCGATGAGCCGGGCGGCGCGGAAGATGCGCGCGAGATCGCCAACGGCCTTGCGCGGCACGAGCGGATCGGCCGTCGGGCAAAGCAGCAGCGTGGGAATGCGGATGCGCGTCAGGTGATCCTGATGCGTCACGCGGCCCATGGTCTTCAGCGCCTCGTTCAGCCAGCGCGCGGTCGGCCAGCTGATCCCAAGCTCGGGATGCTCGGCATAGATGGCGGCGTTGCGGGCGAAGCGCCGCGCATCGGAGGTCACGACGTTATGTTCGAATTCCAGCGAGGGATCGCCCTTGCGGAAGGTGCGCTTGCCAAGGCCGGTCAGCGAGGCCAGCCGCGCGATGACGGCGATCTGGCGCTGGCTCATCGACTGGCCGGCGAGCGCGATGAAGGGCGCGATGAGCACCATGCGCTCGATGCGGTTTTCCAGCTCCGGCGCCATCGACAGGGCGACGAGCGCCCCGGTGGAATGGGCGACGATGTAGAAGGGCAGGCGCGCGTCCGGCAGCACGATCTTTTCCAGGAAGAGCGAGAGATCGGCCTCGTATTCGGCGAAGCGGGTGACGTGGCCGGCGCGATTGCCGGGAATGAGCCGGCCGGAGCCGGCCTGGCCGCGCCAGTCGAAGGTGGCGACCCACAGGCCGCGCGCGGTCAGGTCGTTGATGGTTTCGAAATATTTCTCGATGCACTCGCTGCGGCCCTGCAGCAGCACGACGGTTCCCCTGGCCTCGCGCTCCTCCGAGCGGAACACCGCGTAGCGCAGCTTCACGCCGCCCCGGCCTTCCAGGAGGCCGGCGAAATGGTTTTCCGGGACGGGATTGTCGGCGGTGGCGTAAAGGATGGAATCCATCGGGCGGGCTGTCTCGGCGACGATTTGCTTGTTCGATGGATAGGCGCTGGCTCCCGCGCCGTCAAAGAAAAAAGCCGGACGCATGCGGCACGGGGGTGGCAACACATGCAGTCCGGCATAATTTAACCGGGGAGGAAGGGACGTTACACCCCGGTCGTCGAAAGTATTCGCTTCCGATGCTGCCGTTCTAGCAAGGTCAAGCTGAACGCTATCCGAAACCGCCGTTCATTTGGCGTTCATCTCGAAATTTTTTCGAAACCGCCGATTTTCACGCGCCGCGAACCTCTTGAACGGGCCGGAAGCCATTCCCATCTCATCCTCACGGGCGCCGAAAGGGTCCGTCGAGGCTGCCGTCGCCAGAATGGGGCGGAGGCCGGATGAACCGGGCTGACCCTTCGGAAATCAGGGCAGCCTTCTTGAAGACCGCAACCGTTGCTCTGAAGGAGGACACCATGCGTCACGTCGATTTCTCCCCCCTCTACCGTTCCACCGTCGGTTTCGACCGTCTCTTCACCATGCTCGACAGCCTCGGCCAGCCGGACCAGAGCCAGAGCTATCCGCCCTACAATATCGAGCGTACCGGCGAAAACACCTATCGCATCACCATGGCGGTCGCCGGTTTCGACGAGAGCGAACTGTCGATCGAAGCGCGTGAACATGCGCTGACCGTCAAGGGCGAGAAGAAGGACGAAGCGTCCGATGAGAGCCAGTATCTCTACCGCGGCATCGCCAAGCGCGCCTTCGAGCGCCGCTTCCAGCTCGCCGACCACGTGGAAGTGCGCGCCGCTTCGCTGAAGAACGGCCTCCTCCACATCGATCTCCTTCGCGAGATCCCGGAAGCCGCCAAGCCCCGCCGTATCGAGATCGCCGCCATCGGCCGCGAAGCCAAGCAGATCGAAGCGCAGACCAACTGAGCGTTTCGTTCGGGAATGAAGGGGGCGGTGCCGCAAGGCACCGCCTTTTTTGTTGGCGAAGCCCCTCATCCGGCCTGCCGGCCACCTTCTCCCCGCTTGCGGGAAGAAGCTCGCGGCAGCGGGATGAGGGGCCTCGCCCTTCCGCGATCACAGCGCCGACAGGAAGCTGTCGACGTCTGCTTCCGTCGCCGCGAAGCTGGTGACGAGGCGGATGAGGGTTTCGTCGTCGCGCATCGTCGCCTTCAGGTCCGGGCCGGCCGGCCAGTCGTAGAAGGTGGCGCCTTTCTCCCTGAGCGCCTTCAAGGCCTCGTTGGGCAGGATGGCGAAGAGTTCGTTCGAGCCGGTCGGCCAGGCGAGGCGGGCCTTGCCCGATGCGGCGAAACCTTCGGCGAGGCGGCTTGCCATGGCATTGGAATGGCGGGCGAGCTTCAGCCAGAGGTCATTGCGGAAATAGGCGTCGAACTGGGCGGCGATGAAGCGCGACTTGGAGAAGAGCTGGGCCGAGCGCTTGCGCAGGAAATGCATCTGCTGGGCCCTGGCCGGATCGAAGAGAACCAGCGCCTCGGCGCACCAGCAGCCGTTCTTGGTACCGCCGAAGGAGAGGATGTCCACGCCGCGCTTCCAGGTCATTTCCGCCGGTGTCGCGCCGAGATGGACGAGGGCATTGGCGAAGCGCGCGCCGTCCATGTGCAGCGGCAGGCCGGCCTTCTTCGTCACGTCGGAAAGGGCGGCGATCTCGTCCAGCGTATAGGCGGTGCCGGCTTCCGTCGCCTGGGTGATGGTGACGGCCATCGGCTGGCCGCCATGCACGAAATTCGGCGGGAAGCGGCCGATGGCGGCGGCGAGCGCCTCGGGCGAAAGCTTGCCGGCGGGGCCGTCGATGGGCACGAGCTTCGAGCCGGTCGCGAAGAATTCCGGCGCGTTGCATTCGTCGACGTTCACATGCGCCTCGCGGTGGCAGAAGACCTGCCCGCCCGGCCGGTTGAAGCTGGCGAGCGCCAGCGAGTTCGCCGCGGTGCCGGTTCCCACGAAGAAGACGGCCACCTCCCGCTCGAAAATCTCCGAAAAGGACTTTTCCACACGCTTGTCGAGGTCGCTCGTGCCATAGGCCGAGGCAAAGCCGCCGGCGGCCTCCACGAGACTTCCTGCGATGTCGGGATGGGCGCCTGCCCAGTTGTCGGAAGCGAAAAACATGCGGTTTCCAATGCGGTTGAGGGCTTTTGCGGACCATAATGGAGAAAAAACGGCGATCAATCGCCGGATTTGGCCCAAAGTCCCGTTTTCCTCGAAAATGAAAGGAACGGAAACAAAGCGCCGGGCGCCCGTAATTTAATTTCAAGCGGCGGAATGTGCGGGCAATTTTTCTTCATGATGTGGTGATTATTTGGCATGATGGCCTTGCGGGGTGGGGGCGTTTCTGGCATAGAGCCCATGAAATAGGACAGGCTTGCTGTCCTATTTCGGTCTAGAGACCGACAAGGCCCCCGCCGCTTGCGGTGTGGTGCCGAAAATGGCGCGGGCGGGAGTGCGAACTTCCCGATGCCCGGACGCCCCGACGGTTCTCCACGACCCCTTGCCCGGTCGGCCGTCACCCTTTCGGTCGCATCGGGTTCATCGCAGCAGACGCCCGCGCTCCGGCATGCCAAGGCAGGCAGCCGTCACATGGGCGAAACGAATGCCCGCCGATGCGGGCCCACGGAGAGAGACAATGGTGGTGAAGACTCAAGCACATGATTATCGGCAGACCCGGGCGCAGACCACTGCGACGGGCGCCAAGACGCGCGCTTCCACACCGGGCCTGCCGAAAAAACAAGGACTCTACGATCCGCGCAACGAACACGATGCCTGCGGCGTCGGCTTCGTCGCGCATCTGAAAGGCAAGAAGTCGCACCAGATCGTCAAGGACGGGCTTTTCATGCTCGAGAACCTGACGCATCGCGGCGCCGTCGGCGCGGATCCGCTGATGGGCGACGGTGCGGGCATTCTCGTCCAGATACCGGACCGCTTCTTCCGCGAGGAGATGGCAAGGCAGGGCATTACGCTGCCCAAGGCAGGCGAATATGCCGTCGGCCACATCTTCATGCCGCAGGACGAAAAGCTGGTCGAGTATTTCAAGACGGTCATCGCCGACGTCGTCGCCGAAGAGGGGCAGGTCCTCATCGGCTTCCGCGACGTGCCGGTCGACAATTCCTCGCTCTCCAAGGCCCCCGAAATCGCCGCCACCGAGCCGCGCCATGTGCAGGTCTTCGTCGGCGCGGGCCGCGAGGCCGCGACCAACGACGAGTTCGAGCGCCGGCTCTTCACCCTGCGCAAGGTGATCTCCAACCGCATCTATGACGAATACGAGGGCGAGGAGAGCAACTTCTACCCCGTCTCGCTCTCCTCGACGACCATCGTCTACAAGGGCATGTTCCTCGCCTACCAGGTGGGCGCCTATTACAAGGACCTCGCCGATCCGCGCTTCGAATCGGCCGTCGCCCTCGTGCACCAGCGCTTCTCGACCAACACCTTCCCGTCGTGGAAGCTGGCGCATCCCTACCGGATGGTCGCCCATAACGGCGAGATCAACACGCTGCGCGGCAACGTCAACTGGATGGCGGCCCGCCAGGCCTCCGTCTCCTCGCCGCTCTTCGGCGAGGACATCACCAAGCTCTGGCCGATCTCCTACGAGGGCCAGTCGGATACGGCCTGCTTCGACAACGCGCTCGAATTTCTGGTGCGCGGCGGCTATTCCATGGCGCATGCCGTGATGATGCTGATCCCCGAGGCCTGGGCCGGCAACCAGCTCATGAGCCCCGAGCGCAAGGCGTTCTACGAATACCACGCCGCCCTGATGGAGCCGTGGGACGGTCCCGCCGCCGTCGCCTTCACCGATGGCCGCCAGATCGGCGCGACCCTCGACCGCAACGGCCTGCGTCCCGCCCGCTACCTCGTCACCGACGACGACCGCGTGATCCTCGCCTCCGAGGCCGGCACGCTGCCGGTCAAGGAAGAGAGCATCGTCAGGAAGTGGCGCCTGCAGCCGGGCAAGATGCTGCTCATCGACATGGAAGAGGGCCGCATCATCTCCGACGAGGAGGTGAAGTCCGCGCTCGCCGACAAGCACCCCTATCGCGACTGGCTCGACAACACGCAGATCATCCTGGAAGACCTCGGTCCGGTCGAGCCGCGGGCGCTGCGCCGCGACGTGTCGCTGCGCGACCGCCAGCAGGCCTTCGGCTATACCCAGGAGGACACCCGCCTGCTGATGTCGCCGATGGCGACGACGGGGCAGGAGGCGATCGGCTCCATGGGCACGGACACGCCGATCTCGGCCATGTCCGACAAGACCAAGCTGCTCTACACCTATTTCAAGCAGAACTTCGCGCAGGTGACGAACCCGCCCATCGACCCGATCCGCGAGGAACTGGTCATGAGCCTCGTTTCCTTCATCGGCCCGCGCCCGAACATCCTCGACCATGGCGGCGCGGCGAAGGCCAAGCGCATGGAAGTGCGCCAGCCGATCCTGACCAACGGGGACCTCGAAAAGATCCGCTCCATCGGCCATGTCGAGGACCGCTTCGACACCAAGACGCTGGACTTCACCTATGACGTCTCGCGCGGCGCGGACGGCATGCCGGAAATGCTCGACAGGCTCTGCGAGCGCGCCGAGCAGGCCGTGACCTCCGGCTACAACATCATCGTGCTCTCCGACCGCCAGATCGGGCCGGACCGCGTGGCGATCCCGGCGCTCTTGGCGACCGCCGCCGTGCACCATCACCTCATCCGCAAGGGGCTGCGCACCTCGGTCGGCCTCGTCGTGGAGACCGGCGAGCCGCGCGAGGTGCACCATTTCTGCCTTCTCGCCGGCTACGGCGCGGAAGCGATCAATCCGTATCTCGCCTTCGACACGCTCACCGACATGCACAAGCGCGGCGAGTTTCCGAAGGAGGTCGATGCGGAAGAGGTCGTCTATCGCTACATCAAGGCCATCGGGAAGGGCATCCTGAAGGTCATGTCCAAGATGGGCATCTCGACCTACCAGTCCTATTGCGGCGCGCAGATATTCGACGCCATCGGGCTTTCGTCCGAGCTGGTGGACAAGTATTTCTTCGGCACGGCGACGACCATCGAGGGCATCGGCCTCGACGAGATCGCCAAGGAGACCTTCAACCGCCACAAGGCCGCCTTCGGCCGCGATCCGCTGCTCGCCAACACGCTCGATATCGGCGGCGAATATGCCTATCGCATGCGCGGCGAGGAACATGCCTGGACGCCCGACGTCGTCGCGTCCCTCCAGCATGCGGTGCGGGGCAACGCGGTCGACCGCTACAAGGAATTCGCCGAACTGGTGAACGCCTCGTCGCTGCGCATGAACACGATCCGTGGCCTCTTCTCGATCAAGGGCGCGGACGCGCTCGGCCGCAAGCCGATCTCCATCGACGAGGTCGAGCCGGCGGTGGACATCGTCAAGCGCTTCTCGACGGGGGCGATGTCCTTCGGCTCGATCAGCCGTGAGGCGCATACGACGCTCGCCGTCGCCATGAACCGGATCGGCGGCAAGTCGAATACCGGCGAGGGCGGCGAGGAAGCCGACCGCTACCTGCCGCTGCCGGACGGCTCTTCCAACCCCGAGCGTTCGGCGATCAAGCAGATCGCGTCCGGCCGCTTCGGCGTGACGACCGAGTATCTGGTCAATGCGGATATGCTGCAGATCAAGGTCGCGCAGGGTGCCAAGCCCGGCGAGGGCGGCCAGCTTCCCGGCCACAAGGTGGATGCGACGGTCGCCAAGACCCGTCACTCGACGCCGGGTGTCGGCCTCATCTCGCCGCCGCCGCATCACGATATCTATTCCATCGAGGATCTGGCGCAGCTCATCTACGATCTGAAGAACGTCAACCCGGAGGCCGATATCTCGGTCAAGCTCGTCTCGGAAGTCGGCGTCGGCACGGTCGCCGCCGGCGTTGCCAAGGCGCGCGCGGACCATATCACCATTGCCGGCTTCGACGGCGGCACGGGCGCTTCGCCGCTCACCTCGCTGAAGCATGCCGGCTCCCCGTGGGAGATCGGCCTTGCCGAGACGCACCAGACGCTGGTGCTCAACAAGCTGCGCTCGCGCATCGCGCTACAGGTCGACGGCGGCCTGAAGACCGGCCGTGACGTCGTGATCGGCGCGCTCCTCGGCGCGGACGAGTTCGGCTTTGCCACCGCGCCGCTGATCGCGGCCGGCTGCATCATGATGCGCAAGTGCCACCTCAACACCTGTCCGGTGGGGGTCGCGACGCAGGACCCGGTTCTGCGCAAGCGCTTCAAGGGCACGCCCGAGCATGTCATCAACTACTTCTTTTTCGTCGCCGAAGAGGTGCGCGAAATCCTGGCCTCGCTCGGCGTCCGCTCGCTGAACGAGATCATCGGCGCCTCGGAACTCCTGGAGAAGGAGAGGATGATCTCGCACTGGAAGGCCAACGGCCTCGACTTCTCCCGCATCTTCCACAAGGTCGATGCGCCGAAGGAGGCGACCTACTGGACCGAGCGTCAGAACCATCCGATCCATGACATCCTCGACCGCAAGCTGATCGAGGAAGCCAGGCCCGCGCTCGAAAAGAAGACGCCCGTTTCCTTCGCGGTCGATATCAAGAACGTCGACCGCTCGGCCGGGGCGATGCTCTCCGGCGAGGTCGCCAAGCGCTACGGCTTCAAGGGCCTGAAGGACGACACGATCTCCGTGACGCTCAACGGCACGGCCGGCCAGTCCTTCGGTGCCTTCCTTGCCCGCGGCATCACCTTCGATCTCGTCGGCGCCGGCAACGACTATGTCGGCAAGGGCCTTTCGGGCGGGCGCATCATCGTGCGGCCGCCGGCAGACAATCGCGCTGTGCCGCATGAATCGATCATCGTCGGCAACACCGTGCTCTACGGCGCGATCGCGGGCGAGTGCTACTTCAACGGGGTGGCCGGCGAACGCTTCGCCGTGCGCAATTCCGGTGCCGTCGCGGTCGTCGAGGGCGTGGGCGACCATGGCTGCGAATACATGACGGGCGGCGTCGTCGTCGTCATCGGCCAGACGGGGCGCAACTTCGCGGCCGGCATGTCCGGGGGCGTCGCCTATGTGCTGGACGAGGCCGGCGATTTCGCCCGCCGGTGTAACATGGCGATGGTCGAGCTGGAGCCGGTGCCGGAAGAGGACGACATGCTGGAGAAGCTGCACCACCACGGTGGCGACCTCATGCACAAGGGCATGGTTGATGTCTCCGACGACATGACGCGCCATGACGAGGAGCGTCTCTATCAGCTCGTCTCGAACCACCTGCACTATACGGGTTCGCCGCGGGCGCGTGAGATCCTCGACAAATGGGCCGAGTATCGTCCGAAATTCCGCAAGGTGATGCCGGTCGAGTATCGCCGCGCGCTCGAAGAGATGGAGCGCATGAGGATGGGGGTCGCTGCCGAGTGAGGCAGCTTTAGCCCCTCATCCGCCTGCCGGCACCTTCTCCCTGTGAACGGGGAGGAGGGATGTGTGGCAAGGCGGTGCGACATCTGCCTTCTCCCCGCTTGCGGGGAGAAGGTCGCGGCAGCGGGATGAGGGGCTTCCCCCCGTCAATGCCTGCCGCGCGGTGTTCCCTTTTGCGCCCGAAGCGCTCGTTGAAACAGTATAAGATTCAGGATATCACAATGGGCAAGGTAACTGGTTTCATGGAAATCGACCGGCAGGTGATGAAGTATCAGCCGGCCTCCGACCGCATCCGCCATTTCCGCGAATTCACCATCCCGATGTCGGACCCCGAAGTGCAGAAGCAGGCCGCGCGCTGCATGGACTGCGGCATTCCCTATTGCCACGGTCCGACCGGGTGTCCGGTGCACAACCAGATCCCGGACTGGAACGACCTCGTCTACAACGGCAATTGGGAAGAGGCGATCCGCAACCTGCACTCGACCAACAACTTCCCGGAATTCACCGGCCGCGTCTGCCCGGCACCCTGCGAGGAGGCCTGCACGCTGAACCTTGAGGACACCCCGGTCTCCATCAAGACCGTCGAGCAGGCGATTGCCGACAAGGCCTATGAGATGGGCTACATCGTGCCGCAGCCGGCGACGGTGAAGACCGGCAAGAAGGTCGCCGTCATCGGCTCCGGCCCCTCCGGCATGGCGGCTGCCCAGCAACTCGCCCGCGCCGGCCACGAGGTCCATCTCTACGAGCGCGAATCCAAGGCCGGCGGCCTGCTGCGCTACGGCATCCCGGACTTCAAGATGGAGAAGAACTTCATCGACCGCCGCGTCGACCAGATGCGCGGCGAGGGCGTCACCTTCCATTACGGCGTCAATGTCGGCGTCGACAAGCCGATGGACGAGATGCTCGCCGAGCACGATGCCGTGCTCTATTGCGGCGGCTCGGAAACGCCGCGCGATGCCGGCATTCCGGGCGTCGACTTTGCCGGCGTGCACGATGCCATGCCCTATCTCGTGCAGCAGAACCGCCGCGTCGGCCGCGAGAATGTCGACAGTGTCGGCTGGCCGTCCGATCCGATCCTTGCCGGCGGCAAGCATGTCGTCGTCGTCGGCGGCGGCGATACCGCGTCGGACTGCGTCGGCACCGCCTTCCGCCAGGGCGCGGTGAAGGTCACCCAGCTCGACATCCGCCCGCAGCCGCCGGAAAAGGAAGACAAGCTCGCCGTCTGGCCCTTCTGGGCGACGAAGATGCGCACCTCCTCCTCGCAGGCCGAAGGCGCGGTGCGCGAGTTCCAGGTCGGGACGCTCGAATTCGTCGGCGACGAGGACGGTGTGCTGACGGGCGTCAAGTGCTGCCAGGTGGACGACCGCCGCAAGCCGATCGCCGGCACGGAGTTCATCATCAAGGCGGACCTCGCCTTCATCGCCATCGGCTTCCGTGGCCCCTTCACCGACAGCGTGCTGAAGGATCTCGGCGACCGGCTGACGATCAACACCGACAAGCGCGGTTCCTCGAACGTCGTCGCTAACGACCGCGACTACAAGACCTCGGTCGACAAGCTCTGGACCGCCGGCGACGTGCGCCGCGGCCAGTCGCTGGTCGTCTGGGCGATCCGCGAGGGCCGGCAGGCGGCGCGGGCCATCGACGAGGCGCTGATGGGGTCCACCACGCTGCCGCGGTGAGGTTCGACAGGGGCCAGGATTTGAGAGGGCGCGCCTTCATGCCGGCGCGCCTTCATGCGTTCTCGGGCTCCATGCGACTTCCAAGGGCTGCTTCTGCCAAGCCCGTGCACCTCTCCTCCGTCATCCTCGGGCTTGCCCCGAGGATCCATAGCCGCCTTTGCGTATGTGGATGGATGGTCGGGTCAAGCCCGACCATGACTAGAGAAAGGTGGGTGGGCTTGGCGGGAGCAGCCCGCTTTGCAAGATTTGCGGAGCGCCGTGACTTGCCGCGGTGGGAAGACCCCTCCCCAACCCCTCCCCACAAGGGGGAGGGCTTACGGTGCCGCGCCCTTTGCATTTCATTTTGAACGATGAGCACGCCTTCCGCTTTCTCCCCCCTTGTGGGGGAGATGCCGGCAGGCAGAGGGGGTGGCCCCGCGAAGCAGGGGCATTACTCGGGAAGACCCCTCCCTAAATCCCTCCCCGCAAGGGGGAGGGACTTAACGTGCCGCATCCTCTGCATTTCATTTCGAACGATGAGCAAGCCTCCCGCTTACCGGCAGGCAGAAGGGGGACTTTGTTCCCTACGGCGTTGCCGTCTTGTCCAGCCGGAAATCGTCCACGCGGCCGAGCGGCGCATCGGCGGTCTCGCCCTTTTCCACCAGCTTGTCGCGCAGGCTCTTGCCGGTGCCCTTGATCGGCGTGCCGCCGAGGAGGGCGGTGCCGCCATCCAGCGCCGGATCGGCGAGGCTGATGGGCTGGGTCTTGGTGATCTCGGCGTCTTCCGCCGGGGGCGTCGCGACGACGAGATCCTTGAGATCGCCCTGCAGGCCCGGGCCGTCGGCGGCGGCGTCGCCGAGCAGGCGGCGGATTTCCTTTTCCACGTAGAAGGCGAGCTTGCGCTTGCCGGCCTTGGTGAAGTTGATGCCGTCGGAGCCGCGCAGGCGTACCTGCTGGCCGTTGATGTCGGAGCCGGAAATGACGAATTTGCCGTCCTCGTCGACGAAGCCGTCCCAGATGTCGACGAACTCGCCGCCGGCCTTCTCCGCGCCCGCGCGATAGAGATTGTTGAGCGTCGTCATGTCCGCCGTCAGCGCGGAGGACTGGAAGGGCGGCATGCCCATCCAGAGCAGCGGCTTGCCGTCCTGCCGGGCGAGCGCCGCGATGCGCGCGACGCGCGCCTCGTATTCCCTGGTCCAGGCGTCGGAGCGGAACTTCTCCTTCTCGTCGGCAACCGCCATCTGCTGGCGGTCGTTGGCGCCCATGCTGACGACGATGAGGGCCGGCTGGGTTTCCGCGATCAGGGCGGGAAGCGAGGCGGGCCAGTTGTAATAGTCCTCGCGCACGATGCCGGAGGAGCCGTTGGTGCGGCGCTCGACGCGGATGCCCGGTGTCGTCTCGAAGGCGGCGTCGAGGCCGTCGCCGAGGCTGCCGGCGATGAAGTCGCCGACGACGAGCACCACCTTGGCGTCGGGCAGCTTCTCGACCGGCGGCGGCTCGGCCTTCTTCGCGACCGTTGGCGCCGGCTTCTTCTTGCGGATGACGGTGCGCGGCTTCTGGATCTGCGGCTCGGGCTCGACGACCTTGCGCTTCGGCGTGCCGAAGAGAAGCTCGAGGATCGTCTTGCGCTCGCGGCGCTGCTCCTGCGCGCCCGCGGGCAGGGAGGTGACGACGACGCTTACGGCCGCCACCAGCGCGAGGGCGAGGCGCACAATCGGGGTGGTCGTCATCCTTGTCATCGTGAAGGCTCCGTTCTCGCCGCGATCCTGCGGCCGGTCGGTGGCGGCATGATGGCAAATGCCGGCGGCGAGCGGAAGCACCCGCCAGTGAAAAGGGGCGCCGCAGCGCCCCTCAGCCTGTCGGGAAACCGCGTTCGCGCCCGGTCAGCGGCGCAGCGCGCGCAGGAGCTGCTGGCTCGGCTCGCCGTCGGCGGCAAGGCCCATGCGGTTCTGGAAGGCCTGGATGGCGGCCTTGGAGCCGGAGCCGAAATTGCCGTCGACCTCGCCCTCGTAATAGCCGAGTTCCTTGAGGCGGGTCTGGAGCTCGAATTTCTCCGTGATGTCGAGCGCGCCGTCGGGGCGCGGCCAGCGCTGCTTGACGCCGCCATAGCCGGCGATCTGGTCGGCCAGCATGCCGACGCCCATCGCGTAGGAATCGGATGCGTTGTAGCGCTTGATGACGAAGAAGTTCTTGGTCATCAGGAAGCCCGGCCCGCCGTTCGCCGGCAGCTTGAGCTCGGCCCGGTCGGTGCCGTTCTTGAAGCCGTTGCCGCCCGGGCGCGTGAAGCCGAGCTTGGCCCATTGGGCGAGCGTCTTCGTCTGGCCGGAATATTTGTTGCCGCCCTGCGGCACGACGATCTCGTAGCCCCAGGTCTTGCCGGCCTGCCAGCCGTTCTTGGCAAGCAGGTTCGCGGCGGTCGCCAGCGCGTCCGGCACGGAGTTCCAGATGTCGCGGTGGCCGTTGCCGTCCGCGTCGATCGCATAGAGCAGGTAGCTCGTCGGGATGAACTGGGTGTGGCCCATGGCGCCGGCCCAGGAGCCGGTCATGTCGGCGGCGTCGATGTCGCCGCGCTGGATGATCTTGAGGGCGGCGATGAGCTGCTTGCGCGCATAGTTCGCCCGCTTGGAATCGGCATAGGCAAGCGTCGCCAGCGCGCGCGGCACGTAATGCAGCCGGTCGTCCTTCTTCAGCACGGCGCCGTAGTTGGATTCCATCGACCAGATGGCGAGCAGCACGTTGCGGTCGACGCCGAAATGCCGCTCCAGCGCGGCGAGCGTGCGGCCGTGCTTGGCCGCCATCTCGCGGCCGATCTTCACCGTGTAGGGGTTCACGCGCGAATCGAGATAGTCCCAGATCTTGTTGGTGAATTCAGGCTGGTAGGTCGCCTTCTGGATCACGTCGGGATCGGGCGTCTTCACGCCGGCAAAGGCCTTCTGGTAGGTCGCCTTGCTGATGCCGGCGTCGGCCGCCGTGGCATAGAAATCGGCAATCCATTTCTGGAAGCGGGGATCGGCCGCGCGGGCCATGGATGCCTGCGCGAGGAGCCCTGCCGACAGAAGAAGGGTGAGCGCGGATCGGCGCAGAACGGTTCTCAGATTCTGTGTCATCAGCTGTCGTGTCCGTTTCCTAAATTTCGGGACGGTGGCGTGGAACCACCGGCTGAACGCAAAACTTATAAAAACGAAGTCAACAAATTCTTTACCATCAAACTTTTGCCGCGTCTCTCTTTGTAAAAAAATAGCAATTGGCTTCTAATTGGGCTCGGCTAGGCCCAGGCCATGAGGACGTGGGCACAACGAGGTGAATAATGTCGCAGACACGTAAGGTTCGCAAAGCAGTCTTTCCAGTGGCGGGCCTCGGCACCCGCTTCCTTCCGGCCACCAAGGCCGTTCCGAAGGAAATGCTGACCGTCGTGGACAAGCCCGTGATCCAGTATGTCGTCGACGAGGCGCTGGATGCCGGCATCGAGCACCTGATCTTCGTGACGGGCCGCTCCAAGGCGGTCATCGAGGATTATTTCGACATCCAGGTCGAGCTGGAGCAGACGCTGCGCCAGCGCAACAAGACGGCCGAGCTGACGCTGCTCGAAAGCATCCTGCCGGTTGCCGGCTCCACCAGCTTCACCCGCCAGCAGGAGCCGCTCGGCCTCGGCCATGCCGTCTGGTGCGCCCGCGAGCTGGTTGGCAACGAACCCTTCGCCCTGCTCCTGCCCGACATGATCATGAAGGCGGAGAAGGGCTGCATGAAGGGCATGGTCGAGCTCTTCGAAGAGAGCGGCGCGAATGTCATCGCCGTCGAGGAATGCGCGCCCGACCAGGCGCACAAATACGGCATCGTCGGCGTCGGCGAGAAGATCGGCGATGGCTTCGCCATCACACAGATGGTCGAGAAGCCGGCGAAGGGCACCGCGCCTTCCAACTTCTTCATCAACGGCCGCTACATTCTCCAGCCGGAAATCTTCCCGATCCTTTCCACGCAGGAGCGCGGCGCGGGCAACGAGATCCAGCTTACCGACGCCATGGTGAAGCTTGCCGACAGCCAGAAGTTCGCCGCCTATCATTTCCGCGGCGAGACCTATGACTGCGGCGCCAAGGATGGCTTCATCCTCGCCAATATCGCCTTCGCGCTCGCCCGTGCGGATATCCGCCCGGCCGTCGAGGGCCCGCTGAAGCAGCTCGTCGCGGGCCTCAGGTAATCAGCGGCGAAGGACAAGGCCGATGCCGGCACGCGTGATGCCGGTATCGGAGGCGCCCGACTGGCGCGTCACCTCGTAGGAGACGTCGCCGGTCATCGCCAGCCAGCGGTTGATGTTCCAGGTAAGGCCCGCGCCGACCAGATAGATGTTCTGGTTGGCGGTGCCCGACGTGGAGAAATCGCGCAGCGTATAGGCCGCGCTGAGGCGCGCCACGAGATTGTCGCGCAGCTCATGCGTCAGGTCGGCTGTCGTGCCGTAGGAGACGTAGCCGCTTTCGCCGCTCGTGGAAGATGGCTCCAGATCCGTGCGCAGGCCGAGCCTCAGGTCGGTGCCGCGCTGCGGCGACCATTGGACGGCGCCGTCCACGGTGAGCCCTTCGAGGGCGGCGAGGCGGCTGTCGTCGAATTTGGCGCGCCTGTAGCCGGCGCCGAGATCGCCGCGCAGCTTTTCCCCGAGATCGATTTCCACGCCCGCCCGCGCGCCGAGTATCGAAGCAGATCGGTCGTATTGCAGTAATATGTCCTGTTTCTTGTCGTAGATTGCCCGTCCGACGGAGGCTTCGAGGTACGGGATCAGGGCCGGTGAAAGTTCGTAGCCGATGCGGCCCGTCAGCGTGCCCTCGGTGTAGTTGCGGTCGGAATGGTCTTCCTTACTGCCGTTCGCAAGGGTTGCTGCACCATAAATCCGCCGCTGGACGTCTGCGCCGAGCGTGCCTCGGATCAGGCCGAAATCGCGCGTGACGCTGGCCCCGCCCGTCAGCGTCTGCACGCCGGACTGGGCGCTGGCGCCGCTGACGGCATTCGGATCGGTGGAGCTTTCGCGCTCGAACGCATAGCCGCCGGTGATATGGGCGATGGTGTTATCGCTGAGGTCGAGCCGGAGGTCGCCGTTCACCCGCGCCTGCGGCTCGGTTTCCCCCGTGCCGCTGATATTGCGCTGGTAGACGCCCTCGGCATCGATGGTGAGCTGGTGGCGCGACCAGTCGGAGGTGAGCGAGCCGCGGAAGCCGGTCTGGGAATAGCTGCGGCTCGTCGTGGTGGTGCCGCTCTTCGTGCGCTCGAAGCCGATGCCCTGCGTGATCGAGGGGCGCAGGATGAACGTGCCGACGCGGACGCCGATCGGCTCGTAGGGATCGCCGAGCCGGCTGTTGCGGACCCCACTGAGGCTGTTTTCCCGCTGGTTCAGCCGCTCGGCCCGCCGCTCGACGATGCCGTCGCGGTCGCCGGCGTCCGAAAGCGCGGCCACCGCCTCGTCGCTGAGGGCGGGGCGCGGCGTCGTGGCCGTCGTGGTGGCGTCGGTCGTGTCGGGGTTTTCCGCGGCTCCCGTCGAAGGATCCGTGGTTCCCGTCGCCAGCGCCTCAAGGGCGGAGGGCGTGAGGGAGTTCGCCTGCTGGGCGGCGGCAGGAACGGCGGCGAGCACGGTGCCGGCGAGCAGAAGCCCGGCCAGTCGCCGTCTCGGGCGGGGCACCAGCGCCTCGCGTTCCATTGCCATTGCCTCTGCCATGATGGGGCCTGCGATTCTCGAATTTCGCAAGCGGGCATGAAGTCCAACGTTATTTCGCATATACGAGCGCATCGCTCGTAAAATATTGAAAAATATCGTTATTCTTCATGCCGTCGCTCATGGTGGCACTCTATTGGCGAAGAGTTAGTTTATGGTTAACAGGTAGTGAAAATCTGCAGGTGCATCTTTTCCGTTTAGCCTGCCCTGGGGTAAAGGCACTGCGTATAGCTCTCTCTACGAAACATGCTGCCCTTTCTGCCGCCCGATTCCGCTTGTGCTTGCAAGTGACTTGCCTGGACGATGTATCCTACGCTTCATATTCCAAGAAACTTGAACGGTTCGGCTTCCCTGAACTGGTCGTTGGCCATGCCGGCGTAGATGTTCGTCTGGTTGGGGCCGAGGTCGAGCTTCCTCACTTTTCCGGTCTCTTCCGAAAGGTCCAGTTTCGTCAGGTCGACCCAGAAGACGTTCGGCGTGAGTGCCGATTCGAAGAAGTAGAGCTTGCGTTTGTGGTCCGCCACGGTCCGCCAGCGCGTCGACGAGATGTTGGGCTGGTCCGGTGTCGTGATGCCGAAGGGTACGGAGACGTTGCGGATCACGCTAAAGGTGCTTGCAATGGCCTCGACCGGATTTTCCGCCTTGGGAATCGCGTTCACATAGAAGGACGCCCGCGCGAAACGGTCTGCGGCCCGGTTCGTGCCTGGCAGCATGACGGTGCCGCCGATCTGCTTCCAGTAGGCATCGAGTGCGAGCTGTTCGTCGAAGATCGGGGAATTGGTCATCACCTGATAGTCGCGGCTGTGATGAATGACCTGCTTGCCGTCGATATATTCGATGATCGCGCTGTCACCGCTGGCGTCCGAGAGCGAGAGGTGCAGGGTCGCAAGCCGTTCCTCGCCCGGCACCTTGTCGGTGACGATGGTGAACGGCTCCTTCGCCAGCGTATCGACCGCCTCCTGCACGCTGGCAAAATTGTCGAGGACATATTGCGCCCAGGCTGCCAGCGACAGGCCGGGCGTCTTGCCGTCATAGTCGGGATAGGAGGACTCGACGAGCCACAGGACGTTGGCGACGAGACCCGCGTCGTTCATGCCGTCCGTCGTCGAGATGTCATAGCCCGAGGCGATGACGCTGCCGTATTTCGAGACCCATTCCACCGAATTTGGCCCGGCTTCGCCGGACCGCTTCATGCCGCGCGGGAACACCCATAGATTGGTGCCGACGTCGAGCTTCCAATCCATGGAGCGCGCCGTGATCACCTGATCGGCCGCGCCGAGATAGACGAAGCGCGTGCAGGCGTCGGCGGTGGACATCGCTATGCCCGTCGAGAGGAGGATGGTTGCGCAACCGGCAAAAAAAGAGTTCTTTTTCAAGATCATGATCCTACCTCTGGTGCATGTTCCGTAGACGGTTCCAGTGGATGCCATGAGCCTGTCATTGCGAATGGAAGTCAAGATGGCTGGGTTTATTGATTGAATTTTGTGCGCTTGGCATAAGGCAATCCTTGAGCGAGGAGAGGAATGCCAGTCGTCCCGGCTTGAAATGCCGATATGCCGTCAGCTCGAAGGGGAAGGTTCTTTGAACGGATACGCCATCATCCTTGCGATCGGTGTATTTTGCGGTGGCGCCAATGCGCTTTTCGCCCTCCGCTCCGCGATGGACAGGAACGGGCAAAAACGCTAACGAGGGGCATGATCACGAGACAGGCAAAAGTTGACGGCGGGGGGGCCATTTCCTCCGCGATCCGGACCATCGAGACGGAGAAGGCGGGGCTCGTCGCCCTTTCCGCGGCGCTGCAGGGCGAGATGCACGAGGTCTTTCGCGCGGCGGTCGGGCTGATCGGCGGCATTGCCGGGCGGCTGATCGTCACCGGCATCGGCAAGTCCGGCCATATCGGCACGAAGCTCGCCGCGACACTCGCCTCGACCGGCACGCCGTCCTTCTTCGTCCATCCCGTCGAGGCCAACCATGGCGACCTCGGCATGATCGGCCGCGACGACGTGATCCTGGCGCTGTCCTGGAGCGGCGAGACCGCCGAGCTGCAGGGCATCGTTTCCTATTCCCGGCGCTTTGCCATTCCGCTGATCGCAATGACCTCCGGCGAGCGCTCGGCACTGGCGCGGGCGGCCGATATCGTGCTCCTGCTGCCGAAGGTCCAGGAGGCCTGTCCGCATGGCCTTGCGCCGACGACCTCGACGCTGATGCAGCTTGCGCTGGGCGATGCCATCGCCGTCGCTCTTTTGGAGGCGCGCGGCTTCACGGCGACGGATTTCAAGACCTTCCATCCCGGCGGCAAGCTCGGGGCGAGCCTTTCCCATGTCGGCGACATCATGCACAGCGGCGAGAACATGCCGCTCGTCGCGCTCGGCACCTCGATGCCGGATGCGGTGAACATGCTGGCGCAAAAGCGCTACGGCTGCGTCGGCGTGATCGACGGGGAGGGGACGCTGGTCGGCATCGTCACCGACGGCGATATCGCGCGCAACCTGTCGCGCAATCTCTCCGAGCTCACCGTCGACGAGGTGATGACGCGCAGCCCCAAGACCGTGAAGCCGGCGACGCTCGCGACGGCCGCGCTCGGCCTTCTCAACCAGCACAACATTTCCGCGCTGATCGTCACCGACGAGGCCTTCCGCCCCATCGGCATCGTGCATTTCCACGACCTGCTCAGGATCGGCGCCGCTTAAGGGTCTCAGACGGGCTCGACCGTGAGGTCGCGGCCATTGCTGGCCGTGACGCGCACGCGAGCGCCGACCGGCAGGTCCGGCCCCTGGACGCTCCACATCGTATCGTCGAGCCGGATGCGGCCGCGGCCCTCGGCGATCGGCTGTTCCAGCGTCGCCGTGCGGCCGACGAGGCTCTGGCCCCGCTGGTTGAGATTCGGCTGGTCGCTGGCCTCTCCGCTTCTGCTGACGATGCGCCGGCCGATCAGGGCCGAGACGAGCGACAGCACGGCGAAGACCAGCCATTGCACATGCCAGGACCAGAGGGCCTCGCCCCACAGGGCGAGGGAGAGGATGCCGGTGACGATGGCCGCAATGCCGATCCAGACGAGGAAGACGCCGGGCAGCAGCACTTCGAGTATCAGGAGAACGATCCCCAGCACCCACCAGGCCCATGGCCCGAGTTCGCCGATGATGCCCTGGATCATGCTCACGTTCCCTGCGGCGTGTCGAACGGATTACGGAAGGAGCCGGTGCCGGTGGTCGCCGGCGTGGACTGGCGTGTGCGCTGGGCGCCTGCCGCCGTCGCCGGGCCGTCGCCGAACACTTCCTTTGCGATGGCGCCGATGCCGCCGAGCGAGCCGACCAGCGAGGAGGCTTCCATCGGCATCAGCACGATCTTCGAGTTCGGCGCCTTGCCGATGGCCGCCATGGCCTCGGTGTATTTCTGCGCGACGAAGTAGTTGATCGCCTGCACGCTGCCGGCGGCGATGGCCTCCGAGACCACCCTGGTCGCCTTGGCTTCCGCTTCCGCGAGGCGTTCGCGGGCCTCGGCATCGCGGAAGGCGGCTTCGCGCAGGCCCTCGGCCTCCAGGATGGCGGACTGCTTGGCGCCCTCGGCGCGCAGGATCTGCGCATTGCGGGCGCCTTCGGCTTCCAGCACCTGCGCGCGCTTTTCGCGCTCGGCCTTCATCTGCCGGCCCATCGATTCGACGAGGTCCTTCGGCGGCGCGATGTCCTTGATCTCGACGCGGGTGATCTTGATGCCCCAGGGATTGGCGGCCTCGTCCACCACGCGAAGCAGCTTGTCGTTGATGACGTCGCGATTGGACAGGAGCTCGTCCAGATCCATCGAGCCCATGACCGAGCGGATGTTGGTCATGGTAAGGTTGAGGATCGCGTTTTCCAGATGGGCGACCTGATAGGCCGCCTGCGCGGCGTTGAGAATCTGGTAGAAGGCGACGCCGTCGGCCGAAACGCTGGCATTGTCGCGGGTGATGACCTCCTGCGTCGGGATGTCGAGCACCTGTTCCATGACGTTCATCTTCGCGCCGATGCGGTCGATGAAGGGGACGATCAGGTTGAGGCCGGGCTGCAGCGTGCGCGTATAGCGGCCGAAGCGTTCCACCGTGTACTGGTAGCCCTGCGGGATCGTCTTGATCCCGGCAAAGAGGATCAGGATGACCAGGACCACGAGGGCGACGACGACGATATCCAGTCCGGCAAACGGCATGTTCTTCTACTCCACGAAAGACGGTGCGGCGCGGTGCCACTGTAAGGTATACGTCCCGCGATGCCAGTCTATTTGGGCGGGAAGAGGAATTATCGCGCTCAGACCCAACCGGACAGCTCCCGGCGCACCACCTTTTCCAGGACGGCCATGCCTTCCGGGGAATCGTTCAGGCAGGGGATGTGCGAGAACTTCTCGCCGCCATTGTGCAGGAAGCTCTCGGCGGCCTGCTCGGCGATCTCCTCCAGCGTCTCGAGGCAGTCGGAAACGAAGCCCGGATTGAAGACGGCGATGCGCTTGATGCCCTCCCCGGCCAGCTTCTCGACGGTCTTGTCCGTATAGGGCTGGAGCCATTCCTCCGGGCCGAAGCGGGACTGGAAGGTGAGGACCAGCCTTTCCGCCGACCAGCCGAGGCGCTCGCGCAGCAGCCGCGCGGTCTTCTGGCACTGGCAGTAATAGGGGTCGCCCTTCTCGAAATAGCTTTTCGGAATGCCGTGGAAGGAGGCGAGCACCCGCTCCGGCTCCCAGTCGAGGCCGGCGATGTGCTTTTCGATGGAGACGGCGAGGGCGTTGATATAGGCGGGATCGTCATGATAGGGCGGCACGGTGCGCAGCGCCGGCTGCCAGCGCATCTTCAGCAGCGTCTCGAAGGCCTTGTCGTTGACGGTCGCCGTCGTCGCCGCCGCATATTGCGGATAGAGCGGGAAGACGAGGATGCGCTCGCAGCCTTCCTTCTGAAGATATTCCATGCGCGAGGCGATGGAAGGCTGGCCATAGCGCATCGCCCAGTCGACGATGACATTCGGGTGCTCGGCGAGCGACTTCGCCATCAGCTCGGCCTGGCTGCGGGTATAGGTGCGCAGGAAGCTCTCGTTCCGCTCCCTGTTCCAAATCGTCTCATAGGCCTTGCCGACCTTGCCGGGGCGGGTGTTGAGCACGATGCCGAAGAGGATGGGATACCAGGCGATCCTCGGCCATTCGATGACGCGCTTGTCGGTCAGGAACTCCTTCAGGTAGCGCCGCATCGAGGTGTAGTCGGTGCCGTCTGGCGTGCCGAGATTGACGAGCAGCACGCCGACCTTGCCATGCTTGACGGTCGGATGGTTGGCGGGCTTGGCGGCGATGTCCATCGTGGATCCTGTGCGTGCTGGTGTCGTTCTCATGCGCGGCGAAAGCCGGTTCGTTCAGAACGGTTCTAAAAAGAAATGCCGGCCCGGGAAAGCCCGGACCGGCGGAAATAGTGGAGACAAATTGTCCTTATTTGGCGGGAATCGAGAGCTCCCTGCCGATATGGAGCGCGCGCGGACGCGGATTGCCGTTGGCTTCGGCGATCCTGCGCCACAGCGTGCCATCGCCATAGGCTGCCTTGGCGAGGTCCCAGAGCGTGTCGCCGCGTGCGATGACGTGCCTGCCGCCCGCCGCGACGCTGCCTTCGGCCGCCGTGGCGGCTGCTTCGGATGCGGTCGTCGTCGCGGTGCCGGACCCGGTATCGCTGGTCGTCGCCGCGCCTTCCGTCGAGGTCGCGCCGCTGTCGGCGGGCGCTGCCGCCTCGCCAGCGGTGACCGGCTTCGTCTCGGTTCCGGTTGCGCCTTCCGCCATGCCGGTGGCGGCGGCTTCGGTGATGCGGCCGTCGGTATAGGGCTTGTAGGGGCGATGGGCGGAGAGGTAGTCGGCGACCACGAGCTCCAGGTTCGGGCCGAAGTCATAGGGGTTCACGGCGGCCTTCGCGAAGATGGCGTAGCCGTCCCCACCGGCACGCAGGTAGTTGTTGGAGGCGACGCCGTAGGTCTTGTCCGGGTCGAGCGGCACGAAGGCGCCGCCCTCCTTCACCTCGACCGAGACGACCCGGCTGCCGGCCGGCTTCGACTTGTCGAAGGCGTATTTCAGGCCGGAGACCTGCGGGAAGCGGCCCGCGCCTTCCTCGATCTGGCTGAGGCCGTTTTCGAGCGCGGCGACGAGGTCGGCGCCCTTGAGCTGGAAGGTCGCGACGGTGTTCTGGAAGGGCAGCACCGAGAGCACCTCGCCCATGGAGACCGGCCCGGCATCGATGGAGGAGCGCAGCCCCCCGCCATTGGTGATGGCGACGGTCATGCCCTGGTTCTTCGTGCGCTCGAGGATGGCGTCGGCCACGAGGTTGCCCATGGCGCATTCGGCGGCACGGCAGGTTTCGCGCGAACCGTCGATCGGCTCGGCGGTTTCCGCGACGATCTTGTTCTTCAGCTCATCGATGGGGCCGGACAGCTCCTTGATGCGGGCGAGGACGGCCTCGTCCGGCTTGATGGAGGCATCGATGAGGATCGGCTCGCCGGTCGCTTCCTTCACCACGCCGGCATCGTCGAAGACGACCTTCAGGTTGCCGAGATATTTCGAATAGGCGCCGGCCTGCACGACGGGCACCTTGTAGCCGCCGGGATTGTCGACCATCGTCGGGTAGGGGCCTTCCGCCTTGTCCGACGTGCTGGAAAGGAAGGTGTGGGAGTGGCCGCCGACCACGACGTCGACATCCGGGATCCTGGCGATGGCGGCGAGGTCGCGCGGATAGCCGACATGGGTGAGCGCGACGATCTTGTCGACGCCCTCCTTCTTCAACTCGGCGACGGCGGCGGTGATGTCGGCGACATCGTCGCCGATCAGCACGTTCGGACCGGGAGAGGAGAGTTCTTCCGTGTCGTTGGCGACCGCGCCGACGATGCCGATCTTCTGGCCGCCTTTGTCGAGGACGATGAAGGGCTTGATGCGGTCGCCGATCTTGGAGCTCGCGCCGGCCGCGACATTGGCGGTGACGATGGGGAACTGGACCTTGTCGAGGAAGGTGGCGAGGCCGTCTTCGCTGTCGTCGAATTCATGGTTGCCGACGGTCATGGCGTCGAACTTCATGAGGTTGAGGAACTCGGCTTCCGCCGCGCCCTTGTAGGTCGTGTAGAAGAGCGAGCCCTGGAAATTGTCGCCGGCATTGAGGAGCAGCACGTTCCTGCCGGAAAGCTTCTGACGCTCGGCGTCGATGGCGGCCTTGAGGCGCGCGACGCCGCCGAAGCACTCGCCCTTGCCTTCCTCCTCGGCCGAGCAGGTCGAATCGAACTTGTTGATCGCCTCGATGCGCGAATGCAGGTCGTTGATATGCAGGATGTTCAGCTCGTAATCGGCGAATGCCGCACCGCTGGAGAGCACAAAGAGGGAGGCGGCCAGAAGGCCGGATCGGATAAGCGTCATGGTCCTGTTCTCCTCGGTTGCCGCGCTCGATGGCGCGGAGGGCATGCCCGGCTTCCGGATAGGCCGGAAACATGACAGCCGGCCGGCGGATGTTTCCACCGGACGAAAGCAACTTCAAGTGAAAAGACGGTCCCCGCCGGCTACCCGGCCTGACACGAAAAAAGGGCCTTGCGGCCCTTTTGAGAAGCGAGGTGCCGGATCAGGTGCGGCGCGCGAGCGAGAACTGCGCCCCTTCGGCCGTGGTGCAGTTGAGCTGGTGCTGATTGACCAGCGCGCAATTGACCTTGGACTGCGTGTTGCGCACCAGCGAGGTCATGTTGATCTCGACCAGCGTCGGCGAGGTCTTGATATAGGTGCCGGAGGCGAGGAGCTGGTTCGTGTCGGTCGTGCGTGTCGTGAAGGTGCCGCTCGAGAAGGTCGAGACGATGCCGTTCGGATCGACCCAGGCGCCCTCGACGCCCTGCTGCATGGGCTGCTGGGCGACCGGAAGGCTGCGCGGCGCCGGTTCCGTCTGGCACGAAGCAAGCGCTGCGGCGGCGGCAAGCAGGCTGAGGGCTGCGATCGGCTTCATCTGGTTCTCCCAAAGTCTCGGCGGCGCGAAGCACCCGTCCGGTTCGCCAGAACATGCCGTGAAGAGAAGTCGAAAGCAAGACGCGCTGCCCGGCCGGCGGGCATTATCCCATTGAAAGCGAAGCGCCCGCGGGATTGCCGCGGGCGCTTTCCTGCAAAAATTGCGGGCCGGTTCAGCGAACGAGGATGTTCCTGAACTGCCACGGATCCTTCGTGTCGAGGTCTTCCGGGAAGAGGCCCGGGCGGCCGTCGAGCGGGGTCCAGTCGGTGTAGTGGCCTTCGACCGGGCCGAGATAGGGCATCTGTACTTCCAGGCAGCGCTTGTAGTCGACCTCGTCGGCTTCCACGATGCCGGCCTTCGGGTTCTCCAGCGCCCAGACCATGCCGGCGAGTACGGCGGAGGTCACCTGCAGGCCGGTCGCGTTCTGGTAGGGGGCGATGCGGCGGGTTTCCTCCAGCGACAGGCGCGAGCCGTACCAGTAGGCGTTCCTGTCGTGGCCATAGAGCAGCACGCCGAGCTCGTCGACGCCGTCGACCAGCTCGTTCTCGTCGAGGACGTGCAGGACCGGCTGCTGGTGGCCGCCATTGCCGAACATCTCGTGCAGCGACAGCACGGCGTCGTTGCAGGGGTGGTAGGCGTAGTGGCAGGTCGGGCGATAGGTGACGTCGCCGTCCTTGTCGCGGACCGTGAAGTAGTCGGCGATCGAGATGGATTCGTTATGGGTGACGAGGAAGCCGTATTGCGGACCGGGCGTCGGGCACCAGGAGCGCACGCGCGTATTGGCGCCGGGCTGCTCCAGATAGATGGCGGCCTTGCAACCCTTCTTCTGCTTCTTGGCGTTCTTCGGCATCCACTTCTCATGGGTGCCCCAGCCGAGCTCGGCGGGCTGCAGGCCTTCCGAAATGAAGCCTTCGACGGACCAGGTGTTCCAGAAAGTGTTGAAGGGCTTGGGGTTCTTGGTGCGCTGGGTGTCGCGCTCGGCGATGTGCACGCCCTTGACGCCGACCTTCTTCATCAGCTTGGCCCAGCCTTCGCGGTCGTCCTGCGCGGGCTCCTCGAACTTGACGTCGAGGTCCTTGGCAAGGTTCAGCAGCGCCTGCTTGACGAACCAGGAGACCATGCCGGGGTTCGCGCCGCAGGTGGAGATCGCCGTCGTGCCGCCGGGGTGCTTTTCCTTCTCCTTGCGCACGGTCTCGCGCAGGGCATAGTTCGTGCGGTCGGCGTTTTTCATGTTCTTGTCGAAATAGAAGCCGAGCCACGGCTCGACGACGGTGTCGATATAGAGCACGTCCAGCTTGCGGCAGAACTTGATGAGGTCGAGCGAGCCGGTGTCGACGGAGAGGTTGACGCAGAAGGCCTGGCCTTCGCCTTCCGTGAGGAGCGGCTTCAGCAGGTCCTTGTAGTTCTGGCGGGTGACATGCGCCTTGATGTGGCGGGCGCCGTGGCGGGCATAGATCTCGGCGTCGGCGGCGTCCTCGCGCGGCTCGATGACGATCAGCCGGTTCCGGTCGTACTTGAAGTGGCGCTCGATCAGCGGCAGCGTGCCGCGGCCGATGGAGCCGAAACCGATCATCACGATCGGGCCGGTGATTTCGCCATATACCGGATAGGTGCTGTCTGCCATTTGGGTCTCCTGCGGACGGCCGCTTTGCGCTGAAAATCAGGGGCTCGAAGGCCCCTTAGCATAATATGGCAGCGCTAGAGCACAGATTTCTGTCACAATAAAGGGCGGCCAAGTATTTCTGCGGCGATATGCTTAAGCCGCCGTCGTCGCCTCATGCGAGGACGCAGCGGATCAGGCCCCGCAGCGAATTGCCGGCGAGGATCGTGCCGCCGGCAAGGTCCTCCGGCCGCAGTACCGCCTCGATGGCCCTGCCGGTTTCCAGCAGTTCCTCGCGCAGCACGCCGGCGAGCAGGCCGCAGGCGAGCGGCGGCGTCTTCAGCGCGCCGGTGCCGTCGTCGAGGAACAGCGAGGTGATGGTGCCCTCGCAGAGTTCGCCGCGTTCGTTGAGGAGGATGACCTCGTCGGCGTCGGCCGCGGGGAATTCGGCGCGGGCCGCGGCGTAGAGGGCGCGGCGGGACGTCTTGTGGCGTAGCAGCGGATCGGTGGAGGAGAGGCGGGTGGTGGCGAGCTTCACGCGCCAGACCGTATCCGCCGCAAGGGGTGTGAAGGCGGCGGTCTGCACGTCGATCCGGCCGTCGGGGAAGAGTTCGAGGCGGATGCGGAGGGGCAGGGCAGAGGGGGGTAGCGCGGCGAACAGCGCATCCCTTGCTTTCTCCGCGCTCGGCAAGCCAAGCGCCTCCGCCGTCCGCGCCAATCGCGCCATATGCCGCTCCAGCCGCACGAAGCCGGTGCCGGGTTCCCAGCGCAGGGTCTCGATCAGCGAGATATCCATTGATCCCCCACGGCGAAGCGCGCCTTCAGCAGGCATTCCTCATATTCCGCCTCGGCGGTGGAATCGAAGACGATGCCGCCGCCGACATTGAAGACGGCGTTGCCGTCGTCGAAGAGCGAGATGGTGCGGATGGCGACGTTGAAGCGCATGGTGCCGTCCGGGGCGATCATGCCGATGGCGCCGCAATAGGCGTCGCGCGGGCCGTCCTCCAGGTCGTGCAGGATCTCCATGGCGCGCATCTTCGGTGCGCCGGTGATCGAGCCGCAGGGGAAGAGGGCGGCGAAGATGTCGCGGAGGGAGGTCCCGGGTGTGAGCTTCGCCCGGACGTGGCTCACCATCTGGTGCACGGTCGGGTAGGTCTCGACGGCGAAGAGTTTCGGCACATGAAGCGTGCCGACCTCGGTGATGCGCGAGATGTCGTTACGCAAGAGGTCGACGATCATTCGGTTTTCCGCCTGCGTCTTCGGATCGGCCTGCATGGCGGCGATGATGCGCTCGTCCTCGGCCGCATTGCTCCCACGCGGCGCCGTGCCCTTCATCGGATGCGTCTCGATCCAGCCGTCTTGGTCTATATCGAAGAAGAGTTCCGGCGAACGGGAAAGCAGTTTCGGACCGTCGAGCGAGACGAAGGCGCCGTAGCGCACCGGCTGGCGCTCGATCAGCGACCAGAAGGCGGCGAGCGGGTCGCCGTTCCAGCGGGCGCGGATCGGCATGGTGAGGTTCGCCTGGTAGCAGTCGCCCTGCCGCAGGTGCTGGTGCAGGCGGTCGAAGCGGCTGCGATAGGTGTCGAAACTCCAGTCGGCTTTCGGCTCGGTGAGGAAGGGTTCGTTCTCGACCCGCTGGCGGGGGCTTGCGAGCGGGTGACCCTCCGCCGGCTTCTCGAAGATGCCGAAGCTCATCAGCGGTGTCGGGCGGTTTTCCACCGCGAGCGGGGCCAGCTTTTCCTCGAAGAGATGGCCGGCCTCGTAGCTCATGAAGCCGGCGATCCAGTGGCCTTTCTCATGGGCCGCTTGCAGGGCCGCGAAGGCCGGCTCGAAGCCGGCGCGCTCGCGCACGGTGACGACCGCGATCGGATCGGCGAAAACCACCGTCCGGTCCTCACGGTCGTCCCTGAGGAGCACAAAGCGTTCGCGGTCTGTCATGCGGGCTTCCGGCTTCTTTTAAGATGACGCCTTATCAAGCGCTTCCAGTTCGTCGATCAGCCCCTCGATCATCGACAGTCCCTTGCTCCAGAACGACGGATCGCTCGCATTGAGGCCGAAGGGCTTGAGGAGTTCGGTGTGATGCTTGGTGCCGCCGGCCTTGAGGAGGTCGAAATACTTCGCCTGGAAGCCGGTCTCGGCCTGTTGGTAGACGGCATAGAGCGAGTTCACCAGGCAGTCGCCGAAGGCATAGGCATAGACGTAGAAGGGCGAATGGATGAAGTGGGGGATATAGGCCCAGTAGGTCTCGTAGCCCTCGGAAATGCGGATCGCCGGGCCGAGGCTTTCGCCCTGTACGGAGAGCCAGAGTTCGCCGATCTGGTCGCTCGTCAGTTCGCCTTCCTTGCGGGCGGTGTGCACCTTGCGCTCGAATTCGTAGAAGGCGATCTGGCGCACGACCGTGTTGATCATGTCCTCCACCTTCTGGGCGAGCATCGCCTTGCGCTCGCGCTTGTCCTTCGTCTTGTCGAGCAGGCTGCGGAAGGTCAGCATCTCGCCGAAGACGGAGGCGGTCTCGGCGAGCGTCAGGGGCGTTGCGGCCATCAGCGCGCCCTGGCCGCCGGCCAGAACCTGGTGCACGCCATGGCCGAGTTCGTGGGCGAGCGTCATCACGTCGCGCGGCTTGCCCATGTAGTTGACCAGTACGTAAGGGTGGGCGGACGGCACGGTCGGATGGGCGAAGGCGCCCGGGGCCTTGCCGGGACGCACCGGCGCGTCGATCCAGCCCTTGTCGAAGAAGTCCTTGGCGATAGCGGCCATTTCCGGCGCGAAAGCGCTGTAGGCGGAGAGCACGGTGTCGCGCGCCTCGCTCCACGGGATCGTCGCATCGGGTGTCTCGGGAAGGGGCGCATTGCGGTCCCAGTAATTCATCTGCTCCATTCCGAGCCACTTCGCCTTCATCGCATAGTAGCGGTGGGAGAGGCGTGGATACGCTTCGCGCACGGCTTCCGCCAGCGCGGCAACGACCTCCGGCTCGACGCGGTTGGCAAGGTGCCGGCTGTCGGCGATGTCGGCAAAGCCGCGCCAGCGGTCGGCGATTTCCTTGTCCTTGGCGAGCGTGTTGGTGATCAGCGTGAAGGTGCGGATATTGTCCTTGAAGGTCTTCGCCAGCGCTTCGGCCGCCTTGCGGCGCGCCTCGCCATCGGGCGACTGGAGCTGGTTGAGGGCGATTTCCAGCGGTACTTCCTCGCCGTCGATCGTATAGCGCAACGAGGCCATCGTCTCGTCGAAGAGGCGGTTCCAGGCGGCAGCGCCCGTCATCGACTTTTCGAGGAAGAGCTGTTCGGTCCTGTCGTCGAGCTGGTAGGGCTTGTCCTTGCGCAGGTCCTCGATCCAGGGGCGGTAATGGGCGGCAAGCGCGTCGTTCGTCAGCGCCGCCTCGATGCGCTCGTCTTCTATCCTGTTGAGTTCAAGGGAGAAAAACAGAAGATGCGCGCCGAGATCGGTGAGCTTGGCCTGCACGTCGCCGTAGAACTTGCCGTTCGCCGGCTCGGTCGTGTTGGTGAAATAGGTAAGGCCCGCAAAGGAGATGAGGCGGCCCATCACGTCTTCCAGCGCCTCGAATTCGCGGACGGCCGCGCCGATGCCCTCGTCGCCCGTCTTTTCCGTCGCGGCGTCGAGCTTGCCCTTCCACTTCGCCTCGAAGGCGAGCGCGCCCGCCTCGGCCTTCTGCATGTCGGCCTTGAATTCGGGCGAGGCCGGCGCGGGGTAGAGGTCGGTAAGGTTCCAGCCGGGCAGATCGCCCAGCTCGGCGCCGGCTGCGGCCTCCGCGGTCGCGAAATCGATCCGGGGTTCAAGGAAAGTGCGGGTCATCGGTATCTCTCTTCCTGATGGGCAGGGCGGGTTCCTTGCTTGCGTCGGCGTTGGTTAAAATGCAAGCCTTTCTCAAAACGGCATGTTCAACCCTTTCTGCCATGGTCCGCTGGTATCCAGTTCCCCAGGGCGTGCATGACGCGCGCCTTCGGCAAGGAGGTTCCAGTGACGGCCCATATTCTTGTCATCGATGACGATCCTGTCCAGCGCAGGCTTCTGAAGAACATGATCGAGCGCTCCGGTCATATCTGCCATATGGCGGAAAACGGCCGCGCGGGCCTCGATCTGCTCGATCGCAAGGGCGGTCTGATCAACGTGATCCTGCTCGACCTGATGATGCCCGAAATGAACGGTTCGGCCTTCCTCGACGCGCTCGCCGAGCGCGAGAACACCATTCCGGTGATCGTGCAGACGGGGCAGGGCGGCATCGAGACGGTGGTCTCGGCCATGCGCGCCGGCGCCTTCGATTTCGTCGTCAAGCCGGTCTCGCCGGAGCGGCTGAACGTCGCCGTCGGCAATGCGCTGAAGGTCGACCAGCGGGAAGGGCGCGGGCGCGCCGGGCGGCGCGGCCGCTCCGAGGCCGTGCAGTTCGACGATATCGTCTCGGCGAGCTCCGAGATGCTGCGCGTGATCGAGCTCGGCCGCCGCGCGGCGCAGTCCAACATTCCCGTGGTGCTGGAAGGCGAGTCGGGCGTCGGCAAGGAAATGGTGGCGCGCGCCATCCAGGCGGGAAGCGACCGGGCGCACAAGCCCTTCGTCACCGTCAATTGCGGCGCCATCCCGCACAATCTGGTCGAGAGCATCCTCTTCGGCCACGAGAAGGGCGCCTTCACCGGCGCGACGGAGCGCCATACCGGCAAGTTCATGGAGGCCGACGGCGGCACGCTGTTCCTCGACGAGATCGGCGACCTGCCGCTCGAGGTGCAGGTGAAGCTGCTGCGCGCCGTGCAGCAGGGCGAGATCGAGACGATCGGCGCGCGCTTCCCGCAGAAGGTCAATGTCCGCCTCATCTCGGCGACCAACCGCGACCTCATCAACGAGGTGCGCGAGGGCCGTTTCCGCGAGGACCTCTACTACCGCCTCAACGTCTTCCCGATCACCATTCCAGCGCTGCGCCGGCGCAAGGAGGACATCCCGGTTCTCGTGCGCGCCTTCGTGCAGCGCTTCGCCGGGGAGCAGAAGCTCGCCCGCCCGCTCGCCGTCTCGGCCGGCGCGCTGGCGCTGCTGACGGCCTATGACTGGCCGGGCAATATCCGCCAGCTCGAAAACGCCATCTTCCGGGCCGTAGTGCTCTCCGAAGGGGCGGAGCTGACGGCCTCCGACTTCCCGCAGATCGCCGCGCAGGTGCCGGGCTACGGCCTTGCCGAAAGCGGTGCCGCGACCTGGGACACGACGGCCTTCCGCGCGCCGGAGCCGTCGGCCGAGAGCCATCTGCCGAGCGTCTATCCGGACTTCCGCCCCAACGAATCAGTCGATGCCGGCGTGCCGGACAATGCGATTTCGAGCGTCGACAAGGGCGGCCATGTGCGCAAGCTGGCCGATGTGGAGGAGGAACTGATCCGTTTCGCCCTGAAATTCTATCATGGCCAGATGAGCCAGGTTGCCCGCAAATTGGGCATCGGCCGCTCGACTCTCTACCGCAAATTGAAGGATTACGGGATCGACCCCGACGATCCGATGAAGGAAGCTGCGTAAAACCCCTTGGAATCCCGGCCACTTGGGATTTCTCGATTGCCGTTTATTCCCTGTTAGTGGATTGTTCACTATAACGGGTGCGCGATGACGAGTGTGGCGGATTTGCCATGCTCTCACCGCAATTGGCAGTCATCTGGGGCAACGGACGTTCGTTGTCCTTCGGACGGGGAAAGAGTTGGCAAATTTGTTCGCATCGATGAAGCGCCCGGGGACGACCCTTGGCAGCCTCTGCAAGACAGTGTTGCAAAAGCTGCCCAAGGCCGTGACCACGGCCGTGCTCTCTGCTGCCCTCATCCTGCCCGCAGCCATTCCCGCGACTGTCCAGGCCGAGAGCGGCAGCCGCACGCTCAAGCTCTATTTCATCCATACCAAAGAAAAGGCCGAGATCACCTTCAAGCGCAACGGCCGCTACGACCAGCGCGGCCTGAAGCAGCTCAACGAGTTCCTGCGCGACTGGCGCCGCAACGAGCCGACGAAGATGGACCCCCGCCTCTTCGACCTCGTCTGGGAAGTCTACCAGAAGGTCGGCGCCACCGGTTACATCAACGTCGTCTCCGCCTATCGCTCGCCGGCCACCAACGGCATGCTGCGCTCGCGCACCAAGGGTGTCGCCAAGAAGAGCCAGCACATGCTCGGCAAGGCGATGGACTTCTACATTCCGGGCGTGAAGCTCGCGACGCTGCGCGCCACGGCCATGAAATTCCAGGTCGGCGGCGTCGGCTACTATCCGACCTCCGGCTCGCCCTTCGTCCATCTCGACGTCGGCGGCGTGCGCGCCTGGCCGCGCATGAGCCGCCAGGAACTCGTCAGCCTGTTCCCCGACGGCAAGACCATGCATGTGCCGACCGACGGCAAGCCGCTGCCGGGCTACCAGCAGGCGGTCGCCGACTACAAGCGCCGCGTCGGCTCGGATGCCATCCAGGTCGCCGGCGGCGGCTCCAAGCCCTCGGCCTCCAAGCGCAAGGGCGGCTTCCTCGCCAACCTCTTCGGCGGAGGCGGCGACGAGGATGAAGAACCCGAAATGATCGCCAGCAGCGCGGCGATCGCCGACGACTTCGACGAGGGCGGTTCCGGCCGTCCGGCGGCGAAGGCCGTGCAGGAGGCGCAGCCCGCCGCGGCCGAAGCGGAGACGGAGCTTGCCTTCAACGCGCCCGTTCCCGGCAGCCGCCCGGCCTTCAAGTCCGCCGAGACGAGCGAGCTTGCGCTTGTCGCGCCGCCGACGAGCGGTGCCGTCGCGGCGCTCGAAGCGGCGACGACCGAAGAGCAGAAGCCTGAATACGAAGACCTCGCCGCCTACAAGATCCCGCTTCCCGTCATGCTCGGCGCGCGCGGCCAGGCCGGCGATGCCCAGCCGGCCGACGTGATGACCGCCGAAGCGGCGGCCGAGGACGGCGAGGAGCTGGCCATGGTGCCGGTGCCGGGCCTGCGCCCGCAGGTCGAACTGGACAAGACGCAGACGGCGCTGATGGCGGCCGCGGAAGCGGACGTCGCCCTGCCGACAACTGCCGACCGCTCCGGCCTTGCCGCGCTCGCCGATCCGGCGACGGGCGGCGGCGACAACGCGCCGATCGAGATGGCCGCGCTGATGTCGACGGATGGCGGCGCGACCCGCTCGCTTTCCGGCGCCGACGCCTTCGACGCCAAGACGGTGGAAGAGGTGCCGGCCAAGGGCGGCCGCCCGAAGAAGAAGGACGCCGATGCCGCCAGCCGTGGCGCCATCCGCACCGAGCCGAAGCTGTCGCAGAAGATCCTGTCGCAATGGGCGCTGACCCAGGGCCGCGTCGCGACGCTGTCCAAGCCGGTCAAGGCGCCGCGCTTCGTCAGCCGCACGCTGCGCGCCGCGCCGACCACCGTCTACATGGCCGGCTTCCAGCCGGAAGGCCATTCGATCGACGCCGGCCGTTTCAGCGGCACTGCGGTGAACTTCATGGAAGTCCGCAAGTTCGAACGCGCCGAGAACTGAGCGGCAGGACATATCCAACAAAAAACCCGCCGGAGCGATCCGGCGGGTTTTTTGTTGGGCCTTGCCGGAGGCTTATTCGGCGTCCGGCGGCAGCTCGACCATGCCGAGGGCCTGGAGATAGGTGTCGAGGATCGCTTCCTGCTCCATGCGCTCGTCCTTGTCCTGCTTGCGGATCTGGATGACCTTGCGCAGGATCTTGGTGTCGAAGCCGACGCCCTTGGCTTCGCCGTAGACGTCCTTGATGTCGTCGGCGATGGTTTTCTTTTCTTCCTCGAGCCGCTCGATGCGTTCGATGAACGCGCGAAGCTGGTCGCGTGCGACGCCGTGGGCATCCGACATGGTCTTCTCCTTGGATGGGCTGGTAGAAATTCGAAGGTGCCGTGACTTGCCGCGAACTTCCGGCAAGATCAAGACCAATCGTGCGACGCCTGCCGATTTTCGCGCCGCGAAGGCGTCATTCCTTCGGGCGGCTGATCTCGAAGGCGGACTTCTGCGCGTCGGTCGCCTCGCGCTGGTAGCGGGCGCGCCATTCCTCGTAGGGCATGCCGTAGACGATCTCGCGGGACGCTTCCTTGTCGAGCGGCACGCCCGCCTCGTTGGCGGCATCGCGGTACCAGTTGGACAGGCAATTGCGGCAGAAGCCGGCAAGGTTCATCAGGTCGATGTTCTGCACGTCGGTGCGCTCGCGCAGATGCCGCACGAGACGCCGGAAGGCGGCGGCCTCGAATTCGGTCTGCTGTTCCTTGCTGAGGTCGGTCATCGTCTCTGTCTCAATAGGGTCCGGTGCGGGACGGGTGTATTTCGTATGTGTGCAGGCTCTCGTCGGCATTCAAGCGCGAAAAGACCGGCGCCAGCCGGTCGACCCAGCGGGCAATGCCGGCTTCGTCGCCGATCTCGTCCTGGCGGATCTCGATGAGCGCGTGGGCAATGCCGGGCTTCATGCAGTGACGGAACATGGTGTCGCCGCGCAGTGCCCCGTCATAGGGCTCGTTGTCGCCGACGACGACGTCGCCCGGCGCTTCCAGCTCGGCGAGCAGCGGACGCACCGCACGCGGGTCGCTGTCCCACAGCACTGTCACCTGCCAGGGGCGGGGAACGCCCTTCCAGGCCGGCGTGAAGGAATGCATGGACAGGACGAGCGGCGCCTTGCCCGTCTTGTCCGCGACGGCGGCGATCGTGCGGGACACGGCATCGTGATAGGGGCGGTGGAAGGTTTCCAGCCGGTATTGCCATTCTTCGGGCGTGATCGGATGATTGCCTGGAACGATCGCGCCGTCGGAGATCCGCATGACGAGCGTCGGGTCGTCCTCGCCCCGGTTGGGATCGATGAGGAGGCGGGAAAAGCGGCTCATGACCACCGGCGCGTTCAGCCGGGCATTGAGGCCGCGCACCACCCCTTCGACGCCGATATCGTAGGCGATGTGGCGCTCGAAGGCGCTTTCCGGCAGGCCGAGGTGGCCATAGCGCTCGGGCAGGCGGTTGGTGGCGTGGTCCGCCAGGATGACCAGCCCGAGAGCAGGGTCGCCGTCGATGATCTCGAAAGGGGGAAGGTCCTGCATGCTTTTGCCGTCCATATGCCGCGCCGCGCGAGTGATCGCATGGGGCGATCCGCCCCGCAACCCGCAATGCCTGGTGTTCGGGAAAGATTCCTTCGCTTTTCATGACGATGTAATCGATTAGAGCCGCGTTGACATTCCTGCCCCGTCGTCGCAAGAAAGCGCATATTCAAATCAACGGAGTTCCATTGGAAGCCGTGAGAGCCAATAGCCATCGCCCGACTTTCCTGAAAGCCAGCGGTCTTCTCCAGGCCGGCCTCTTCCTTTTCGCGGGTTTTCTCGCGCTGTCCGTGCCGCAGGAGGCGAGAGCCGATTTCCGCGTCTGCAACGGCACGCAGAACCTCGTCGGCGTCGCGATCGGCTATCGCGCCAAGGAAGGCTGGATCACCGAAGGCTGGTGGCAGGTCCCCGCGACGACCTGCGCCACGCTGATCGAGGGCGAGCTGCAGTCGCGCTACTATTACCTCTATGCCGAAGACGCCGCTCGCGGCGGCCGCTGGACCGGCGACGTCAACATGTGCGTGGCCGAGAACGAGTTCAAGATCACCGGCGTGCAGGACTGCTTTGCCCGCGGTTTCCAGCGCATGGGCTTCAAGGAATATGACACGGGGCGGCAGGGGAGCTGGATGGTACAGCTTTCCGATACGCCAGGGACGCAGGAAAGCCAGAACTGATGAGACGGAACAGAAAAGTCAAAATCCTCGCCACGCTCGGACCGGCATCGTCTGACGAGCAGATGATCCAGAAGCTGCACGAGGCGGGAGCAGACCTGTTCCGCATCAACATGAGCCATGCCAGCCACGACGTGATGCGCACGCTGATCAGCCGCATCCGCGCCGTGGAGGCCCGCTGCGGCCGCCCGATCGGCATTCTCGCCGACCTCCAGGGCCCGAAGCTGCGCGTCGGCAAGTTCGCCAACGGCTCGGAAGAGCTGAAGCCCGGCCAGACCTTCACGCTCGACAACAAGGACGTGCCCGGCGACAGCACCCGCGTGTTCCTGCCGCATCCGGAAATCCTGGAAGCGGTCAAGCCCGGCCATCGCCTGCTGATCGACGACGGCAAGCTGCATCTGCGCGCCGAGAGCGCCGACGGCAAGTCGATCGTCTGCACGGTCGTCTCCGGCACCAAGATCTCCGACCGCAAGGGCGTCAGCCTGCCCGACACGCTGCTCGGCGTCGGCGCGCTGACGGAGAAGGACCGCGTCGACCTCGACGCCGTTCTGGCAACCGGCAGCGTCGACTGGGTGGCGCTCTCCTTCATCCAGCGTCCGGAAGACCTTGCCGAGGTGCGCAAGGTCGCGCGCGGCCGCGTCGGCCTGATGTCGAAGATCGAAAAGCCGCAGGCTGTCGAGCGCATCGACGAGATCATCGAGCTTTCCGACGCCCTGATGGTCGCCCGCGGCGACCTCGGCGTGGAAATGCCGCTGGAAGCCGTTCCCGGCATCCAGAAACAGCTCATCCGTGCCTGCCGCCGCGCCGGCAAGCCGGTGGTCGTCGCCACGCAGATGCTGGAATCGATGATTTCCGCGCCGGTCCCGACCCGCGCCGAGGTCTCCGACGTCGCGACCGCCGTCTTCGAGGGCGCGGACGCCGTCATGCTGTCGGCCGAATCGGCGTCCGGCGCCTATCCGGTCGAGGCCGTCTCCACCATGGCGTCCATCGCCAGCACGGTCGAGCGCGACCCGCACTATCCCGGCATCATCTACGCCCAGCGCTCGACGCCGGAAGCGACCGGCGCCGACGCCATCTCGCTTGCCGCCCGCCAGATCGCCGAGACGCTGAAGCTGTCGGCCATCGTCTGTTACACCTCGTCGGGCGCGACGGGCCTGCGCACGGCCCGCGAGCGGCCGGACGTGCCGGTTCTGGCGCTGTCGCCGGTCATCGAGACGGCGCGCCGCCTCTCGGTCGTCTGGGGCCTGCACTGCGTCGTCACGGGCGATGCGGAAGACCTCGACGACATGGTGAACCGCGCCTGCCGCATCGTCGTCAGCGAGGAGTTCGGCAAGCCGGGCGACCGCATCATCATCTCGGCCGGCGTCCCGCTCGGCACGCCCGGCGCGACGAACATGCTGCGCATCGCCTATATCGCCGCGGACGGCGTCAGCGGCGTCTGAGGGGCTTTTCCGGAATGATCTGGGAGAGGCGGGCTTCGGCCCGCCTTTTTCGTTTCAGGCGGCCTGAGACGGCTGTTCAGGTGCGCTGGCCGGTGAGCTTTTCGGAGAGGTCGCCGAATTCCTTCTGGGCGTCCCGCTCGGCGGGATAGACGTCGAGGAACTTTTCCCAGGCCTTCAGGGAGAGCTCGTCGCGCCCGGTCTGGGACATGATGGCGGCCATGCCGGCGAGCGCGCCGAAGTGGCGCGGCTCGATCTTCAGCACCTGGTTGAGGTCCGACATGGACTTGCGATAGTTGCCCATCTTGAAATGCAGCGTCGCGCGGCGGTTCCAGCCCTCGACATAGTCGGGGCGCAGGCGAATCGCCTCGTCGAGATAGTCGAGCGCCACGGCGTTCTTGTCCTCGTCGACGGCCTTGTCGGTCCATTGCATCAGGAGATTGACGGTGGCGCTGCCGGAATCCTGCCATTCCCTGCGGATCTGGTTGGCGATCCCCTTGGCGGCGTCCGGATTTGCCTCGCGTTTTAGGGCGTCGAAGAGCTTGTCGAGACGCTGGGCCTGCGTAGCGAAGGCGGTGGACGACGGGTCCACGGAGGCCTTGTCCGCCTGCTGCGCAAGGGCATCGGCCGGCGCGGAGGCGACGAGGGCGAGGGAAAGACAAAGTGCAGCAAGCATGAAAAAGCGCATGGCGGTTATGGTAAACCGCCATGGCCCAACTTCAAATCGATATTTGTCGATCAACGCTTCCCGCAAGGCGGAAAGGCGACCACGACGCCCGATCAGCCCTGACGAGCCTTGAAGCGCGGGTTCTGCTTGTTGATGATGTAAACACGGCCCTTGCGGCGAACAAGGCGGTTCTCGCGGTGGCGAGCCTTGAGCGACTTGAGCGAATTCTTGATCTTCATTTTTCTGATCCGCGTATTGCAGGGCGACTCGAGTTCGCCGGATTTCCTCAATCAAAAACGCGCCGTTTCGGGCGCGCTTTCAGGTTGGCAGGCATGTAACCCGTGACATTTGCGCTGTCAACCGTGGCCGGCGGGTTTTCCGCGGGACTGTGCCGGTTTTCCAGCCTCCGGCGCAGCTTTTCAGCCGATAATCTGCGTCACATGCCCCATCTTGCGGCCGGGACGGGCCTCCGTCTTGCCGTACAGATGGACGAGCACGTCGGGCTTTGCGAGCCAGGCGGGAACATCGCTGATGTCGTCGCCGATGAGATTCTGCATCACGCAGTCCGAGTGGCGGCGCGGGTCGCCCAGCGTGTGGCCGGCGACGGCGCGGATATGCTGCTCGAACTGTGAGACCACGCAGGCCGCCTCCGTCCAGTGGCCGGAATTGTGCACGCGCGGGGCGATCTCGTTGGCGACGAGGCCGCCATCGGGCAGCACGAAGAACTCGACGCCGATGACGCCGACATAGGCGAGGTGGTCGAGGATGGCGCGCGCGGCCTTGCGCGCCTGGTCCGCCGTTGCCTCATTGATGCGGGCGGGCAGGGTCGAGGTGTGCAGGATGCCGTTGCGGTGGATGTTCTCCGCCGGGTCGTAGCAGGCGATGGTGCCTTCGCCGTCGCGGGCGGCGATGATGGAGACCTCCCGCTCGAAGGGAATGAGGCTTTCCAGGATCAGCGGCACGCCGCCGAGCGCCTCGAAGGCGCCCTCGCGGCTTTCGGCCGGCGAGCGGAACAGGCGCTGGCCCTTGCCGTCATAGCCGAGCCGGCGCGTCTTGAGCACGCCGACGCCACCAAAGCTGTCGAGCGCGGCCTCGAGATCGGCTTGGCTGTCGACGGCGACGAAATCGGCGGTGAGGATGCCGCAATCGCGGATGAAGCTCTTCTCCACCAGCCGGTCCTGCGAGACTTCCAGCGCGCGCGGCGGCGGGAAGACCGGAACGGAGGCGGCGAGCGCGGTTGCGGCGGCGACGGGCACGTTCTCGAATTCGTAGGTCACGACGTCCGAGAGGCGGGCGAGCTCGGCGAGCGCGTCCGGATCGTCATAGGCCGCGACGATCTGGGCATTGGCGACCTGTGCGGCCGGACAATCGGCCTGCGGCTCGAGGATGACGGTGCGAAGATTGAGGCGGGCGGCCGCCATGGCCAGCATGCGGCCGAGCTGGCCGCCGCCGATGATGCCGACGGTGCGCGCGCTCATAGAGGGCCGTCCACGGGATATTCGGCGACCGCGCTGGACTGGTTCTCGCGCCATTCGTCAAGCCTGTGGGCGAGCTCGGGATCGCTGAGGGCCAGCACCGCGGCGGCGAGCAGCGCGGCGTTCACCGCGCCCGCCTTGCCGATCGCGAGTGTGCCGACGGGAATGCCGGCCGGCATCTGCACGATGGAGAGAAGGCTGTCCTGGCCGGACAGCGCCTTGGACTGGACCGGAACGCCGAAGACCGGAAGCGGCGTCATCGCGGCCGCCATGCCGGGCAGGTGGGCCGCCCCGCCGGCGCCGGCGACGATGACCTTGAAGCCCTCCGCCTTCGCCCCGCGGGCGAAGCTGTAGAGCCGGTCGGGTGTGCGGTGCGCCGAAATGATGCGGGCCTCGTAATCGACGCCGAGCGCATCGAGCGTGTCGGCGGCATTCTTCATCGTCTCCCAGTCGGACTGGCTTCCCATGATGATGGCGACGGGGGGCGTTTCTGTGGTGTCCAAGGCGTCTCGTCCGTTCAGGCGATGATGTCGGGAATGATCTGGTCTTCCAGCTTGGAAAGCTTGTCCTTGAGGATCAGTTTCTTCTTCTTCATCCGCTGGATTCTGAGGGCTTCGCAGCCGGTCTGGATCATGGCGTTGATCGCGGCGTCGTAGTCTTCGTGTTCCTGGCGCAGCCGTGCAACTGCAAGCCGCAATTCAGCCTGTTCCTGGTCTGCCATGCTATTCGTTCCCCTCGGCGGAGAGGGCGGACCGACCGCCTCCTCCAGTCTCAACAAAGGCTGCTCCTACCACGAAAGCCCTGGTAACGGGAAGTTATCCCTTGCCACGTTTTCGCCTTCGACAAATGAAAAATGACATGGCACACTGACTTTGTTGCAACCTGGATCATCCGGCACGCAAGTGACCGGGTGCAAGCAAAAGGAAGGAACTGTCACATGTCGATTGAGGCTCATCTGGCCACGCTCGAAAAGAAGCACGTTGCTCTGGAGGAAGAGTTGCATGCTGCAATGAATCGCCCCTCCGCGGAGGACCAGGCGATTGCAGACCTGAAGCGTCGCAAGCTGCGCATCAAGGATGAGATCGAGCGTCTTCGCTCTTCCACCCACTGAAAAGACAGGGATTTTTCCAAAGTTACAAAGGAGTGAGGGTCGCGTAGAGAATGGTCTGTATGGGAAGACCCGGGCTTGAACCCGTTTCGCGAAACCGCCCTTCAAAGACGAATTGATAGATGTCGTGACGCCCTGGCCCGTTCGAAAGACGCGCCGGGGCGTTCTGCTTCAGGATGGGACGGGTGGCTCACGACCAGAACTGGTCGAGCCAGAGATTGAGCCTGTCGAAGCCCCTCGCATTGATGGCGTAGATGCGCCTGGTGCCCTCGGCCTTCACGCTGACGAGGTTGGAATCGAGAAGGGCCTTCAAGTGCTGGGAGACCGCGGGGCGGCTGATCGGCAGGCCTTCGGACAGTTCGTTGACCGTGCGCGGCGCGCGGCGGAGTTCCTCCAGCAGGAACCTGCGGTTGGGATCGGCAATCGCAGCAAAGGGATCCGGGTGCGCCATGGCCGAAAGCTATGGCAAAGCAGCATTTCCGGCAAGCAAATTGTGCGGTGCCGAAAAGCTGTCAGAGGAAGGCGAGAGCCCCGTCATAGACGAGTTTCAGGCCGGCGATGAGGGCCATCGCATACATGAAGGGATAGAAGACATCCGGCTTCATGCGCTTGACGATAAAGCCGCCGCAGGCCGTCGCCGCGATGGCGAGGGGAACGAGCGTCGCGGAGATCGTCAGGTTCTCGGTATCGAGCTGGCCGAGGGCGAAATAGGGGCCGAGCTTGATGAAGTTGAGGATGGCGAAGAAGCGCACGCCAGCGCCGGTATATTCGCGCGGCGGCAGCTTCAGCGGCAGGCCGTAGACCTGGAAGGGCGCGCCGCCCGCATGGGCGACGAAGCTGCCATAGCCGGAAAGCGTGCCGAGGAAGGCCGCCGGCACCAGCCGGTGCGGCTTAGCGGCGATGACGTAGCCGTGCCGGGCGCGCCAGCTGTTGTAGAAATAGCGGGCGACGAAGAGCACGGTGATGAGGCCGATGATGAGGCGCAACGCATCGCGCGGCACATAGGCCGAGGTTGCCCAGCCGATGGCGATGCCGAAAAGCGCGCCCGGCAGCATCATCTTCAGGAGCATGCGGTCGTTGTGCCGGCGCCAGATATAGAGCGAAACGCAATCCATCACGACGAGGATCGGCAGGAGGATGGCGGCGGCCTGCACCGGCGGCACGGCCATGGCCAGCAGCGGCACGCCCATGAGGGCGAGCGCCTCGCCCATGCCGCCCTTGGTGAGGCCGACGAGCAGGACTGCGGGGATGGCGGCATAATAGATGGTGGGGTCGATGGGCATGGAAGGCGATTGATCCTCTTCGTCCTTCCGTCTATCCGCTTTGATCTGTTATGACGAGCCCCGAACATCTCAATCCGAGGGAAGTGCCCATCCATGTCCGACGTCGAAACCCGCTGCCGCCTTGTGCTGATCCTACCCGAGGGCGAGGAGCTTCCCGCGCGGGCCGCCATGCTGGAGGGCGCGCTGAAGGGCGGTGACGTCGCTTCCGTGATCCTGCCGCAATACGGCCTCGACGACGGCCAGTTCCAGAAGCACGCCGAAGTGCTGGTGCAGATCGTCCAGAAGGCGGGCGCGGCCGCGCTCCTTGCCGGCGACACGCGTGTCGCGGGCCGGGCCAAGGCCGACGGCATCCATGTGACGGGCGGGCTGGAAGAGCTCGGCGAGACGGTGGAGAAATTCACGCCGCGCCTCATCGTCGGCGGCGGCAACGCCACGGACCGGCACAAGGCGCTGGAGATCGGCGAGGTGCAGCCGGACTATATCTTCTTCGGCAAGATCGGCGGCGACATCAAGCCGGAGGCCCATCCGAAGAACCTCGCGCTTGCCGAATGGTGGGCCTCGATGGTGGAAATCCCCTGCATCGTGCTCGGCGGCACGGATCCGCAGTCGGCGCTCGCCGTTGCCGAGAGCGGCGCCGAATTCGTGGCGCTCGACAAGGCGGTCTTTGCCGATCCTGGGCAGGCGCCGCATGTCGTTGCGGCCGTGAACGCCCTGCTTGACGAAAAAGCGCCACGGTTTGGGGAATAGTAGGCGCTCATGATCAGGGCCGTTTTCTCGCACGCTTGCCGCATCGCGCCTCTGGCGCTTCTCGCCACGGTTGCCCTTGCGGCCGTGCCCGCTGCCGCGGAAACGGCGAAGAAAGGCCCCGCCGTCACCGCCGGCGAGGCGGATGCGAAGGCGAAGGATGCCCAGCAGCCAGCCGCTACATTCGAAAAGCCGGCGGACAGGCCTGCGGACGGGGACACGCCCGCCGACGGGCCGTCGAGCGGCCTGACGGTGCTCGACCGCATGGGTGCGGACCTGCCGGACCTGCCGGCGGAAAAGCCCTTCGCCGGCAAGGTCGACGAAGCTTACGGCGCCTTCCAGCGCGGGCGCTACCTGACGGCGATGGACCTTGCCCTGCCGCGCGCGCAGCTCGGCGATCCGGCCGCCCAGACGCTCGTCGCGGAAATCCTCGACCGCGGCCTCGGCGTGAAGCGGGACCGCGACCAGGCGATGTTCTGGTACCAGCAGGCGGCCAATGGCGGCGACCCGACCGGCATGTTCAAATATGCCGTTCTGCTGATGGAGCGCTCGCGCTCCAAGGACGACCGCAAGAAGGCCGACGAGCTGATGAAGAAATCGGCCGAGCTCGGCAATCCCTCGGCGCAGTTCAACTATGCACAGGTGCTGGTGGCCGACAGTCCCGGCGAGAAGGGGCTGCGCGAGGCGCTGCCCTATTACGAGAAATCCGCCGAGCAGGGCATTGCCGACGCGCAATATGCGCTCTCGCAGATCTACGCGAACATTCCCGACCTGCCGGAGGCGAAGCGCAAGCGGGCGCGCGAATGGCTGCTGCGCGCCGCCCGCGCCGGCTACGACACCGCCCAGCTCGACCTCGGCATGTGGCTGGTGAACGGCACGGCGGGCGAGCGCGACTACGACGCCGGCTTCAACTGGCTGAAACGGGCGGCCGAAGGCGGCAATGCCGTCGCCCAGAGCAAGCTCGCCCAGCTCTACATCCACGGCATCGGCACCAAGTCCGATCCGGTGGAGGCGGCGAAATGGTTCGTGCTGGCGCGCCGCGCCGGGCTCAACGATCCCTCGCTGGAGGATTTCTATCTCGGGCTGAACGACCAGCAGCAGAAGGCGGCGGTCGACGCGGCGAACAAGTACCGCTCCGGCTCCTGAAACCGCTGCCGTTTACCCTGTTGCGCGATACGAGACCCTGCATTGCGTCGCTTGCACGCGGCGAAGGCTTGAAACTTCGGGGGATTTGTGGTCTTGAGGCGCATCCCGGTCCCGGTGCGCTTCCCGCGCCGCGGCTTTTGCCGTCCCGAGCGCCGGACATTCCCGAAGGACTTTAGTTCATGGCCCGTTCAGCTCTTCTCAACGTCATGGTTCAGGCCGCATTCAAGGCCGGCAAGTCGCTCGCGCGCGATTTCGGCGAAGTGCAGAACCTCCAGGTCTCGCTCAAGGGGCCTGGCGACTACGTCTCGCAGGCCGACCGCAAGGCCGAGAAGCTGATCCGCGAGGAGCTGATGAAGGCCCGGCCGACCTACGGTTTCCTCGGCGAGGAATCCGAGGAGATCGCCGGTACGGACGGCGCGCATCGCTGGATCGTCGATCCGCTCGACGGCACGACCAATTTCCTGCACGGCATTCCGTGCTTCGCCATCTCCATCGCGCTCGAACGCAACGGCGAGATCGTCGCGGCCGTGGTGCTGAACCCGGCGACGGACGAGCTCTTCACCGCCGAGCGCGGCGGCGGGGCCTTCCTCAACGATCGCCGCCTGCGCGTCGCCGCGCGCAAGAACCTTTCCGATGCCGTCATCGGCTGCGGCGTGCCGCATCTCGGCCGGGGCAACCACGGCAAGTTCCTCATCGAGCTTCGCCATGTCATGGGGGAAGTGGCCGGCATGCGCCGCCTCGGCTCCGCCTCGCTCGACCTTGCCTATGTCGCGGCCGGCCGCTTCGACGGCTTCTGGGAGCGCGACCTCTCGGCCTGGGACATCGCGGCCGGCATCCTGCTGATTCGCGAGGCCGGCGGCTATGCGACGGATCTGGAGGGCGGCAACGCCATGCTGGACAGCGGAACGATCATCGCCGGCAACGAATATATCCACAAGGCGCTCCGCGAGGTCGTGCACCGCCCGGTGCCGACGCGCTAAGCGATTGAAAGGCGCGGCGCATTCCTGCGCCGTGTTGCGGGCTTGCCCCTTCAATTCGGCGCAATCTTCCTCTAGTCTCCGCCCCGACGAGGAAGCGGAGATGCGACTACATGGCTAAGCTGGCGCTGCCGGGCTGGGGAGGTTCGGCCGAGACCGGGGACGATTACCCGCACAAACTCTCAAGCCCCATGGCCTTCTTCTGGACGATGGTGATCTTCCTCATCATCGTCGGCTTCGTGGCCGCGATCCTCTTCCGCCAGGCGCAGACGGCGTTCCTTTCCAATCCCGGCCTCAACGGCCTGATCCTCGGCGTGCTGCTCATCGGCGTGCTCCTGGTGTTCAACCATGTGCTGGCGCTCCGGCCGGAGGTGCGCTGGTTCAATTCCTTCCGCGCGGCGGGCAGCGCCGAGAAGGTCGGGCGCGATCCCGTCCTGCTCGCACCGATGCGCGCGCTGATCGGCCGGCGCCATTCCGTAGCGCTTTCGACGGCGACGCTTCGCTCTATCCTCGATTCCATCGCGACCCGCCTCGACGAATCGCGCGACACGTCGCGCTACCTGATCGGCCTTCTCGTCTTCCTCGGCCTGCTCGGCACCTTCTGGGGCCTGCTCGGCACGATCGGCTCGATCAGCTCGGTCATCCAGTCGCTCGATGCCGGCGGCGGCACGGCGAACGATATCCTGACCGCGCTGAAGGAAGGCCTCTCCGCGCCGCTGACGGGCATGGGCACGGCCTTCTCCACCTCGCTCTTCGGCCTTTCCTCCTCGCTCATCCTCGGCTTCCTCGATCTTCAGGCCGGGCGCGCTCAGAACCGCTTCTACACCGAGCTGGAAAACTGGCTCTCCTCGGTGACGGATGTCGGCTCCGAGCTTCCGGCGGCGGCCGGCCTTGCGGGAACGTCCCCCGCCGACGTGCAGGCTCTCGCCGAGCAGATCCTCAAGCTCGCGCAGGAGAGCGGCGGCGGCAACCGCTCGACCGCCGCCATGGCGAGCCTTGCCGAAGGCATCCAGGGCCTCGTCAAGAACATGCGCAGCGAGCAGCAGATGCTGCGCGACTGGATCGAGGCGCAGCAGGAGGAATCGAAGGCCCTGCGCCGCACGCTCGACCGCCTTGCCGCGCGCAGCGGCGAGAAGGCCGATCGCGCCGCTGAAAAGGCCCACCCGGCCGGGGGCGAATAAATGGCGCTCGGGCGCAACCGGCGCAGCCAGCGCACGATCGATTACTGGCCGGGCTTCGTCGATGCACTTTCGACGCTGCTGCTCGCCATCATGTTCCTGCTCACCGTCTTCGTGTTGGCGCAGTTCTTCCTGAGCCGCGAGATCTCCGGCAAGGACGACGTGCTGAACCGGCTGACGAGCCAGATCAACGAGCTGACGCAGCTTCTGGCGCTGGAAAAGAGCGGCAAGCAGGATCTCGAGGATGCGCTTGCCAACCTGCAGGCCTCGCTCGCCCAGTCGGAAAGCGACCGCACGCGTCTTCAACAGCTCCTCGACAGCGGTGCGGGCGCTTCCGCCGCCGCGAGCGCCCGCGTGACGACGCTCGAAGGCGAGCTCGACAGCGAAAAGCAGGTGAGCGCGCGGGCGATGAGCCAGATCGAGCTGCTCAACCAGCAGATCGCGGCGCTGCGCAGCCAGATCGCCGCCGTCGAGGAGGCCCTGCAGGCCTCCGAGGCGAAGGACAAGAACTCGCAGGCCAAGATCGCCGATCTCGGCCGCCGCCTCAACGTGGCGCTGGCGCAGCGCGTGCAGGAACTCAACCGCTACCGTTCCGATTTCTTCGGGCGTCTGCGCGAAATCCTCTCCGACCGGGAGAATATCCGCATCGTCGGCGACCGCTTCGTCTTCCAGTCGGAAGTGCTGTTCCCCTCGGGCGGCAGCGACCTCAACGAGGCGGGGCAGGCGGAGATGCGCAAGCTCGCCGCCGCGCTGCTCGACCTTGCGAAGGAAATCCCCTCCGAGATCAACTGGGTGCTGCGCGTCGATGGCCATACCGACGCCGTGCCGCTCTCCGGCACCGGGCGCTACCGCGACAACTGGGAGCTTTCCTCGGCCCGCGCGACCTCGGTGGTGAAGTTCCTCATCGCCAACGGCGTGCCGGCCAACCGGCTCGTCGCGGCGGGCTTCGGCGAGTTCCAGCCGATCGCCGAGGGCGACGATGCCGCCGCCCGCGCCACCAACCGCCGCATCGAGCTGAAACTCACCGAGAAATAAAGCAAATTCCAGCAAAAGTGCGCAGCGGTTTTGCGTCCGGAATTGCGTCGAAAGGCTCCGGCGCGGCGTGTGGTCAGCCGACCGCGCGCTCCTCGTCGAGGAATGCCTGTCCGCCATGGTCGAACTGGAGGCGGGCGAGGCGGGCATAGAGGCCATCCTGCCGGATGAGCGACTGATGCGTGCCTTCCTCCACGACGCGGCCGTCCTCCATGACGAGGATGCGGTCGGCCTTGAGCACGGTGGCGAGGCGGTGCGCGATGACGATGGTCGTGCGCTTGCCCATCTGGCTGTCGAGCGCCTTCTGGACGAGCGTCTCGCTCTCGGCGTCGAGGGCGGAGGTTGCCTCGTCGAGCAGCAGGAGCGGCGCGTCCTTGAGGATGGCGCGGGCGATCGCGATGCGCTGGCGCTGGCCGCCCGAAAGCGTCACGCCGCGTTCGCCGACCATCGTGTCGTAGCCGTTGTCGAGCCGTTCGATGAATTCCTCGGCCTGCGCGGCGCGGGCGGCGGCGCGGATCGCCGCGTCGGCGACGCCGCTCATGCCGAAAGCGATGTTGTCACGGATCGTCGCGGCGAAGATGGTGACGTCCTGCGGCACGAGCGCGATGCGCCGGCGCAGCTCTTCCGGATCGGCGGCCCGCAGGTCGACGCCATCGAGGAGGACGCTGCCGGAATCCGGGTCGTAGAAGCGCAGGACGAGCGAGAGGATCGTGCTCTTGCCGGCGCCCGAGGGGCCGACGACGGCGACGGTCTCGCCCGGCTTCACGGCGAAGGAGAGGCCGTTGATGCTGCGATAGCCGGGGCGGGCGGGATAGGAGAAGTGGACGTCCCGGAAGGCCAGCTCGCCGCGGGGGGGGACGGGCAGGGCGACCGGGTTGGCGGGCGCGGTGATCGCCGGCGGCTCGGCGAGCAGCTCCGTCAGGCGCTCGGCGGCACCGGCGGCCTGTGACAGCTCGCCCCAGACCTCCGAGAGCGCGCCGAGGCTGCCGGCGGCGAAGACCGCATAGAGCAGGAACTGGCCGAGCGTGCCGGCCGACAACGTGCCGGAGAGCACGTCGCGCGCGCCGAACCAGAGGACGGCGACGACGGAGCCGAAGATCATGGCGATGGCGAAGCCGGTCAGCAGCGAGCGGGCGCGGATGGCCGAGCGCGCGGCCTCATAGGCGCTTTCGACATTGCCGAAGAAGCGGGCGCGGGCGGCCTCTTCCGCATTGAAGGCCTGCAGGGTGCGCGTCGCGCCTATGGCCTCGCCGGCATAGGCGGAGGCGGCGGCAAGCGTATCCTGCGCCTCGCGCGAGCGGCGGCGCACGGAGCGGCCGAAGGCGACGAGCGGGAAGACGATGACAGGAATGGCCGCAAGCACGAGGCTGGAGAGCTTCGGGCTCGTATAGACCATCATCGCGATGGCGCCGAGACAAAGGATGAGGTTGCGCAGCGCGACCGAGGCGGTGGCCCCGACGGCGGACTTGATCTGCGTCGTGTCGGCCGTCAGGCGCGAGACGATCTCGCCGGACTGGTTGACGTCGAAGAAGGCGGGCGAGAGCTTCGTCACATGGGCGAAGACGTCGCGGCGCAGGTCCGCCACGATGCGCTCGCCGAGCGTGATGACGAAATAGTAGCGCATGGCGCTCGCCAGCGCGAGCAGGCCCGCCAACACGAAGAGCATCGTGAAATAGGTGTTGATGAAGCCGGCGTCGGCATTCGAGAAGCCGTGGTCGATCATGCGGCGCACGGCGACCGGCAGCACCAGCGTCGTGACGGCGGCAAGGACGAGCGCGATCAGCGCCCCCGCGACGAGGCCGCGATACCGGCTTATATAGGGGGCAAGCCTGCCAAGCGGACGAATGTTGCGGCGTGCGGATTTCTCCGCCGCGACTGTCTGACTGTCTGTGGACACCATACCCCCGTTTCCAGTGCCTGGCGGCACGAATTGTCTTTCGGCTCTTGTTATCCAGACGGCCTTCATGTATAGGCTCGCCATCGAATTGGGAAGCCGTAGGTCCGACCGACTGCGGCTTCATTTACGTCTTTGGCCCCGCTGTCGCAATCCGTTGCGACAAATGGCCCCCGGAACAGGCAGGAAAGTTGTCATGAAGGCTGATATCCATCCCGAGTACCACACGATCAAGGTCGTGATGACCGACGGCACCGAGTACGAAACCCGCTCGACCTGGGGTTCGGAAGGCGCGACGATGAACCTCGAAATCGACCCCAAGTCCCATCCGGCCTGGACGGGCGGCAACCAGCAGCTCATGGACCGCGGCGGCCGCGTCTCCAAGTTCAAGAAGCGCTTCGAAGGCCTCGGCCTCTGATCTGCCTTCCGCAGTGGAATTTCGAGAACCCGGCTTTGGCCGGGTTTTTTGTTGCCTGCTGTTTGCAGAATTGCCCCTCATCCCCCTGCCGGGACCTTCTCCCCGCAAGCGGGGAGAAGGGGCAGAACGGCGCGCCCAGCGCTCCTCGCCCCGCTTGCGGGGAGAGGATGCCGGCAGGCAGGTGAGGGGTGACTCAAACCCGAAACGCAGACAACAAAAAACCCGGCCGAAGCCGGGTCCCTGCATGGATGCTTGCGCCAGCCGCTCAGTTGTTCCCGAATGCCGTCTGGAGCAGGTTGAGCTGGGCCTGGACGCTGTTCTGGTTGTCCGGCTGGAAGGTCTGGACGTCCTGCGGGCGGTAGATCTCGCGGTCGAGCAGGGCGATGCGGTTCTGCAGGCGCAGCGAGCGTTCGATGAGGTCGCGGAAGGCTTCCGGCAGGTCGTTCCAGCCGGGCGCGGTCTTGTCGACGTTGAAGCTGTCGAGGCGGACCTTGCTCTTTTCAGAAAGCACCTGGTCGCGGCTCATCTCGCCGTTGTTGACGGCGCGCTGGAGCAGGAGCCAGGAGGCCATCTGCATCAGGCGGGTGGTGAGGCGCATGGATTCGGCCGCATAGAGCACGGAGGCCATGCGCGGCAGGACCTTGGAGGCCTGCCGGCCGACGCCGTCGAGATAGCTCGCGGTTTCCTCGACCAGACCCATGCCCTCCGCGTACAGGGACTTGAATTGCGCCGACGACGCAACGTGGCCAGCGAAGCTGACGGTATTCAATCCTCTTTCGGACATGGTTTCTTCCCTGTTGAACGCATCACTTGCAGGTAACGGCAGGTCGGCCCGAGGTGTTCCAGGTGGCCGGTCTATAGCTAGAAGATGATGCCATAACCCAATTCGCGCAAGGGTATTCTTAAGAAAGGGTTAATCTCCACAATTCTTTCGGGACAGGTCCCGCATGCGGCGCGCCGCAAATAAAAAAAGAGCCGCGGAAAGCGGCTCTCAAGGTAAAACAGGGAGAAAAATCAGACCGATACCCCGGAGGGAGAAAATGTCTGAAGCCGGAAGGACCGGATGTGCAAGTAATAACATGTAAGGCTTAATGGCCGGTTAACTCTATTGCCGTTCGGTCTTTCCCTGTGTCTTTTCGGCAAGGCTGCGGCAATCCGGCGCGGCGGCCCCGCGCAAGCGAGCGCGATTCGAGGAATGTGAAGATGGCGTCCTATCTGATGGAGCTTCGCGGCCTGGTCGGCAGGCGGCTGCTTCTCGTCCCTTCGGTCGCGGCCGTCATCCAGGATGGCGATGGCCGGCTGCTGCTGCAGGAAAAGGCTTCGGGAGAGGGCTGGAGCCTGCCCGCGGGTGCCATCGAGCCGGGCGAGACGCCGCAGGAGGCGATAATGCGCGAGGTGCTGGAGGAGACCGGGCTCAAGGTCGCTCCGGTGGAGATACTCGGGGTCTTCGGCGGGCGGGACTTCCGCCATACCTATCCGAACGGCGACGAGGTCGAATATGTCGTCACCCTGTTCAGATGCGCGGTGGTCGAGGAGGGCGGAACCTGGACCGACCCGGAGACCCGGTCCCTCCGCTATTTCACGCGGGACACGCTGCCGCGCCTGACGCCGCCCTATCCCCTGTCGGCGCTGTTCCCCGAGGTCTAGCGGAAGAGGCTTTCCGCCGCCGAACGGCTCGCGCCCTTCTTCGCCTTTTCCGATTCGAGGCGTTCGATCTCCGCGCGCAGGAGGTCTATGCGCGCGGAAAGCTCGTCCACCGAAAGCAGCGACAGGTCGCTGCCGATCTCGTGAGCGGTCTTCCTGGCCGGTCGGTCGTCGTCGAACAGGCTCATGCGGGGCGCTCCTCCTGTTGCTCGTCGGCGGCCTGCGGCTGGGCGAGGGCGCGCGGCGAGAGCTGAAGGCTTTCCGGCGTGGTCAGCGTGCCGGGGTTGATGGTCGTGTAGGCGTCGCGCATTTCCGCCGGCACGGCGGCGCGGCGGCGGCTGCGGAAGATCGCGTAAGCGGTGATCAGGATATGCGCGACGCAGGTGACCATGAAGAGCGCATAGGGGCTGATCGCCGACATGATCGGGCCGCCGATCGTCGGGCCGATGATCGTGCCGACGCCATAGAGCAGCAGCAGCCCGCCCGAGACCTTCACGAAGTCCTCCGGGCTGGCGAAGTCGTTGGCGTGCGAAACGGCGATCGGGTAGAGCGCGTTGGCCATGGCGCCGTAGAGCGCGGTGAGCAGCAGCAGCACGGGCACGGAGGCCGGCTGGAAGAGGAAGAGGCAGAGGCCGGCAATGGCGGCGATGGCCGACAGCACGGCGAGCACGAGGCGGCGGTCGACCCTGTCGGAAATGCGGCCGGCAGGCAGCTGCATGACGGCGCCGGCGAAGATGGCGCCGCTCATCATGATGGCGATGGTGCTGGAGCTGAGGCCGACATTGGCGCCGAAGACCGCGCCAAGCGTGCCGAAGGCGCCGTTGGCGATGCCGATCAGCACGATGCCGACGCAGGCGATCGGCGAGGTGCGGAAGAGCGCGGGGATGTCGAGCCTGACCTGTTTCAGCGGCTGCGGCGAGGCGGCGGTCGAGAGCGTCGTCGGCAGCATGGCGAGGCAATAGAGGATGCCGGCGAACATGAAGAGGATCGGCGTCGTGACGTCGCCGAGCGCGACCGTCATCTGGCCGCCGACGGTGCCGACGAGGGTGATGGCGATATAGAGCGAGAAGATCAGGCCGCGGCTCTCGTTGGTCGCGCGCTCGTTCAGCCAGCTTTCGATGATCATCGACGTGCCGGCGATGGAAAAGCCGGTGACGGCACGCAGCACGATCCACCAGACCGGATCGACAAGGATGCCCGTCAGAAGCGCGATGATGGCGATCAGCGAGGCGAAGCCGGAAAAGGCGCGCACATGGCCGATGCGCTTGACGACGGTGGGCGCCAGCAGGCAGCCGAGGACGAAACCGCTCGCCCATGACGTGCCGAGCAGGCCGAGCATCGTCGTCGCATATCCCTCGAAGGCGCCGCGCATGGGCAGGAGCAGGCCGTGCAGGCCGTTGCCGAGGAAGAGGAACAGCGTGCCCATCAGCAGCGCGAAGACGGATATGAGGTTTTTACGCATGAGACTTTCGCAGTTTCGCCAATGGGAAAGGAATAGCGTACCTGCCGGCGAATGCCAGATGCAAAGCTTGCAACCGTGCGATTTTCAGGCCTTGCGCTGATCGCTTGGAAAAGTGTCCGAGGTGTGACAGGAAGGGGCGAGAAAGGCCGCCATGTCGAAAATCCTCCCCGCCCTGCTCCTCGCCGCCATGCTGCTGCACATCATCCGGCCCATCGGCCTGCCGGGGCTGCGGCGGCGCACGGATTTCTGGAAGATCACGGTTTTCGCGATCGGGCTGATGATGCTGACGGTGCTTGTCCGGCCTTAAATTGAGGGCCTGGGGGAGGGCGGCCGTCACATGCGGGACGCCCCCATCCCTCATTGCGCCGACCTGCGACCTTTCCTTCGTCATGGTCGGGCTTGATCCGACCATCCATCCAACGGCACGCCGGCATGTGGATTCTCGGGTAAAGCCCGAGGATGACGTCGAGGGGAGACGAGGGCTTGCGTGAAATTGAGGCTTTACGGGAAGGAGGGCTTGGCCGGAAGGTGCGGAGCATTCACGCGGCCGCCGAATGCAAAAGGGCCACCCGAAGGTGGCCCCCATGAGGTTTGGTCCGGTGCGGACCCGGGTCTTTGGACCCGCAGGAAGGCGGGGTCAGAACGAGGGCTGCCTCGTTTCATTCACCACAATTCCCATGCCCGAAGCCAAGACCGAAATCTCATTAGACATTGGATCACCTTCCTTTCTGTTCGTTGAAGATACAGGAAATGTAAGCGATCCGCGGCCGAGCGCAAGCCCCCGGTCGTTATTTCTGCTGTTTCAGGATGTCGACGCCCGGCAGGGGCTTGCCTTCCATCCATTCCAGGAACGCGCCGCCGGCGGTCGAGACATAGGTGAAATCGTCGGCGACGCCGGCATGGTTGAGGGCGGCCACCGTGTCGCCGCCGCCGGCGACGGAGACGAGCTTGCCGGCCTTGGTCTCAGCGGCTGCGTGCTTTGCGGCGGAGACCGTCGCGGCGTCGAAGGGGGCGATCTCGAAGGCGCCGAGCGGGCCGTTCCAGACGAGCGTCGAAGCGCGCGAGATCCAGGCATTGACGGCCTCGATGGTCTTCGGGCCGACGTCGAGCATCATGGCGTCGGCGGGAATGGCGTTGACGTCGACCACCTCGTTCTCGGCATTGGCCTTGAACTCGCGGGCGACGACGCCGTCTTCCGGCAGCACGATGGCGCAGGTGGCGGTCGCCGCCTCGATCATGATCTGCTTTGCGGTGTCGGCAAGGTCATGCTCGCAGAGCGACTTGCCGACATCGGTGCCGCGGGCGGCCAGGAACGTGTTCGCCATGCCGCCGCCGATGACCAGCGCATCGACCTTCTTCACGAGGTTCATGAGAAGATCGATCTTGGTGGAGACCTTCGCGCCGCCGACGATGGCGACGACCGGACGGGCCGGGTTGCCGAGGCCCTTTTCCAGCGCCTCCAGCTCGGCCTGCATGGTGCGGCCGGCATAGGCGGGCAGGAGATGGGCAAGGCCTTCCGTCGAGGAATGGGCGCGGTGGGCGGCGGAGAAGGCGTCGTTGACGTAGATGTCGCCGTTGGCGGCCAGCGCAGCGGTGAAGTCCGGGTCGTTCTTCTCCTCGCCCTTGTGGAAGCGGGTGTTCTCGAGGAGCAGGATGTCGCCGTTCTGCATGGCGGCGATGGCGGCGACGGCCTTTTCGCCGATGCAGTCGGCGGCGAACTGGACCTTGGTGCCGAGGACGTCGTTCACGGCGGGCAGGATCTGCTCCAGCGACATGTCGGCGACGACCTCACCCTTCGGGCGGCCGAAATGGGCGAGCAGGACGACCTTGGCGCCCTTCTTGGAAAGTTCCCGAATGGTGGGGGCGACGCGCTCGATGCGGGTCGCATCGGTGACCTTGCCGTCCTTGACCGGCACGTTGAGATCGACGCGGACGAGCACGCGCTTGCCGGCGATGTCGGTGAGGTTGTCGAGGGTCTTGAAGGTCATGGGCATTGGCTCCCGTCAGAGTCTTGCGAATAGGGTGGGATAATCGGTTACGAAGCCGTCGGCATCGACCGGAAGCTCCGCGCCGAAGCTGCGATCCGCCGCTTCGTAGAGGTAGCGGCTTGCCGGCGAAAGGCAGGTGTAATGCTGCCCGTCGACGAAGGGCACGAATGTATCGAACGGGACGTACACCATCTTCAGCGTGGTCCTGCCGTGTTCGACGGAAAGTCCCAGCCGCCGGATCGGCAACGTGTTGGTGAAGGGCGATCCGGCAAGATCGATGTCCATGCAGCCGTCAAAGACGGGCAGAGGCGTTCCGTCCTCCCCGCGCCAGCGACCATCGCCATCCGACAGCATCGCGGTGCGCCGGCCGGCCGTATCCTCGACCAGGAAGGCGCGCACGCGCCAGGCGTCATCGAGGTCGATGCGGTAATGGACGCCGAAGGGTCGGTCGCCCTGTTCGCCGATCACGGTGCTTTCGGCCCGAAGGCCGTCGTCGACGGCACGTACGGTCAGGTGCTCCAGCCCCTCACCCTCGAACGGACGCCAGCGGACCGTCTTGAGGGCGAGGGGCGGGAACATTGTCGGCGTTCCTTAGATCAGCTTGCCGAGGGCGACGGCCGTGTCGGACATGCGGTTCGAGAAGCCCCATTCGTTGTCGTACCAGGAGAGGATACGCACGAGATTGCCGTCGAGGACCTTGGTCTGGTCGGCGGCGAAGTTCGACGAGTGGCTGTCGTGGTTGAAGTCGATCGAGACGAGCGGGCCGGTGACGTAGTCGAGGATGCCCTTCAGTTCGCCTTCGGCGGCTGCCTTGATGGCGGCGTTGACTTCCTCGGCCGTGACGTTGCGCTTCGGCACGAACTTCAGGTCGACGACCGAGACGTTCGGGGTCGGCACGCGGATGGCCGAGCCGTCGAGCTTGCCCTTGAGCTGCGGCAGCACGAGGCCGACGGCCTTGGCGGCGCCCGTCGAGGTCGGGATCATGGACAGGGCCGCGGCGCGGGCGCGATAAAGGTCCTTGTGCATGGTGTCGAGGGTCGGCTGGTCACCCGTGTAGGAGTGGACCGTCGTCATGTAGCCCTTCTCGATGCCGAAGGCCTTGTCGAGGACATAGGCGACCGGTGCAAGGCAGTTCGTCGTGCACGAGGCGTTGGAGATGACGAGGTCGTCCTTGGTCAGCGTGTCGTGGTTGACGCCGAAGACGATGGTCTTGTCGGCATTGTCGCACGGGGCCGAGACGATGACGCGCTTGGAGCCATTGGCAAGGTGCGCGGAGGCTTTTTCCTTGGTGGTGAAGAGGCCGGTGCATTCCAGCGCGATGTCGACATCGCCCCAGGGCAGTTCCTTCGGGTCGCGGATGGCGGTGACGCGGATCGGGCCGCGGCCGACGTCGATGGTGTCGCCGGAAACGGTGACGGTGCCGGGGAACTTGCCGTGGACGGAATCGTAGCGGACGAGGTGCGCGTTGGTCTCGACCGGGCCGAGATCGTTGACGGCGACGACTTCGATGTCGGTGCGGCCGGATTCGACGATGGCGCGCAGGACGTTGCGGCCGATGCGGCCAAAGCCGTTGATGGCAACTTTCACAGTCATTTCGGGTTTCTCCCTATGGATAAACGTTTGGCGATGCGAGGCGCGGCCGGGGCCGCGCCCGACGGCGCTCAGGCCAGCTTGGCTTCCGCGGCGGCGACGACGGCCTCCGGCGTGATGCCGAAGTGCTTGTAGAGCTCCTTGTAGGGGCCGGAGGCGCCGAAGGAGGACATGCCGACGAAGATGCCGTCCGAACCGATGAAGTGATCCCAGCCCTGGCGGATGCCGGCTTCGACGGCGATCTTGACCGGCGAGTTGCCGATGACGGCCTGCTGGTAGGCTTCCGGCTGCTCGGCGAAGAGCTCGAAGCAGGGAACCGAGACGACGCGGGTCGAGATGCCCTTGGCCGAAAGGGCCTGCTGGGCCTTCACCGCGATCTCGATTTCCGAGCCGGTGGCGAAGATCGTCACCTGTGCGTCGCTCGCCGAGACGAGGTCGTAGGCGCCGCGGGCGCAGAGGTTCTCTTCCTCATATTCGAGGCGAACCGGCATCAGGTTCTGGCGGGTCAGTGCGATGGCCGACGGACGGTTGTGGCTTTCGAGCGCGAGCTGCCAGCATTCCGCCGTCTCCGTGGCATCGGCCGGGCGGAAGACGAGGAGGTTCGGGATGGCGCGCAGCGCGGCCATGTGCTCGACCGGCTGGTGCGTCGGGCCGTCCTCGCCAAGGCCGATGGAATCGTGCGTCAGGACGTGGATGACGCGGATGCCCATCAGCGCGGCAAGGCGGATCGACGGACGGCAGTAGTCCGAGAAGATCAGGAAGCCGCCGGAATAGGGGATGAGGCCGCCATGCAGCGCCATGCCGTTCATCGCCGCCGCCATGCCGTGCTCGCGCACGCCGTAGTGGATGTAGCGGCCGGAGAAGTCGGTCGGGGTGATCGACTTGGTCTGGCTGGTCTTGGTGTTGTTGGAGCCCGTCAGGTCAGCCGAGCCGCCGATGGTTTCCGGCAGGACGCCGTTGATGACTTCCAGCGCATCTTCCGAAGCCTTGCGGGTGGCCGGGTTGGGCTTCGTCTCGGCGAGCTTCCGCTTGTAGGCGGAGATCGCGGAATCGAGGCTGCCTTCGAGGTCGCCGGCAAAGCGGCGCACGAACTGCGCCTTCTTCTCGGCGTCGGTCTTTTCGAGGCGGGCTTCCCATTCCTTGTGCGCCTTGGTGGAGCGCAGGCCGGCAAGACGCCAGGCGTCGAGCACGTCGGAGGGAACGACGAAGGCTTCCGCTTCCCAGTTCAGCGCCTTGCGGGCGGCGGCGATTTCCTCGGCGCCGAGCGGCGAGCCGTGGACCTTGTGCGTGCCGGCCTTGTTCGGCGCGCCGAAGCCGATGGTCGTCTTGCAGGCGATCATGGTCGGCTTGTCGGACTTGTGCGCTTCCTCGATGGCGGCGGCGATGGCGTCCGGATCGTGGCCGTCGACGGCGATGGTGTTCCACTGGCTGGCGCGGAAGCGGGCGTGCTGGTCGGTCGAGTCGGCAATGGAAATCGGGCCGTCGATCGAGATGTTGTTGTCGTCCCAGAAGACGATCAGCTTGTTGAGCTTCAGGTGGCCGGCGAGCGAGATCGCTTCCTGGCTGATGCCTTCCATGAGGCAGCCGTCACCGGCGAGGACGTAGGTGTAGTGCTCGATGAGGTCGGAGCCGAATTCGTCGCGCAGCTTGCGTTCGGCAAGTGCCATGCCGACGGCGTTGGCAATGCCCTGGCCGAGCGGGCCCGTGGTCGTCTCGATGCCGGCGGCGTGGCCGTATTCCGGGTGGCCGGCGGTGCGGGCGCCGAGCTGGCGGAAGTTCTTGATCTCGTCGATCGTGATGTCCTCGTAGCCCGTCAGATAGAGCAGCGAGTAGAGGAGCATCGAGCCGTGGCCGGCCGATAGGACGAAGCGGTCGCGGTTCGGCCAGGACGGGGTCTTCGGATCGAAGGACAGGAAGCGGGTGAAAAGAACCGTTGCGATGTCTGCTGCGCCCATGGGCAGGCCGGGGTGACCGGAGTTCGCCTTTTCCACGGCATCCATGGAAAGGAAGCGAATTGCGTTCGCCATCCGGTCGTGTTTTTCGCGAGAGATCATGACTGTTCCGTCTTCTTCGGGGTGTCAGGGCCGATGCCGTTCCGGGGTATCGGTTGGAAGCGGGTGACACATAGCAGGTGCACCGTCGGAGTCAACGAATTCGGCGGGTTTTGCGGCACTTGGGCGCTGGTTCCGCGACGTTTTTCAGCAATTGCGAAAGCCTTTGCCGGGCCGTTCGCGCAAGGGGTGCGCAACGCCGATCCACAGCGGCTTTGGCACGCGGATTGCCGCGCTGTTGACGCTCGGGCCCGCAGTTGAATACTGTCACGCCAAGGGAACCGGCGCTGGCGGCGGCGATTCGTATTTTTGAAAGTGCCGGTGAAGGCTTCATGACAAACGGGGAAACAGTCAGGGCGGCGATAGACGAGCTTCGCAGGGCTCTCGCGAACCTCGACAACGCGCTCGACATGCGCTTCGACCGCGAGCGCGATCACGGCGAGGTCGAGGGCGAGGTCCGGCGGGTGAACGCCGACCGCTCGCGGCTCGCCCAGGAGCTCGATCAATCCGAATTCCGCGCGAACCGTCTGGAAGAGGTGAACCGCGAGGTCTCCCGCCGGCTCGTCACGGCGATGGAGACGATCCGGGCCGTGCTCGACCGCTAATCCCAGAAAGAAAGACTGCGCATGGCACAGGTAACCGTACAGATCGATGGCAAGGCCTACCGCATGGCCTGCGAGGAAGGCCAGGAGGGGCATCTCGAAGAGCTTGCCGCCGGCTTCGATCAATATGTCGGCCACCTGAAGAGCCAGTTCGGCGAGATCGGCGACCTGAGGCTGACCGTCATGGCCGGCATCATGGTGATGGACGAGCTCAACGACGTCACCCGGCGCCTCGCCAGGCTGGAAAAGGAAACCGACGAGCTGCGCACGGGCCGCGAGGGCGTGATGAGCGAGGTTTCCCGCAACGAGGAGGCCATCGCCGTCGCCCTCAACGAGCTGACCAGCCAGATCCAGGGCATGGCCGCCAAGCTCACCGGCAAGCCGCCGGCGAACTGATCCGCAACATTTGCGCTCTTCTGCGGATGTGCTCCGGGAATTGCCACTGGCGAAAGCGCCGCTTTCGTCCTATATGTCGAATGCGATCTGCGCTTCCCGACAGGAACCACAATCCCTGGGGCCATACTCGATCCAAAGGGAGCTGTCCCTGACCCGGCCCGTGGGCTTGGTCACACGGTGCCCACCTACGTTTGTAGGCACCCAGGATCGTAAACCTCCATCGGTCGTCGCGGATCGTACCTTGCTGAAATCGCCGGCAGAACGAAAAGGCCGCCCCATGGGGCGGCCTTCGTGTTTTCTTCCGGGCTGTTTGCCCCTCATCCGGCCTGCCGGCCACCTTTCCCTGCAAGCGGGGAGAGGATTAGGGTGAGGGGCAAGGCTGCGAACGCCTTACGCGGCTGCCTTCAGCTGCTTGTCGACCATGGCGCGCAGGCTGCCGAGGTCCTTGGCGAAGGCGCGGATGCCTTCGGAGAGCTTTTCGGTCGCCATGGCGTCCTCGTTCAGCATCCAGCGGAAGGCCTTCTCGTCGATCTTGATCGGCGAGACCTTGGCGGCCTTTTCCGGCGAGAGCTTGCGTTCGAGCGTGCCCGATGCAGCGTCGAGTTCCTCGAGCAAGGCGGGGCTGATCGTCAGGCGGTCGCAGCCGGCCAGCGCTTCGATCTCGCCCGTGTTGCGGAAGGAGGCGCCCATGACGATCGTGCCGATGCCGTTGGACTTGTAGTAGTCGTAGATCGCGCGGACGGACAGGACGCCCGGATCGTCTTCGGCGGTGAAGGTCTTGCCGGAAGCCTTGACGTGCCAGTCGAGGATGCGGCCGACGAAGGGCGAGATGAGGAAGACGCCGGCATCGGCGCAGGCGATAGCCTGGGCCTGGTTGAAGAGCAGCGTCAGGTTGCAGTCGATGCCTTCCTTCTGCAGCACTTCGGCGGCGCGGATGCCTTCCCAGGTGGAGGCGAGCTTGATCAGGATGCGCTCGCGGGAAATGCCGCGCGCGTCATAGGCCTTGATGATCTCGCGGGCCTTGGCGATGGAGGCCTCGGTGTCGAAGGAGAGGTCGGCATCGACTTCGGTGGAGACGCGGCCGGGCACCAGCTCGGCAAGCGCGGCGCCGACCGCGATGGCGAGGCGATCGCCGACGGCGGCGACGACGCCCTCGTGATTGCCGCCCTGCGACCGGCCCCAGCGGATGGCTTCGGCCACCGCGTCGGAAAATGCCGGCGTGCCGAGCGCCTTCAGGACGATGGTGGGATTGGTGGTGCAATCGACCGGCTTCAGGCGGCGGACGGCGTCGATGTCGCCGGTATCTGCCACGACGGTCGTCATCGCGCGGAGTTGTTCAAGCTTGGACGTCATATCCGAATTCCCGAAAGGTTGTTGCTGGGCCTGCCGTCCCCGGTTCCTGCGGGGAAACGTCGAGCCCTCCTCCATGTTCCTCGTGAAGGCGCGCCCGCGGCCGTGCTTCCGTTTCGGCCGCCGGCTTGCCGGCACACACTGGCGACCGGCGGAAAACCGCCAGTCGACATGGGGCGACTATCGACATTTCCCCGGGACAAAGTCAAGCACTTTTGCCCACTCTCGTGAACATATGTCGCATTTTCCGCGCGGTGTGCTAAGGTGCCCACCGGAAACGAACGAGCAAGATGGAGGCGACGTGGCAAGGCTCCGGCGCGACACACACACGGCCTATTCGGAATCGGCGGCGCTGCGCCTGCGGGCCGCCTGGCTCTATTACAACCAGGGCCTCACCCAGAAGGACGTGGCGGAGAAGATCGGCGTCAGCCGTACCACGGTCGTGCGCATGCTCGACGAGGCGCTGAAGCGCTCCGAGGTACAGATCTGGATCAACGAGGGCATTGCCGACTGCGTGGAGCTCGCCGTGCAGCTGGAAAGGGCTTACGGGCTCGACGAGGCCGTTGTCGTGCCGGCGGCCGACAGCGCGGAGGGGACGGCCAAGAGCGTTGGCCTCGCGCTCGGCCAGTTCCTGACGGAGGCTATCCCCGACGACTGCACGGTCGGGGTCGGCTGGGGACGCACGCTGACGGCCTCGCTCGCCAGCTTCCGCCCCGCCCGCCGCGAGCGCGTCAAGGTCGTCTCGCTGCTCGGCGGCGTCGTGGAGGCGCATCACATCAATCCCATCGAATATACCTGGCAGCTTGCCAGCCAGCTCGGGGCGGAGTGCTACCTGTTCCTCGCGCCACTTCTCGTCGATTCGCGCGAGACCAAGCGCAGCCTCATCGAGAAATGCGGCCTCAGGACCCTGTTCGAGCTGGCCGAGAACATGGATATCGCGGTGGTGAGCTGCGGCGATATCGGGCCCGAGGCGAGCTCGCTGTCGCGCGACTTCATCGCCCGGCGTGAGCTGGAGGAGCTGATCGCGGCGGGCTGCGTGTGCGATACGATGTGCAATTTCCTCGATGCGGAGGGGCACACCATCGATCATCCGATCCGCCACCGGGTCATGTCGATCGATCTCGACACGGTGAAGAAGGCGCGCCATATCGTGCTCGTCTCCGGCGGGGCGCACCGGGCGCCGGCCATCCGCGCCACGATCCGCCGCGTCGGCTGCAACACGCTGATCACCGACGAGGGCGCCGCGAAGGCCATGCTGGCGCTGGCGGAAACCTCCGCCGCGGCCTGACCGGATCGTCGGGGATTTGATTGCGGCGGCGCCTGCTGCTAAGCGGGGCGAAATGCAGCGGGAGATATCCGTGACACCGAGGGAAGAGAAGGCGGCCATCCGCAACGAGCGGCTGGCCCTGCGCGACGCGATGACGCCGGAGGCGCGCATCGAGGGCAGCCTTGCCATGGCCGGGCATGCGGGCGACCGCATCGAATTCGATCCGGGCACGGTGATCTCCGGCTTCTGGCCGATCCGCTCGGAGGCCGACATCCGGCCGCTGATGGCGCATCTGCGCACGCGCGGCGCGCGGCTCTGCCTGCCGGTGGTGCTCGACCGTGAGACGATCGTCTTCCGCGAGCTCGTCGTCGGAGCGCCCGTGGTCAAGACCGGCTTCGGCACGACCGGGCCGGGGCCGGAGGCGGCCGTCATCGATCCCGACATCCTCCTCATGCCGCTTTCCGCCTTCGATGCGGCGGGCAACCGCATCGGCTATGGCGCGGGCCACTACGACCGGGCGATCGACCGGCTGAAGGCGAAAGGCCGCACGCCGATGCTGATCGGCATTGCGTTCGACTGCCAGGAAGTGGCATCAGTACCGGCCGAGCCGCACGACGTTCCCCTGGACGCGATCCTCACGGAAAGCGGCTTGCGGATGTTCCAACAGGTTTCATAAGGCAGTTCGATGCGTTTTCTCTTTCTGGGCGACATGGTGGGCAAGACCGGGCGGACGGCCGTCTGGGAGCGCCTGCCGGGCCTGATCGGCGATTTCAAGCTGGATTTCGTCGTCGTCAACGGGGAGAACGCGGCCGGCGGCTTCGGCATTACCGAGGACATTTTCCTGGAGACGATCAATGCCGGGGCTGACGTCGTGACGACCGGCAATCATGTCTGGGACCAGAAGGAGGCCGTGGGCTTTGCCGGCCGGCACGACCAGTTCCTGCGGCCCGCCAACTATCCGGCCGGCACGCCCGGCCGGGGCGCCAACCTCTTCATCGCCCGCAACGGGGCGCGCGTGCTGGTCGCCAACATCATGGGCCGCGTCTTCATGCATCCCGAGCTGGACGATCCCTTCACCGCGGGCGAGGCGATCCTGGCGTCCTGCCCGCTCGGCGAGCAGGCGGACGCCATCATCTTCGATTTTCATGCGGAAGCGACCAGCGAGAAGCAGTGCTTCGGCCATTTCGTCGACGGGCGCGCCAGCGTCGTCGTCGGCACGCATACCCATGTGCCGACGGCCGATTGCCAGATCCTCAACGGCGGCACGGGCTACATGTCGGATGCCGGCATGTGCGGCGACTACGATTCCTCGCTCGGCATGGACAAGGAAGAGCCGCTCAACCGCTTCATCTCCAAGATGCCGCGCGGGCGCTTCGAGGCGGCCTCCGGCCCGGCGACGGTCTGCGGGCTGGCGGTCGAGATATCCGACCGCACCGGCCTTGCCGAGAAGATCGCGCCGCTGCGCCTCGGCGCGCGCCTTGCCGAGACGGTGCCGGATTTCTGGAACTGACCGCCCGCGTCAGATCATGTGACGCAGGTGGTCGGCCGAGCCGCTGCCGAAGGTCACATGCGCCTTCACGCCGACATCCGGCTCGTCGTCCGGGTTGAGGTTCGCCTTGGCGATCTCCCAGCCGAATTTCAGCTTGCTGCCGGTCGAGGCCCAGATTTCGGCGTCCTCGATCTCCAGCGCCAGCATGGTGAGCTGCGGGTCGTGCTTGCCGTGGTCGAACCAGGCTTCGATGACGGAGCTCCAGTATTCGTCGATCTTGACCGGGTCCTTGCGCACGGAAATGCGGCCGGCGATGCAGGCGTGGTAATCGTGGTCCTTGCCGACCACGCAGAAATGCGCGCGGGCGCCGGGCGTGATCGCCTCGACGATCTCCGCATCCGTCTTGGTGAAGAACCAGATGGTCGCGGTCTGGCGGTCGAGCTGCGGCGCCATCGGCTGCATGTGCATGTGGCTGCCCTCGATGCCGAGCATGCCGGCATGGATCCGGTCGATCTCGTCGAAAAGCTGTTCCTTCGGGTGTTCGCGCGCCCGGGTGAGGTTGGACATGGCTGTTCCTCGCAATCGTTGAGGTTGATGCCCGGAAGAACGTGGGGCGGCGGACAATGTTCCGGCGGCGCGTGATCGCACGGCTTGCCGAAGCGGCCGGCGCTTCCTATTCTCTGCGGCTCCAGAGGCCGGAGTTCCTTCATGCGTCTTCTTCTTTCCGTTTCCCTCCTGCTCGTTTCCTCCGCCATCGCGCTTGCCGACGGCGCGCCGATGCCGGGCGGGCCGGCAGCGGAATCCGGCCAGCCGCACGGGGCGGCCAAGCAGCCGGTGGAGAAGGCGCCCGCGCGCTCCCTCGGGGTTGCCGAGGAGTTTTCCATGCCTTCGGGCAATATCGGCTGCGTCTACATTCCCGAGGGCGGCACGGACGTCTACCAGCCGGAGGACGGCGGGCCGGAGCTTTCCTGCGACCGGATCGAGCCGAAATATGTGCGCGCCATTCTCGGCCGCAGCGGCAAGGGCAGGGTGCTTTCCAATGTCGGCGACCAGGGCTGCTGCGGGGCGGAGACGATCCTCGACTATGGCGAGGTCTGGCGCGCCGGCCCCTTCACCTGCCATTCGGAGCGCACGGGGCTGACCTGCGAGCGCGAGGACGGCCATTCCTTCTTCCTCAGCCGCGCCCGCATAAGGGCGGACTGAAACATCCCGTCGCTTTGTTGGCGCGGACTGCTGGACGCGCGGCGACAATGAAATTATAAGGCGGCATTCCAAAAATCGGGGCAGCAAGCCGGCGCGTCACCGCGGTCGTCCTGTCCCGCTCAAAGACCGGCGACCGAAACCAAGGGCGCCAAACCAAGACAGGGGTGCCATGGCTGGCCATTCACAGTTCAAGAATATCATGCACCGCAAGGGTCGGCAGGACGCCGTGCGGTCGAAAATGTTCTCCAAGCTCGCCCGTGAAATCACGGTTGCGGCCAAGACCGGCCTGCCCGACCCGGCGATGAACGCCCGCCTGCGTCTGGCGATCCAGAACGCCAAGGCGCAGTCCATGCCGAAGGACAATATCGAGCGCGCGATCAAGAAGGCCTCCGGCGCCGACAGCGAGAACTACGAGGAAGTCCGCTACGAGGGCTACGGCCCGGGCGGCGTCGCCGTCATCGTCGAGGCGCTGACCGACAACCGCAACCGCACCGCCTCCTCCGTCCGCTCGACCTTCTCCAAGGCCGGTGGCGCATTGGGCGAAACCGGCTCGGTCTCCTTCTCCTTCGACCGCGTCGGCGAGATCACCTACAAGCTTTCCGCCGGCAGCGCCGACGCCGTCATGGATGCCGCCATCGAGGCCGGCGCCGAGGACGTGACGACGGACGAGGACGGCCACACGATCATCTGCGGCTTCGAGGATATCGGCGACGTCTCCAAGGCGCTGGAAGACACGCTCGGCGAAGCCGAGACCGTCAAGGCGATCTGGAAGCCGCAGAACACCGTGCCGGTCGACGAGGAAAAGGCGCAGTCGCTGATGAAGCTCATCGACACGCTGGAAGACGACGACGACGTGCAGAACGTCTATTCGAACTTCGAGGTCTCCGACGAGGTTCTGGCCAAGCTTTCGGCCTGATCGGGGGAGCTGCGACGGCCCCTCATCCCGCTGCCGCGACCTTCTCCCCGCAAGCGGGGCGAAGGCGGCAAACGGCAATGGCTTCCTTCCCACCCGTCGTCGAGTTGGGAAGACGCCGGTACAACGAAACTCCTTCTCCCCGCTTGCGGGGAGAAGGTCGCGGCAGCGGGATGAGGGGCAATCCCTTACTCTGCCTCGGCCAGTTTCCTCTGCGCCCCTGCAAACAACCGCAGCGATTTCACCCGTGCCTCCATGTCGTGGACCGGCATGGAGACGATCAGCTCGTCCGCTTTGGTGAGGGCGAGGAAATCGGCGATCCGGCGTTCGATCTTCTCCGGCCCGCCGACCACCGCATATTGCAGCGTGTGCTCCACCATGATGCGCTCCTGCTCGTTCCAGAAGCCGTCCATGCTGGCGACCGGCGGCGGGAAGGCGCCGGGCGTGCCACGGCGAAGGCGCACGAAGGATTGCTGCATGGAGGTGAAGAGATAATCGGCCTCTTCATCCGTATCGGCCGCCGCGCCCATCACGCCCACCATGACATGCGGCCGGTCGAGATATTGCGACGGCTCGAAGCGCTCGCGGTAGATTTCCAGCGCCGTCAGCAGCATGTCCGGCGCGAAATGCGAGGCGAAGGCGAAGGGCAGGCCGAGCATGCCGGCCAGATGCGCCGAATAATGGCTGGAGCCGAGCAGCCAGACCGGCACGTTGCTGCCCGCGCCCGGCACGGCGATGACCTTCTGGTCGGGCGCGGGCGGTCCCATGAGCTGCATCAGCTCGATGACGTCCTGCGGGAAATTGTTGGCGGCGCTGTCGAGGTTGCGGCGCAGCGCCTGCGCGGTGCGCATGTCCGTGCCCGGCGCGCGGCCGAGGCCGAGGTCGATGCGGTCCGGGAAGAGCGCGGCGAGCGTGCCGAACTGCTCGGCGATGACGAGCGGCGAATGGTTCGGCAGCATGATGCCGCCGGAGCCGACGCGGATTTTCTGCGTGCCCGCCGCGACATGCTGGATGACGAGGGAGGTGGCGGCGCTGGCGATGCCGCGCATGCCGTGGTGCTCGGCGAGCCAGAAGCGCTTGTAGCCGTGCGCCTCGGCCTCCTGCGCCAGACGGCGGGAATTTTCCAGCGACTGGGCGACGGTGCCGCCTTCGATGACCGGGGAAAGGTCGAGGATGGAGAAGGGCACCATGGGAGCGGCCTCTTTGTAAGGGATTTTGATCGCTTCCCCATGTAGGTTCAGTTTTCTCGAATCCAAGCGGGAATCTGGCGGAAGCGTGAAACAGTGCGCCGCCGATGAGATTTGACAATCTTTCTTCCGTCATCCTCGGGCTTGTCCCGAGGATCTACTGACGTTGCAATTTTCGGCGCGTTGGCAGATCCTCGGGACGAGGCCGAGGATGACGACAGTGCGGAACGGGGTTGGCCGGCAAGCGAAGATGGTGCTTTGTTTTTGTTTTGTTCACATTTCGCTGGCAGGGTCCGGCGGACAGGACTAGGGTTGGACAATGCAGGACACGATTCGCATCATCGGCATCGATCCGGGGCTTCGCCGCACCGGCTGGGGCGTCATCGAGACGCTCGGCAATTCGCTGCGCTTCGTCGCCTCGGGCACCGTGACGTCGGATGGCGAGATGGATCTTGCCTCGCGGCTCTGCCAGCTGCACGACGGGCTCGCCGAGATCGTGCACAGCTACCAGCCCGATGAAGCCGCCGTGGAGCAGACCTTCGTCAACAAGGACGCGACCGCGACGCTGAAGCTCGGCCAGGCGCGCGGCATCGCCATGCTGGTGCCGGCGCGTGCGGGCCTCAGCGTTGCCGAATATGCGCCGAACGCGGTCAAGAAGGCCGTCATCGGCGTCGGCCATGGCGAGAAGCAGCAGATCCACATGATGCTGAAGGTGCTGATGCCCAAGGCCACCTTCGTCGGTAACGACGCGGCCGACGCGCTCGCCATCGCCATCTGCCACGCCCACAACCGCCAGGGCCTCTCCGGCCGCCTCGCCAAGCTCGCCGGCTGATTTGTTCTTGACTTGTTCTGGTTGTGCCGGTAAGTAATACTGCAGAGGTATTACCATGCGTGTGACGGAAAAAGGCCAGGTGACGATCCCGAAGGATATCCGCGAGCGGCTGAATATCGGCCCGGGCTCGGAGGTGGATTTCGTTGCCGATGAAAAGGGCGCGCGGCTGATCGTCGTCGCCGGCGGTAGGGCGGCGGAGCCGGACGATTTCGAGGCATGGCTGAAAAGCCGGACCGGCACGTTCGACACCCACGGCATGACGACCGACGAATATATGGAATGGCTCCGGGGACCGCGCGATGACCTCGGTTCTGATTGATACCAATATCATCATCGATGTCTTCGGGCCGGAAACGTCGTTCAAGATTTGGTCGTCGGAGATCATTCTGGCGCTGAAGCCGGATGCGCAGTTCATCCTGTCGCCGGTCGTCTGGTCGGAGCTTGCCGGCATGATGGCGAGCGAGGACGTGCTGGCGCAATCGCTCGCCCGTCTCAACCCGGTGCGCGAGGCCCTGCCGTTTACGGCCGCCTATCAGGCGGGGCTGGCGCATCAGCGCTACCGGCGGGCCGGCGGGCAGCGCGAGCGTACCTTGCCGGATTTCCTGATCGGGGCCCATGCTTCCGTGCGCTCCCACCGGCTACTCACCCGCGATGCCGCCCGCTACCGCTCCTATTTCCCCGCGCTCGACATCATATCCCCCGAAACCCATCCCTGACGGACCCACCCATGATCGGCAAACTCAAAGGCACCATCGACGAGATCGGCGAGGATCATGTGGTTCTCGACGTGCACGGGGTCGGCTATGTCGCCCATTGCTCGGCGCGCACGCTCGGCAGGCTCGGCTCGGCCGGGGAGGCGGCGGTGCTGTTCATCGAGACCTATGTGCGGGAGGACCAGTTCCGCCTCTTCGGCTTCCTGACGGCGCTGGAGCGGGAATGGTTCCGGCTGTTGCAGAGCGTGCAGGGCGTCGGCTCCAAGGTGGCGCTGGCGGTGCTGTCGACGCTCACGCCGGGGGAGCTGGCGAACGCCATCGCGCTGCAGGACAAGACGGCCGTTTCGCGCGCGCCGGGTGTCGGGCCGAAGGTGGCTGTGCGCATCGTCACCGAATTGCGCAACAAGGCGCCGGCCTTTGTCGGAGAGGCCTCGGCCGCCATCGGGCTGAAGCAGGAGATCGGCGAGGGCGTCGCCTCCGCGCCGGTCGCCGATGCGGTGTCGGCGCTCACCAATCTCGGCTATTCGCGCGACCAGGCGGCCAATGCGGTCGCGTCGGCGCTCAAGAACGGCGGGGAGGGGGCCGACAGCGCCAAGCTCATCCGCCTCGGCCTCAAGGAATTGTCGCGGTGATGCGGTTGCTTTGCGCCGTGGACAATGGGATTAGGGCTCAATGAGCGACGAGACGAGACTGCTTTCGCCCGACAAGCGCGGCGAGGACATCGATACGGCCCTGCGGCCGCAGACGCTGGACGACTTCACCGGCCAGGCGGAGGCGCGCGCCAACCTCAAGATCTTCATCGAGGCGGCGAAGAACCGCGGCGAGGCGCTCGACCATGTGCTCTTCGTCGGCCCTCCCGGCCTCGGCAAGACGACGCTGGCGCAGATCATGGCCAAGGAGCTCGGCGTCAATTTCCGCTCGACCTCCGGCCCGGTCATCGCGAAAGCCGGCGACCTTGCGGCGCTGCTGACCAATCTCGAAGAGCGCGACGTGCTCTTCATCGACGAGATCCACCGCCTCAACCCGGCCGTCGAGGAAATCCTCTATCCGGCCATGGAGGATTTCCAGCTCGATCTTATCATCGGCGAAGGCCCGGCGGCCCGCTCGGTGAAGATCGACCTGTCGAAATTCACGCTCGTCGCCGCCACCACGCGCCTCGGCCTCCTGACGACGCCGCTGCGCGACCGTTTCGGTATTCCGGTGCGGCTCAATTTCTACACCGTCGAGGAGTTGGAATCGATCGTGCGCCGCGGCGCGCGGCTGATGGGCCTCGGCATGACGGACGGCGGCGCGCGCGAGATCGCCCGGCGCGCCCGCGGCACGCCGCGCATTGCCGGCCGCCTGCTGCGCCGGGTGCGTGACTTTGCCGAGGTGGCGCGGGCGGAGGCGGTGACGCAGAAGATCGCCGATGAGGCACTGACGCGGCTTCTCGTCGACAATATGGGCCTCGACCAGCTCGACCGGCGCTACCTCTCGATGATCGCACACAATTTCGGCGGCGGGCCGGTCGGCATCGAGACCATCGCGGCAGGGCTTTCCGAGCCGCGCGATGCCATCGAGGACATCATCGAGCCCTACATGATCCAGCAGGGCTTCATCCAGCGCACGCCGCGTGGGCGCGTGCTGACCGCCAATGCCTGGAAGCATCTCGGCCTCACCCCGCCGAAGGATATCGAGGCGACGCAGTTCCGGCTCGGGCTCGAGGATGAGTGAGCCGGCCCGCCACATGATCCGGATCGACCGCAAGCCGCATCTCTTCAGCTTCCGCGTGGCGGGCCTGATCTTCCGGGAGGGATACGTTCTCGCCCAGCGCGGCGTGAAGGACGATTACTGGGCGCTGCCCGGCGGGCGGGCGGAGATCGGCGAGGATTCGCAGGAGACGATCGTCCGCGAGATGCGCGAGGAGCTTCATCGCGAGGCCCGCGTCGAGCGCCTCCTGTGGACCGTCGAGAACTTCTTCTCCTACGAGGGCTACACGGCGCACGAGCTCGGCTTCTACTACCTGCTTTCGCTCGCCGAGCCGTTCCCCTTCCATGAGGAGGACATCGTGCACCGCGTGGTCGATGGAATCGAGGTGGAATTCCGTTGGCTGAAGGCCACCCCGCAGGCGCTCGCCATGCACCGGCTGAAACCGCAATTCGTCGCCGAGCGCATCGATCGGCTGCCGGCGGCGGGCGAACATCACATCGTCAGGGAAAGGGCGGCAGCGTGACCGGAACGACCCATCGGCTTTCGGGCGAACTCACCGAGGCAGGCCACCGGCTCGTGCAGCGCGTCTATTACGAGGACACGGATTTCTCCGGCGTCGTCTACCATGCCCGCTACCTGCATTTCCTGGAGCGCGGGCGGACGGATTACCTGCGCCTGCTCGGCGTCGAGCAGGGCAGCCTCGTTCTGGAGGAAGACCGCGAGGGCCTCGTCTTCGTCGTCCATCGCATGGAGATCGACTTCAAGGCGCCGGCGCGGATGGACGACATCCTGACGATCCTGACATCCACCGAGAAGGCGGGCGGGGCGAAGATGATCCTCAACCAGGAAATCCGCCGCGGTGAACAGCTCCTGATCGCCGCGCGCGTCATCATCGCCGTCATCAATGCGGCCGGCCGCCCGCGGCGGCTGCCGGAGGCGCTGGCGACGAAATTTCTTGCCAGAAGCCAGGAAATTCCGGCCGCGCATTAGCGGTAACACTCCCTTAACCATAATGATGTCTTACTCGGCTGGTGAGGATTTTGTGCACTGCACGTCATCCTTTAACCAAAATTGCCGTGAAGAAGGCAGGTTGTAAGCGTTTGACCGGCATGGCGGCCGGCGGCATCAACCGGACATTCTTGACGGACTGCGAAGCGGGTGCGGGACGAAAACCCTGGCTGCGACGCGCGTTGTTGAATGCCGTAGCGGGTTTCTCCTCCCAGAGGCCCGCCGCGGCGTGAATGTGACCCGGTTCGAGCCGCGAAGGCCCGTGCCGGGTGTCTGGATTCGGGGACATAGGTCTATGGAACAAGTGGGTTTGGAAGCGGCTGGCAGCGTGACCCTGTGGGGTCTCTTCATCCAGGCCGGATTCATCGTGAAGCTGGTCATGCTCGGCCTTCTCGCCGCGTCCGTGTGGACCTGGGCCATCGTGGTCGACAAGTCCGTGAGCTACGGCCGGGCGCGCCGCCAGCTCGACAGCTTCGAGCAGGTCTTCTGGTCGGGCCAGTCGCTGGAGGAGCTCTATCGCACGCTCTCCGACCGGCAGACCACCGGCATGAGCGCCATCTTCGTGGCGGCGATGCGGGAATGGAAGAAGAGCTTCGAACGCGGGGCGCGCTCGCCCATCGGGTTGCAGATGCGTATCGACCGGGCGATGGACGTGACGCTGTCGCGCGAATCCGAGACGCTGGAAGCCCGGCTCGGCTCGCTCGCCACCATCGGCTCGGCGGCGCCCTTCGTCGGCCTCTTCGGCACGGTCGTCGGCATCATGACCTCCTTCCAGGCCATCGCCGGCTCCAAGCAGACGAGCCTTGCGGTCGTGGCGCCGGGCATCGCGGAAGCGCTGCTGGCCACCGCCATCGGCCTCGTCGCCGCCATTCCCGCGGTCATCGCCTACAACAAGTTCTCCGCCGACGCCGGCAAGCTGACGGCGCGCATGGAGGGCTTTGCGGACGAGTTCTCGGCCATCCTCTCGCGCCAGATCGACGAGAAGCTGCAGCCGCGCGCCGCGGCGCAGTAAGACGGAGACGACACCATGGGCATGTCAGTCGGAGCGAAGAATTCAGGCGGCGGACGCCGCCGCCGGGGCGGCAAGCGCGCCCCGATGAGCGAGATCAACGTGACGCCGATGGTCGACGTCATGCTCGTGCTGCTCATCATCTTCATGGTCGCGGCCCCCCTGATGACCGTCGGCGTGCCGCTCGACCTGCCGAAGACGCAGGCGAAAGCCCTCAATGCCGATACGCAGCCGATCACCGTTTCGGTCAAGGCCGACGGCCAGGTCTTCCTGCAGGAAACCGCGATCCCGATCGAGGAGGTCGCCGCCAAGCTCCAGGCCGTGGCCACCACGGGCTATACCGAGCGCATCTTCGTGCGCGGTGACGGCATGGCGCCCTATGGCGTGATGGCCGACGTCATGTCGCGCATCCAGGCCGGCGGCTTCACCAATATCGGCCTCGTCACCGAGCAGAAACCGGACAGGTAATCGCACGCCATGAAGGGCAGCCTTGCCACATCCGCCGTCATCCACGCCGTGGTCCTCACCTGGGCGCTGGTTTCGCTCGGCAGTCCCGAGAGCTTCGACGTCGCCGATGTCGAGGCCCTGCCCGTCGATATCGTGTCGATCGAGGAGCTGACGCAGATCCAGCAGGGCGACAAGAAGGCCGAAATGAAGGAAAAGGCCGCCCCCGTTCCGACCAAGAAGCAGACGCCGGTCGAGAACGCGGAAAATGTCGGTGACAACGAGATCGACCTGAAGAACCTGCCGACGCCGGAGGAAAAGCCGCGCGACATCGAGACCGCCGCCTCGCCGGAAAAGGCCGAGAAGGTCGTCCAGACGCCGGACAGCAAGCCTGCCGAGGAAGCAAAGCCGGTCGAAAAGGCGAGCGAGCCCTCGACCGAGGTCGCCGCCCTTCCCGAGACCAAGCAGGAGGTCAAGCCCGACCCGAAGCCCGAGGCCAAGCCGGCGGAGGAAAAGCCCGCCGAGGACCCTGAAGCCGAGGCGCTGCCGGACAAGGTGCCGCTGCCCGAGATGAAGCCGAAGGTCGAGACGGCCAAGGCCGAGCCGGAGAAGAAGCCGGAAGAGAAGAAGACCGAGACGGCGAAGGCCCAGACGGCCAAGACGCCCGACCGCAAGAAGGACGAGAAGAAGAAGCAGGAGAAGGCGAGCTCGCTGAATGACAGCGACTTCAACGCCGACGAGATCGCCGCGCTTCTCAACAAGGAAAAGGCGGCCGGCGGCGGCGCCAAGCGCTCGCAGGAGCAGGCGGCGCTCGGCGGCAAGAAGACGACGACCGGCACCAAGCTCTCGATGAGCGAGATGGACGCGCTGCGCGGCCAGATCCAGAACAACTGGTCGATCATCCCCGGCCTTTCGGACGCCGCCGACGTGCGCATCAAGGTCACGATGCAGCTAGACCAGAACGGCGACATTATCGGCGAGCCGGAAGTCGTGGCGACCGGCGGCTCGGAGGCTGCGCGCCGGGCGCTTGCCGGCGGCGCGCGCCGCGCCATCATGAAATCGCGGCCCTTCAAGGGGCTGCCCCCGGAAAAATACGATGCCTGGAGCGAAGTTGTCGTGAACTTCGATCCGAGCGAAATGATGTAAGAACCAGGAAGGCCCAGATAGATGTTCAGACGCAATCTTCTCCGTTTGCTGGTCGTGCTGACCGGCCTTGCGGTGTCCCTGCCGCAGGCCTTTGCGAAAGTGGAAATCAACATCAACAAGGGCAATGTCGAGCCGCTGCCGATCGCGGTGACGGATTTCGTCGCCAGCGGCGACCTCGGCCAGCGCATCACCGACGTCATCGCGGCCGACCTCAAGCGCTCCGGCCTTTTCGCGCCGGTCAACAAGCAGGCCTTCATCGAGAAGATCTCCAATCCGGACCAGCCGCCGCGCTTCGAAGACTGGAAGGTCATCAACGCGCAGGCGCTCGTCACGGGCCGCGTGACGCAGGAGGGCGACGGGCGCCTGCGCGCCGAGTTCCGCCTCTGGGACACCTTCGCCGGCCAGCAGCTCACCGGCCAGCAGTTCTACACGCAGCCGGAAAACTGGCGCCGCGTGGCGCATATCATCGCCGATGCGATCTATGAGCGCCTGACGGGCGAGAAGGGCTACTTCGACACGCGCATCGTCTATGTCGCCGAAAGCGGCCCGAAGACGGACCGCAAGCGCCAGCTCGCCATCATGGACCAGGACGGCTTCAATGCCCGGGCGCTGACGAATTCGAATGAACTCGTGCTCACGCCGCGCTTCTCGCCGAACCGCCAGGAAATCACCTACATGTCCTTCGAGGGCAACCAGCCGCGCGTCTACCTGCTCCAGCTCGAGACGGGGCAGCGCGAGGTTGTCGGCAACTTCCCGGGCATGACCTTCTCGCCGCGCTTCTCGCCGGATGGCCAGAAGGTCATCATGAGCCTGCAGCAGGAGGGCAACTCCAACATCTACACGATGGACCTGCGCTCGCGCACCACGACGCGGCTGACCTCGACCGCGGCGATCGACACCTCGCCGTCCTATTCGCCCGACGGCAGCCAGATCGTCTTCGAAAGCGACCGCGGCGGCCGGCCGCAGCTCTACGTGATGGGCGCCGACGGCTCCGGCCAGCGCCGCATCTCCTTCGGCGACGGCTCCTATTCCACGCCGGTCTGGTCGCCGCGCGGCGACCTCATCGCCTTCACCAAGCAGTCGGGCGGCAAGTTCTCCATCGGCGTGATGAAGACGGACGGCTCGGGCGAGCGTATCCTCACCACGGGCTTCCACAATGAAGGCCCGACCTGGGCGCCGAACGGCCGCGTGCTGATGTTCTTCCGCCAGTCGGCCGGCGCCGGCGGCCCGCAGATCTACTCGATCGACCTGACGGGCTACAACGAGCAGCTCATCCAGACGAAGGGCTTTGCCTCCGACCCGGCCTGGTCGCCGCTGCTCGAATAGTCTTCGGACCATCCCATATGGGGCGAGTCTGCCGCGTTCTTGCCGCAAAGTCCTGTAAATCAGGCGCCACGGCGAGAGGCGGCGGGCCCGCTTCCGTTTCGGCATGCTGCCCGCGCGGATATGTGACGAGGTTCCGCGCCCGAGCATGCGACAGCATGATGAAATGCGAGGGGCCGGGGACGGTCTTACAAGCAATCGTTAACCATAACCGTTGAAGGCGGATTAACCGCTCCGGGTTACAGTCTGGCAACCCTGATTGAAACCTGACGCTTCAACGAACTTGACGCAAGAACTGATGCAAGGAGACCGGCTCATGAGCCGCATTCATACTCCGGCCGCTGGCCGCATGCAGACCATCGCCCGCAACCCGGTGATGATCGCGCTCGTCATGACGCTCGCCCTGGCGGGCTGCGCCTCCAAGAAGAACCTGCCGAACAGCGCAGGCGACCTCGGCCTCAACGGCGGCGCCGGCGGCGCTGCGACGCCCGGCTCGCAGCAGGACTTCACGGTCAATGTCGGCGACCGCATCTTCTTCGACACCGACTCCACGTCGATCCGCGCCGACGCCGCCGCGACGCTCGACCGCCAGGCCCAGTGGCTGCAGCGCTACCCGAACTACGCGATCACGGTCGAAGGCCACGCCGACGAACGCGGCACGCGCGAATATAACCTGGCGCTCGGCGCACGCCGCGCTGCGGCGACCCGCCAGTACCTCGCCTCGCGCGGTATCCCGGCAAACCGCATCAAGACGATCTCCTACGGCAAGGAACGTCCGGTCGCCGTCTGCGACGACATTTCCTGCTGGTCGCAGAACCGTCGTGCCGTCACCGTTCTCGGCGGCGCGGGCATGTAATTCCCCTCGGGGAACGCATGGAAAAGGCGGCCTTTCGGCCGCCTTTCTTTTTTCAACACACTTTGGCCGAACTCCGTTGCTTTTTGAGAGTATTTGGAAAACTCTTCGGCAGCGCTTCGGCGCACAATCGGACCAACAGGACGAAGATAGATGAAGAAACTTGTCGCGGCAGGCGTTCTCAGTCTCGCAGCGGTCGCAGGCACGGTCGGGCCGATCAGCGCATCGCCGCTCTCGACTCTGGCGAACGGCTTCCTTTCCCACAAGAGCCATGGAGCGGGCAACGGAAACGTGGTTCTCGCCCAGGCCATGGACCCGCGGGTCGGCCAGCTCGAGGAGGAGATCCGCAACCTCAACGGCCGCATCGAGGAGATGAGCTACCAGCTCCTGCAGATGCAGGAGCAGATCCGCAAGGCGCAGGAAGACAACGAGTATCGCTTCCAGGATCTGGAAAACAGCAAGGGCAAGGCCGGCGGCAAGAGCGGCGCGCTCGACAAGCCGGTCAATGGCGGAACGCCCGACCAGCAGATCGCCTCGAACCGGGTACCGGCGGATGACACCGCCGGGGCCGCCACGCTCGGCCAGCAGGGCGGCGGTGGCGGCGGCGCGCAGCCGCAGGAACTCGGCTCCATCAAGTTCGACGAGAACGGCAACCCGATCGGCGCCGAGACCAATCCGGACCTGAACAACCAGAGCGCCTCGATCGGCAACGACAACACGGTGCCGGGCGCCGATACCGGCCTGCCGCAGGCCTCGCAATCCTCCACCGCCTCGCTCGACAATCCCGACGATCTCTACCAGGCGGCCTATGGCCATGTGCTTTCGGGCGATTACCAGGTCGCCGAGCGCGAGTTCCGCGACTATCTCGACGTCTTCCCGAAGAGCGAGAAGGCCGCCGACGCGAATTTCTGGCTGGGCGAGGCGCAGTATTCGCAGGGCAACTTCAACGAGGCCGCCAAGACCTTCCTCAATGCCCACCAGAATTTCGCCAAGTCCAAGAAGGCGCCGGAAATGCTGCTGAAGCTCGGCATGTCGCTCGCCGCCCTCGATAATCGCGAAACCGCCTGCGCGACGCTGCGCGAAGTGAACAAGCGCTACCCGAACGCCTCCAAGGCCGTGAAGAACAAGGTTTCTTCCGAACAGAGCCGCCTGTCCTGCTGATTGCGGATGGAGGCAAGGCCGTGGCCCGCGCGGACAATCCCGTCGTCGAGGCAGCCGGCCGCCTGCTGACAAGTTTCAAACGCCCCGCCCGCCTGCTGATCGCCGTTTCCGGCGGCAGCGATTCGACGGGGCTTCTCGTGGCGCTCGCCACGCTCTGCGCCACCGGGCGCCATCCGCATATCACCCTTTCGGCCTGCACCGTCGATCATGGCCTTCGCGCCGGCTCGGACGATGAGGCTGCCGCCGTCGCAGCGCTTTGCGCGCGCCACGGCGTTCCCCATGTCATCCGGCGCTGGCGGGGCGCAAAGCCGCAGGCCGGCCTCCAGGCCGCCGCCCGCGCGAAACGCTATGAACTTCTTTGCGGCGCGGCCGTGGAAATGCAGGCGGATGCCATCCTCTCCGCCCATACGCGCGACGACCAGGTGGAGACCGTCGCCATGCGCGCGGCGCGGGCGGCGGACGGCATCGGGCTTTCCGGCATGGCGGATGCGGTTCTCCTCGACGGTGCGGTCTGGCTGCTGCGACCCTTCCTCGGCATCGACCGGGAGACGATCCGCTCATTTCTTCGCGAGAAGGGCGAAGGCTGGATCGACGACCCGAGCAATGCCAATCCCCGTTTCGAGCGGGTGCGCATCCGCACGCGAGGCGATGCGGCGGCCGTACCGCCGACGCCGGGCGAACGGCTCTCGCTGGCGCAGCGCGCGGCCGGGTTCCTTCTCGGCAATGTGCGGGCGGAGCGGGGCCTTTTCGCGCTTGCGCCGGCCGCGGTCGAGACGGCGCTCGCCGATCCCGCGCGCTGGCGGGGCCTGCTGCTGCTGGCGGCGACCGCCGGCGGGCGGGTGCATGTGCTGGAAACCCGCTCGGCCGGCCGGTTGCGGACCTTCCTTGCCAGCGGCACACTGTCGCGGATGACGGCCGGGCGCGTCGTGTTCGACCGCCGCCGCGACGGGCTCTATCTCTACCGAGAATGCCGCGACATCGCTCCCCTCGTCCTTCCCGCCGGGGCGGCGGGCGTTTGGGACGGCCGGTTTCGCCTCGTCAACGGGACGCGGCGGACGATCATCGTCTCGGCGCTCGGGCAGGAGGCGGTGGAAGGCCTTCAAGGCCCCGCCCTCAGGGCGCGCCATGCCGCGCCCTGCCTGAAATTCGAGGACGGCGCGCCGGTGGGTGCAGGCATGGTCGATATCGCCCCGGTGATCGCGCCCTACGCGCGATTCCTTCCCCGATTCGACCTGCCGGCCGCGCAGGCGCTGGCGCAGCTTGCCGGCTGCCCATCTTTTGCGTCTCCGCCGAACGAATGAAGGCGCAGGCCGAAGCGTTGTGGTAGCATGACGGCAGATGCCGGCATCGGGACGGCCCGCAAGGGGCCGTTCGGCCCGGCCTGTTGACGATAGTTTGAGAAAACCCCCCCGGGGCCGAGCGCTTTGCCTTGGCAAGGCCGCAAGGCGACCCTATGTTAGGCGGGAGAGAAGCGGTCAGGAGCCCTTGGCCGAGAAAGTGCCCGGAAAGCTCGATGAATCCTAACTTCCGAAACTTCGCCCTCTGGGCGATCATTGCCCTTCTGCTGATCGCGCTGTTCAGCATGTTCCAGACGAGCCCGACGCAGACCGGCTCGCGGGAAATCCCGTATTCGCAGTTCCTCAAGGAAGTGGACTCGAGCCGGGTCAAGGAAGTCGTCATTACCGGCGAGAAGATCGTCGGCAGCTATGTCGAGACCGGCGCGACCTTCCAGACCTATGCGCCGAACGGCGACAACTCGCTCGTCCAGCGCCTGGAGGCGAAGAACGTTGTCGTCAGCGCGCGGCCCGAGACGGACGGCTCGTCCGGCTTCCTCAGCTATATCGGCACGCTGCTGCCCATGCTGCTGATCCTCGGTGTCTGGCTGTTCTTCATGCGGCAGATGCAGGGCGGCTCGCGCGGGGCGATGGGCTTCGGCAAGTCCAAGGCGAAGCTCCTGACCGAAGCGCATGGCCGCGTGACCTTCGCGGATGTCGCGGGCGTGGACGAGGCCAAGCAGGATCTGGAAGAGATCGTCGAGTTCCTGCGCGATCCCCAAAAGTTCCAGCGTCTCGGCGGGCGCATTCCGCGCGGCGTGCTGCTCGTCGGCCCGCCCGGCACCGGCAAGACCTTGCTCGCCCGCTCCGTCGCGGGTGAGGCGAATGTGCCGTTCTTCACCATTTCGGGTTCCGACTTCGTGGAAATGTTCGTCGGCGTCGGTGCCAGCCGCGTGCGCGACATGTTCGAGCAGGCCAAGAAGAACGCGCCCTGCATCATCTTCATCGACGAAATCGACGCCGTCGGCCGCCATCGCGGCGCCGGTCTCGGCGGCGGCAACGACGAGCGCGAGCAGACGCTGAACCAGCTTCTCGTTGAGATGGACGGCTTCGAGGCGAACGAGGGCATCATCCTCATCGCCGCGACCAACCGCCCCGACGTCCTCGACCCGGCGCTGCTGCGTCCCGGCCGCTTCGACCGCCAGGTCGTCGTGCCGAACCCGGACATCGTCGGCCGCGAGCGCATCCTCAAGGTGCATGTGCGCAACGTGCCGCTCGCGCCGAATGTCGACCTCAAGATCCTTGCCCGCGGCACGCCCGGCTTCTCCGGCGCTGACCTCATGAACCTCGTCAACGAGGCGGCCCTGATGGCCGCGCGCCGCAACAAGCGCCTCGTCACCATGCAGGAATTCGAGGACGCCAAGGACAAGATCATGATGGGCGCCGAGCGCCGCTCCTCGGCCATGACCGAGGCGGAAAAGAAGCTCACCGCCTATCACGAGGCCGGCCACGCCATCGTCGCGCTCAAGGTGCCGCTCGCCGATCCGCTGCACAAGGCGACGATCATTCCGCGCGGCCGTGCGCTCGGCATGGTCATGCAGCTTCCCGAAGGTGACCGCTACTCGATGAGCTACAAGTGGATGGTCTCGCGCCTCGCCATCATGATGGGCGGCCGCGTCGCCGAGGAGATCACCTTCGGCAAGGACAACATCACCTCCGGCGCATCCTCGGACATCGAGCAGGCCACCAAGCTTGCCCGCGCCATGGTTACGCAATGGGGCTTCTCCGATCAGCTCGGCCAGGTCGCCTATGGCGAGAACCAGCAGGAGGTCTTCCTCGGTCATTCCGTCGCGCAGCAGAAGAACGTGTCCGAAGCGACCGCGCAGAAGATCGATAACGAGATCCGCCGGCTGATCGACGAGGCCTATGCCGAGGCCAAGCGCATCATCAGCGAGCAGAACCACGAATTCGTGGCGCTCGCCGAAGGCCTGCTCGAATACGAGACGCTGACGGGCGACGAGATCAAGGCGCTGATCCGCGGCGAGAAGCCGGCGCGCGATCTTGGTGACGACACGCCGCCGCATCGCGGCTCGGCCGTTCCGAAGGCCGGCCAGAAGAAGGGCGGCGAACCGGAAAGCGGAATGGAACCGCAGCCGCAGTAATCGCCGCGACAGGAAACATGGAAACGGCCGGGAAATCTTTCCCGGCCGTTTTCTTTCGGTAACGCAGTGTAATGAATCCTGATTCCGGGACGGGTGTTCTTTGCCCGGTTTTATGGCAAAGAAGCGCAAAAGCTGCGCGTCTTAAGCTTAAGGTTACCCGAGGGGGCTAGTATGCTTGCCTCGTTGGTGCCTCGCGGAAGGCACCTTGGACGCGGCAGATGGGGCGCGTATCGCGCCGGCGCGGCGGCTTACCGCCCGGCCGGCGAATTCAGGAGCGAACATGAAACGTCGTTACTTCGGCACGGATGGCATCCGGGGTCAATCCAACACCTTCCCGATGACGCCGGACCTTGCCATGCGGGTCGGCATCGCCGTCGGCACGATCTTCCGGCGCGGCGCCCACCGGCACCGCGTGGTGATCGGCAAGGACACGCGCCTTTCCGGCTACATGCTGGAAAACGCCATGGTGGCGGGCTTCACCGCGGCCGGCATCGACGCCTTCGTCCTCGGCCCGATCCCGACGCCCGCTGTCGCCATGCTGACGCGGTCGCTGCGCGCCGATATCGGCGTGATGATCTCGGCCTCGCACAATCCCTTCTACGACAACGGCATCAAGCTCTTCGGCCCGGACGGCTACAAGCTTTCCGACGAGCTGGAGATGGAGATCGAGGACCTGCTCGAGAAGGACATGATGGCGCAGCTCGCTAAGTCCGCCGAGATCGGCCGGGCCAAGCGCATCGACGGCGTGCACGACCGCTATATCGAGCATGCCAAGCGCACGCTGCCGCGTGACGTCACGCTGCAGGGCCTGCGCGTCGCCATCGACTGCGCCAATGGCGCGGCCTATCGCGTGGCGCCGGCCGCGCTCTGGGAGCTCGGCGCGGATGTCGTGACCATCGGCAACGAGCCGGACGGCCTCAACATCAATCTCGAATGCGGCTCGACCCACCCGGAAACGCTGCAGCGCAAGGTGCATGAGGTGCGCGCCGATATCGGCATCGCGCTCGATGGCGACGCCGACCGCGTGCAGATCGTCGACGAGAACGGCAAGATCATCGACGGCGACCAGCTGATGGCGGTCATCGCCGAAAGCTGGGCGGAGGACGGCATGCTGCGTGGCGGCGGCATCGTCGCGACCGTCATGTCCAATCTCGGTCTCGAACGCTTCCTTACGGACAAGGGCCTTGGCCTCCAGCGCACCAAGGTCGGCGACCGCTATGTCGTCGAGCATATGCGCCAGCACGACTACAATGTCGGCGGCGAGCAGTCCGGCCATATCGTTCTGTCCGATTTCGGCACGACCGGCGACGGCCTCGTGGCGGCGCTGCAGATCCTTGCCTGCGTCAAGCGCAGCGGCAGGACGGTGAGCGAGGTCTGCAACCGTTTCGAGCCGGTGCCGCAGATCCTCAAGAATGTTCGCGTGCAGGCCGGCAAGCCGCTGGAAGACGCCGCGGTGCGCCAGGCCATCGCGGATGCGGAAAGCGAGCTTGCCCGCAACGGCCGCCTCCTCATCCGCCCCTCCGGCACCGAGCCGCTGATCCGCGTGATGGCGGAAGGCGACGATCGCGCCCAGGTGGAGCGCATCGTGGATGAGCTCGTCGGCGTCATCGGCGCGGTGCGCAGCGCCGCCTGAACGGATCGACCGCATTTTTCTGAAGGCCGGGGCCTTGCCCCGGCCTTTTCTATTGGCGGCAAGTGGAAGTGCGTTCTTTACTTAAAGATTTACCGGATTTGTGAATGGTTGTTAACGGATAGAGTAAATTTTTGTAGTTAATCGGGCCTTAACCTTTCTTCGCCATTATCCATAGCCGATCGAGGGACTTGGAAAGCCGGCTTGCCGGGCGTGCCAAGCACAAGCCTATTGGAGCAAGGCCATGAGGAAAGTTTTGAGTGGCATCGTCGCCGTCCTGCTGACAGGCACGTCGGGTTACGCGGCCGATCTGTATGAGCCGCAGGTCATCGAGGCCTCGGCACAGGAAGTCGCGGTGGTTGAGACGGGCGGCTGGTACCTGCGCGGTGATACGGGCTGGTCGTACAACAAGATGCGCGGGGCGCATTATTTTCCGAATGGTACTAACATATCGAATGATTTCGATACCACCCGGTTGAAGAGTGGTTTTACTATCGGTGGTGGTGTCGGTTACCAGATTACCGATCACTTCCGCACTGATGTTACGCTCGATTATATGTTTAATTCTAAATTCCGTGGTTCGACCTCCGGTGGCGGTGCCGCTGGGGCTTATGACCCCGCCGGTAGCGCTTGCTCGGGGCCATGTACTTCGACTGACATCGCTTCTATGACGGCTCTTAGCCTACTCGCTAATGCCTATGTGGATATAGGGCATTATGGAGCCATTACCCCGTATGTTGGCGCTGGTATCGGTGGAACATACGTGCGGTGGAATAACTTGAAGAACACAAACTGCTCGACAATCGACGATACCCACTGCGACGGTACCGTGACGCATGGCGGCAAGAGAAGCTGGCGCTTCACATATGCTCTCATGGCTGGTGCATCGGTCGATGTGACCTGTAACCTCAAGGCCGATATTGGCTACCGCTTCCGCCACGTCACTAAGGGAGATATGTTCGGCTTTGTCGGCAGTGCCGGCGGTCCCGGTTACGACAAGGGCTTCTACAGCCACGAGGCCCGCGCCGGTCTGCGTTACTCCTTCAACGGCTGCGAAACGGCGACCTATGTCCCGCCGGCCGATATTCCGATCGAGCAGCCGGTCTACAAGTAAGCCGCCTTGCCGGATGAATTTTCAGGGCCGCCCTTCGGGGCGGCCTTTTGCGTTCCGGCGCGGCGGGGAGGGGCTTAACGGTTTCTTCATTCCTTAAGAAATATGGTTAACCGACGGTGTATGGCGGCGTGAGGCGGCCGGCGCCGGGGTTACTGCCGGACATATCCGGTCTTCAGGGAAATGAGACATGTTCCGCCGCTTCGCACCGTTTGGCATGGCCGCCGTCGCCGCTTTCATCGCGACGAGTGCCGTTGCCGACGACATCGAGATCATCGATGCGCCGGAAATCGACGTGTCGAAAAGCGCTTCGGCCGAAGGCTGGTACATTCGCGGCGATCTCGGCTATTCCGGCTGGATCAAGGGTGACCGGCCCCGCCTCACGGATGCGGGCGGCACGCGGGATTTCGATACGGCGCGCTTCTCCCGGCCGCTCTCCTACGGCGTCGGCATCGGCTACCAGTTCAGCGATCTCTTGCGCGGCGATGTGATCGCCGATTTTTCCAAAGATGACTTCAAGGGCAGCGCGACCTGCGCCGGCGGTCCCTGCGCCTTCAAGGCGGACTATTCCGCCGCCGGCCTGATGGCGAACGGCTATGTCGACCTCGGCACGCTCGCCGGCTTCACGCCCTATCTCGGGGCAGGGCTCGGCGTGACCTGGCTCGACTGGCGGGACCCTGCCTGCTCGGGCGCGGGCTGCACCGGTCTGGAAGGGCGGGACGGCTTGCGCTTCACCTATGCCCTGATGGCCGGCGCTTCCGTGGACCTCACCTCCCGCGTCAAGCTCGACTTCGGCTATCGCTTCTCCGGCATGGGCGGCGGCAAGGCCTTCCGCTCCGCCGCTGGCGACGTGGAGATCCGCGACCACGGGCTGCACAAGCACGAATTCCGCGTCGGGCTGCGCGTTCCTCTCTGGTAAGGCATCGTCTATTGGCTTTTGCGGCGGCGCGCCGGGCAACCCGCGCACCGTTTCCGTTGCGCCCTAATATTTTTCGATCGCGACATATTCCGCTTGACTTGAAAACGGCTCTCCCATATTTCCGGCGGCGGGACACTCCTCCCCAACGAGGAGCTATCTATCTGGAAGGATAGCGATCATGACGAAGACCGTCACACCGCCGGACGTGCGTCCGAACAATACCCATTTCTCTTCTGGCCCTTGCTCGAAGCGCCCCAATTGGTCGCTCGAAGCGCTTTCCGATGCGCCGCTCGGTCGTTCGCACCGCGCCAAGATCGGCAAGACCAAGCTCAAGCAGGCCATCGATCTCACCCGTGACGTCCTGGAAGTGCCGGCGGATTACCGCATCGGCATCGTGCCGGCCTCCGATACCGGCGCCGTCGAGATGGCGCTGTGGTCGCTGCTCGGCCCGCGCGGCGTCGACATGGTCGCCTGGGAAAGCTTCGGTTCGGGCTGGGTCTCGGACGTCGTGAAGGAGCTGAAGCTCCCCGACACCCGCAAGATCACGGCGGATTACGGTCTGCTTCCCGACCTTTCCACGATCGATTTCGACCGTGACGTGGTCTTCACCTGGAATGGCACGACCTCGGGTGTGCGCGTGCCGAACGCCGACTTCATCCCGGCAGACCGCAAGGGCCTCACCATCTGCGACGCGACCTCGGCCGCCTTCGCGCAGAACCTCGATTTCGCCAAGCTCGATGTCGTCACCTTCTCCTGGCAGAAGGTGCTGGGCGGCGAGGGCGCGCACGGCGTCATCATCCTGTCGCCGCGTGCCGTCGAACGCCTCGAAAGCTACACGCCGGCATGGCCGATGCCGAAGATCTTCCGCATGACCAAGGGCGGCAAGCTGATCGAGGGCATCTTCCAGGGCGAGACGATCAACACGCCCTCCATGCTCTGCGTCGAGGACTATATCGATGCGCTCCTCTGGGCCAAGAAGGTCGGCGGCCTCAAGGGCCTGATGGCCCGCGCCGATGCCAATGCCAAGGTCATCTTCGACTTCGTCGAGAAGAACGAGTGGATCGCCAATCTCGCCAGGGACCCGGCGACGCGCTCCAACACCTCGGTCTGCCTGACGATCGCCGACAAGGACGTGCTGGCGCTCGACGCCGAGGCTCAAGGCGCTTTCGCCAAGGGCCTCGTCTCGTTGCTCGACAAACAGGGTGTCGCCTATGACATCGGCGCCTACCGCGATGCCCCGTCGGGCCTTCGCATCTGGGCCGGCGCCACCATCGACACCGCCGACCTCGAGGCGCTGATGCCTTGGCTGACCTGGGCCTTCGAGACCCAGAAGGCGACGCTTTCCAAGGCTGCGGCCTGATTTCGCGACCGGCTTCGTCCTCCGGGCGAAGCCACCCTTTATCTCATCTTCCAAGACCGATTTAAGGAGGCCATCGTGGCACCTCGCGTACTCGTATCCGACGAACTCTCGGAAACCGCCGTCCAGATCTTTCGCGATCGCGGCGTCGAAGTCGACTTCCAGCCGAAGCTCGGCAAGGACAAGGAAAAGCTCGCCGAGATCATCGGCAATTATGACGGCCTTGCCATCCGCTCGGCCACCAAGGCGACGGAAAAGCTGATCGCGGCGGCGACCAACCTCAAGGTCATCGGCCGCGCCGGCATCGGCGTCGACAATGTCGATATCCCGGCCGCCTCGCGCCGTGGCATCATCGTCATGAACACGCCCTTCGGCAATTCGATCACCACGGCCGAGCATGCCATCGCGCTGATGTTCGCCGTTGCCCGCCAGCTTCCCGCGGCCGATACCTCCACGCAGGCCGGCAAGTGGGAGAAGTCCAAGTTCATGGGCGTCGAGATCACCGGCAAGACGCTCGGCGTCATCGGCGCCGGCAATATCGGCGGTATCGTCTGCAAGAAGGCCATCGGCATCGGCATGCATGTCATCGCCTACGATCCCTTCCTGTCGGCCGAGCGTGCCGTGGAAATGGGTGTCGAGAAGGTGGAACTGGACGACCTGCTCGCCCGCGCCGACTTCATCACCCTCCACGTTCCGATGACCGACAAGACGCGCGGCATCCTCGGCAAGGAAGCGCTCGCCAAGACCAAGAAGGGCGTGCGTATCATCAATTGCGCCCGCGGCGGCCTCGTCGACGAGGCGGCGCTTGCCGAAGCCATCAAGTCCGGCCATGTCGCCGGTGCCGGCTTCGACGTGTTCGAGGTCGAGCCCGCGACCGAAAGCCCGCTCTTCGGCCTCGATAACGTCGTCTGCACGCCGCATCTCGGCGCATCGACCACGGAAGCGCAGGAGAACGTCGCGCTCCAGGTCGCCGAGCAGATGTCGGACTACCTCGTCAAGGGCGCCGTCTCCAACGCCATCAACATGCCGTCGATCACGGCGGAGGAAGCGCCGATCCTGAAGCCCTTCATCCGCCTTGCGGACGTGCTCGGCGCCTTCGTCGGCCAGGTCACGGAAAGCGCGATCAAGGAAATCGAGATCCTCTACGACGGCGCGACCGCGACGATGAACACCAAGGCGCTGACCAGCGCGGTGCTTGCCGGCCTCATCCGCTCGCAGGTGGCCGACGTCAACATGGTCTCGGCGCCGGTGATGATCAAGGAAAAGGGCATCATCCTCTCCGAGGTCAAGCGCGACAAGTCGGGCGTCTTCGACGGCTATATCCGCCTGACGGTGAAGACCGCCAATCAGACCCGCTCGGTCGCCGGCACGGTCTTCTCCGACGGCAAGCCGCGCTTCATCCAGATCAAGGGCATCAACCTCGACGCCGATGTCGGCCGCCACATGGTCTACATCACCAATACCGACGTTCCCGGCATGATCGGCTTCATCGGCATGACGCTCGGCGAGGCCGGCGTGAACATCGCGAACTTCCAGCTCGGCCGCGAGAAGGAAGGGGGCGACGCCATCGCGCTGCTCTATGTCGACGGCCCGATTTCCGATGACGTGGTCGCCAGGCTCGGCGCCAACCCGGCGATCCGCCAGGTCAAGCCGCTCGTCTTCAACGTCGACTGATCTTCGTCCCTCCCAAGACGGACTGGAAAGGCCCGCCGGAACTGTCCGGCGGGCCTTTTCTTTCAGCCGTTCTTTTCCTTCGGCCTGCCCCATTCGGCGACCGCGATGCCGCCGAGGACGAGGAGCAGGGCAAGGACATGGAAGAGCTGCATCGTCTCGCCGAGCAGGAAGACGGAGAGGATGGTGCCGAAGACGGGAATGGCGTTGATGAAGAGGCCGGCGCGGTTCGCGCCGATCATCTCGACGCCCCGCACATAGAGCACCTGCGACAGCAGCGAGGGGAAGATGCCGGCATAGAGCACGACGCCCCAGCCGGTGGCGTCCGGGAAGATGGCCGCGCCACGCGACAGCTCCCAGATGAAGAGCGGGATAGCGCTGAGGAGGGCGCCGAAGGCGGGGGCGGCGATGAAGCTCTGCCAGTGCAGGTCCGGCTTCCAGCGCAGCGATACCGTATAGCCGGCATAGACGATGCAGGCGACGAGCATCAGGGCATCGCCGAAATTGAACTGGAGTTCCGCCAGCGCCGAGAATTCGCCATGAGCGGCTGTTACCAGCACGCCGACAAGGGTCACGGTGAAGCCGAGAACCTGCGCGAGCGATGCCTGGATGCGGAAGAGCAGGAAGTTGAAGACGAAGATCAGCATGGGAATGCCGGCCTGCTCGATGACCGCATTGATGGCGCTGGTATAGCCGAGCGCGGTGTAGAGCAGGGCGTTGAAGGCCGTGAAGCCGAAGACGCCGTAGAGCAGGAGCTGCAGCCAGTGGCGGCGGATCTTCGGCCAGTCGCGCTTCACCTGCGGCAGCATGAGGGCGAGGATGACGAGAAGGGCCACGATCCAGCGAAAGGTCGTCAGCACCATCGGGCTGACATGGCCGACGGCGAGCTTGCCGGCAACCGAGTTCGCGCCCCAGAAAAGCGTGGTGACGGACAGATAGATATAGGCTCTGCTGTTCAAGGCGGCTTGTCCGGGTGAGAAAGGCGGGGGCGGGATGCGCGAGCGGCGCCTCACATAAGGCGAAAATCCGCGCCATGTCATGCAAAAAGCGGATGCCGGCCGCCATAACAGGGTCGCATTCCCAAAGACAACACAGTATAGATGCGCGGGTTTCAGGTCAGGCGCACGCGCACGTGCGCGTAAACGAGTGAAGCGCTCGCGCGCGAAAACGGGAAAGATGAAATGACGAACGTCGTGGTGATCGGATCGCAATGGGGTGACGAAGGCAAGGGCAAGATTGTCGACTGGCTTTCCGAACGCGCCGATATCGTGGTGCGCTTCCAGGGCGGTCACAATGCCGGCCATACGCTCGTCATCGACGGCACCAGCTACAAGCTTTCGCTGCTGCCTTCCGGCGTCGTGCGTCCGGGTAAGATGGCCGTCATCGGCAACGGCGTCGTGGTCGACCCGCACGCGCTGATCGCCGAGATCGACAAGCTGGAAAAGCAGGGCGTCAAGATTTCGCCGGAGAACCTGCGCATCGCCGACAACGCCACGCTGATCCTCTCGCTGCACCGCGAGCTCGACGGCATCCGCGAGGACGCCGCCTCCAAGTCCAATTCGGGCGTCAAGATCGGCACGACCCGCCGCGGCATCGGCCCGGCCTATGAGGACAAGGTCGGCCGTAGAGCCATCCGCGTCATGGACCTTGCCGATCCCGAGACGCTTTCCGGCAAGGTCGAGCGCCTGCTGACCCACCACAACGCGCTGCGCCGCGGCCTCGGCGAGAGCGAAGTGGCGCATGAGACCATCATGCAGGAGCTGACCTCGGTCGCCGACCGCGTCCTGCCCTACCGCGAGACGATCTGGCTGATGCTCGACAAGGAGCGCCGCCGCGGCGCGCGCATCCTCTTCGAAGGCGCGCAGGGCTCGCTGCTCGACATCGACCACGGCACCTATCCCTTCGTCACCTCGTCCAACACGGTTGCCGGCCAGGCCGCCGCCGGTTCGGGCATGGGCCCGGGCTCGCTCGGCTACATCCTCGGCATCACCAAGGCCTATACGACCCGCGTCGGCGAAGGCCCGTTCCCGACGGAGCTTACCGACGAGATCGGCCAGTTCCTCGGCGAGAAGGGCCATGAATTCGGCACGGTGACGGGCCGCAAGCGCCGCTGCGGCTGGTTCGACGCCGCGCTGGTGCGCCAGTCGGTCGCCACCAACGGCATCACCGGCATCGCGCTCACCAAGCTCGACGTCCTGGACGGCCTCGACGAGCTGAAGATCTGCGTCGGCTACAAGCTGGACGGCCAGGAGATCGACCACCTGCCGGCAAGCCAGGGCCAGCAGGCCCGCGTCGAGCCGATCTATGTCACGCTCGAAGGCTGGAAGGAATCGACGGTCGGCGCGCGCAGCTGGGCGGACCTGCCGGCCCAGGCGATCAAGTATGTCCGCCAGGTCGAGGAGCTGATCGGCGCGCCGGTCGCCCTGCTTTCGACAAGCCCGGAGCGGGACGACACCATACTTGTGACCGACCCGTTTGAGGACTAATCTCAAGCTCAACACCAGTTCCGTGACCTATTCCAATAGGATAGCACGCGAACACGACGGAAAGTTCTGATGGCGGATTTTGTAGCAGTCATTCGAAGGGCCGTGGATGGCCTCTCGGACAACAATGCCGAGATGCGGCAGAAGGTTTACGAGAAAGCCCGCGGCGCGGTCCGCCGGCAGCTCGAATCCATGAACCCGCGCCCTTCCGATGAACTCATGAAGCGCCAGCTCGACAAGCTGGAAGCGGCGATCACGGACGTCGAGGGCGATCATGCCGAGGCGCTTCCGGCCGATGAGCCCGCTTTCGAACCCGTCGAGGAACCCGTTGCAGCCGTGCCGGTGGCGGAAGAACCCGCCGTCGTCGCGCAGCCGGAAGAAGAGCCTGTCACAGCCGCCGAGCCGGAGCCTTACGAGGAGCCGGCCGCCGTCGAGCATCATGCGGAAGAGCTGCCGGCCGAAGAGCCCGTCGCTTACGAACCTGTCGCTCATGAACCCATTGCTCATGAACCGGTGGCCGAAGAGCCGGTTGCCGAGGAGCCCGTCGCCGTCAGCGAGCCGGACGTCGAGCCTGAGCCCGAACCCGTCGTCGAGGAGCAGATCGTTCATCACGAGCCGGTCGCCGTCGCCGCCCATGTCGAGCCGTCCTGGCAGGCGGAGGCCGAGCCGACGCAGGACTACGTTCCCTCCTGGCACGAGCCCGAGCATGACGTGACCGCCGAGGCGGGGGCCGAGACGGTGGAGGTCGTCGAGCCCGAGCCGGTCGCCTATCCCGTTCACGACGTGCAGGCGCCGGAGGCCGATCCGCTGGCGGAAGCCCGCATGCCGGCCGCCGAGGCCGCATGGGACTGGAACGAGGCGGCCACCACCGCGACCGTCGCCGAGAACCACGACCAGCCCGCCGTCGAGCCCGATCCGCTCGCCTGGGAATGGCCGGAGGAAAAGGCCGTCCCGGCGGAAGCCCAGCCGGCCGACACCGCGAAGAAGAGCGATTGGGACGACCTCGACGACCTGATGGGCTTTCCGGCCAAGACGGAACCGTCCGTCACGGCAACGCCCCCGGCCTTCGACGACGGCCTTGCGGGGATCACTTCGACCGCAGCGGCGACAGCAGGCGCCGAGACGGCCCGTGCGCCGCAGCGTTCGTTCCGCGCCGAGCCGCGCAAGTCGCGCTTCGGCCTCGGCGCGCTTGCCGCCACCGTCGCATTCCTGGCGATCGTCGGCGGTGCCGGCGCGGCCTACTGGTTCAACCGCGATACGGTGAACGGCTGGGTCAACGAGAAGATCGCCTCCTTCACCGCCCTGGCGGAAAAGACGCCCGCGGAGACGAAGCCGGCCACCGACACGGCGGATGGCGCACGCGACCTGCCGGCGAACACCACGCCTTCCACCCAGCAGACGGGCGATAATAATGCCGCCGGCACCACGGCGAACACCGAGGTCGCTTCCGCAGCGCAGAATGCCAGCGGCAAGTTCACCCAGCGCCTGATGGCGGACGGCTCGGAGGTCGACAACGGCCCGGCGCCGGCGCTCGACGGTAACGGGGCCGAAGAGGGCAAGTCCGTCGCGGCCCAGTCCACGGAAACCGCTTCGGCCGAGAACGACGGCAATGCCGGCGTGGCCGCGGGCACGGAAACGGCGCAGCAGACCCCGGCCAACGGTGCGGCGACGACGACCGGCGAACAAACCCCGGCTGCGACCGGCGAGCAGCCGGCCGCGGGCGTGTCGCAGAAGATGTTCCTTTACGAGGAGCGTCTCGGCCAGACCTCGCCGACGGCCATCGAAGGCACGGTCGCCTGGTCGAGCGCCGAGGAATCGCCGGGCGGCGATGCCAAGCCCGAGCCGGTGGTGCGCGCGCAGATCAACGTGCCCTCGAAGGGCCTGACGGCGCTCATCACCTTCCGCCGCAATGCGGACAAGTCGCTGCCGGCGAGCCATATCGTCGAGCTGGTCTTCTCGCTGCCGGAGAATTTCGAGGGCGGCGGCATCGAGAGCGTGCAGCGCGTGGCGATGAAGCGGACCGAGCAGGATCGCGGCGACGCGCTCATCGCGGTGCCCGCCAAGATCACCGACGACTTCCACATGATCGCGCTCAACGACTTCCCCGAGGCGATCGCCAAGAACACGGAACTCATGCGCACGCGCGCGTGGATCGATATCCCGATCACCTACCGCAACGGCCGCCGCGCGCTGCTGACGCTCGACAAGGGCGCGGCCGGCACGGAAGCCTTCGACAAGGTGATGAAGGCCTGGGCCGCGGCCGGCAGCGCCGGCGCCGGCCAGTAAGGTCCGCCCGACACGCAAAAGAAAGGCCCGGCATCGCTGCCGGGCCTTTTTCATGTCGGATACCGTTCGCCTTATGCGTCTTCGATGACGCGGACGGCACGGGCCTGTTCGGCCGCGTATTTCTGCACGGCTTCCTGCACCTTCTCGAAGGCGCGCACCTCGATCTGGCGCACGCGCTCGCGGCTGATGTCGAACTCGCTGGAAAGCTCTTCCAGCGTGACCGGGTCCTCGGCGAGGCGGCGGGCCTCGAAGATGCGGCGCTCGCGATCGTTGAGGACGCTCATCGCGCGGGCCAGCATGGCGCGGCGCGTTTCCAGCTCGTCCTGCTCGATCAGGGTCTGTTCCTGGCTGTCGTGGTCGTCGACGAGCCAGTCCTGCCACTGGCCGCTGTCGCCTTCGGACGCCTTGATGGGCGCGTTCAGCGAGGCGTCGCCGGACAGGCGGCGGTTCATCGAGACGACTTCGTCCTCGGAGACCTTGAGCTTGGTCGCGATTTCCTTCACCTGGTCGGGGCGCAGGTCGCCATCGTCGATGGCCTGGATCTTGCCCTTCATGCGGCGCAGGTTGAAGAACAGGCGCTTCTGGTTGGCGGTCGTGCCCATCTTCACCAGCGACCAGGACCGCAGGATATATTCCTGGATCGAGGCCTTGATCCACCACATGGCATAGGTCGCGAGGCGGAAGCCGCGTTCCGGGTCGAATTTCTTGACGGCCTGCATCAGGCCGACATTGCCCTCGGAAACGACTTCGCCGATCGGCAGGCCGTAGCCGCGATACCCCATGGCGATCTTGGCCACGAGGCGAAGGTGGCTCGTGACGAGCTGATGGGCGGCGTTGCGGTCGCCGTGCTCCTGGTAACGCTTGGCGAGCATGTATTCCTGCTGCGGCTCAAGCATCGGAAACTTGCGGATTTCATCGAGATAGCGGTTGAGACCACCTTCTCCGGCCGTGATAGACGGCAGCGTATTGCGGGCCATTCAGCACCCCTTTCTGAGACGGCTTCCATTCCGGCAAGCCTTGGTACGGAGCTTGATCCCGAGACCGGATCCCCGTCAGCGACCATGCTCCCCGTGGGTCATGGCGACCCCACTGATCCTACAGATAGGTATGGCGAAACAATGATTCAAGATTGCGCGCGCCTTCACGGCTGCGTGAAGACGGCGACGGAAAGGAATTTGCGACACATCCCCAAGATGGGGTCCGCCGCCCGCAAATCAAGGGGTTTACGCCTCTTCCATGCTGCGCAAGGCGTCGATCAGCCGTTCCATGTCCGCCGGCGGGGGCGCCTCGAAATGCATGGTCTCGCCGGTCGAGGGATGCTCGAACTGGAGGAGGAAGGCATGCAGTGCCTGGCGGCGGAAGCCGTTGACGATCTTTCGCGCCTCGTCCGGCAGGCGGTTCGCCTTGGTGCGGAAGGCAGCGCCATATTCGGGATCGCCGATCAGCGGATGGCCGATATGGGCCATGTGCACGCGGATCTGGTGCGTGCGGCCGGTCTCCAGATGGCACTCGACCAGCGAGGCGAGGCTCGTGCCGTCCTCGGTCTCGCCGTAGCGTTCCACCACCTCGTAATGGGTGATCGCCTCGCGGGCGTCGTCCGCGTCCTCGCGCTTGACGGCGCGCTTGGTGCGGTCGGCGCCGCGGCCGAGCGGGGCGTCGATCGTGCCCTTGATCTGGCGCGGGCGGCCCCAGACGATGGCCTGGTAGGCGCGCTCCAGCGGGCCGGTGCGACCGTGGTCGGCGAACTGGTCGGAGAGATGGCGGTGGGCCGCGTCGTTCTTGGCGACGACCATGACGCCGCTCGTTTCCTTGTCCAGCCGGTGCACGATGCCGGGGCGGCGCACGCCGCCGATGCCGGAAAGGCTCGCCCCGCAATGGTGGATGAGGGCGTTGACCAGCGTGCCCGTCCAGTTGCCGACGGCGGGGTGCACGACGAGGCCGGCCGGCTTGACGAGCACGATCAGGTCGTCGTCCTCGTAGAGCACGTCGAGCGGGATGTCCTCGCCCTTCGGCTCGGGATCGCGCGGGGCGGGCATGGTGAACTCGATCACGTCGCCGGGATGCACCTTGCGCTTCGGCTCGGTCATCGCCACGCCGTTGACGATGGCGGCGCCTTCCTCGATCAGCGCCTTGATGCGGCTGCGCGAATAGTCGCCGGCGAGCGTGGCGGCCAGCCATGCGTCGATGCGTCCTTCGGCATCTTCCGGCGCGGTCAGGACTTTTCTTGTGGCCTCGGCTTCTTTAAAGGGGTCGGTCATCGTTTCACTTATGCTGATTGCCGGAAGGGCGCCCGACATGTCCAATATCGAAAACGACGATCAGGAAGACAAGCCGCTCGACCCGGTCATGGAGAATGTGCGCCGCAAGATGATGCGCCTGCAACTCGTTTCGGGCGGCATCATGCTTCTGATGTTCATGGCGGTGCTCGCAGCCATTGTCTATAAGATCAGCAACCGGGATGGCAAGCCGGAAGCGGTGGCAACTTCGGGCGGCCTTTCGGTGCCGAGCGATGCGCCGGTCAAGGCGACCGCGACGCTGCCGGCCGGTTTCGCCGTTTCGGCCGTGTCGCAGTCGGCCGGGCAGATCCTGTTCTACGGCGCGATGGCCGATGGCGCGCGCAAGGCCTTCCTCTTCGACATCGCCGCCGGCCGCGTCGTCGCCGAAATCGACATTGCGGGCAACTGACCCGGCATGGCCGCCGCGCCGATCCGCATCGACGATCCCGGCGATCCGCGCATTGCCGGCTTCATCTCGATCCGCGAGCGGGACCTGACGGGCCGCGACGGGCTTTTCATTGCCGAAGGCACCGTGGTGCTGCGCATGCTCGGGCAGGGCGCGGCGGAAGGCAACGGCTTTGCGTCGGAAGCCATCCTGCTTCTCGAAAACCGGCTGGCCGGGCTTGGCGAGGTGCTCGACGCCTTTCCCGAAAGCGTGCCGGTCTATGTCGCCGCGCAGCCGGTCTTCGATGCGATCGCCGGTTTCAACATGCATCGCGGTGTGCTGGCGCTCGGCCGCAAGCCGGCGGCGGACATCGGCGCCTCGCTGCTCGGCCGGCTGCCGGCGGCGAGCCTCGTCCTGGCCGGCTGCGGCCTTTCCAACCATGACAATGTCGGCTCGATCTTCCGCAACGCCGCCGCCTTCGGGGCGGATGCGGTCTTCCTCGACGAGACGTCCTGCGATCCGCTCTACCGCAAGGCGATTCGCGTCTCGGTCGGCTCCGTGCTGACGGTGCCCTTCGCGCGCGGCCTTGCCGCCGAGACCATGCTGCGCGGGCTTTCCGAGGCGGGCTTCGAGATCTGGGGGCTTTCGCCGCGCGGCGAGGTAGCCGTGGCCGCCATCCCGGCCGCGCGCCGGATCGCGCTCGTCCTCGGGACGGAAGGCGAGGGGCTGCCGGCGAGCATCCTCTCCTCGTTCCGCACCGCCCGCATCCCGCAACGCCCCGGCCTCGACAGCCTCAATGTCGCGACGGCGAGCGGCATCGCGCTCTACCAGATCGCCCTGACGATGGGCCGGGTGAGCTAGAGCATTTCCGCTTTTCTTCGAATCGCGAAAACGCTCCAACTCTTTATTTTTGCGCAATCCCGGACGCAAAACCGCTTCGCACTTTTGCTGGAATTGCTTCAAGCGGGACGATAGGTCAGCCGGATCACATTCTCGCCGATGCGGTCGCTCGCCACGAGGCGCAGCGGCGGGCGCGGGCCGGCGAAGAACGGCTTGCCGTGGCCGACCACGACGGGGTGGAGATATAGCCGGTACTCGTCGATGAGGCCGAGGTCGGTCAGGCTTTTCGCCAGTTCGGGTCCGGCAACCTCGATCTCGCCATCGAGACCGGCCTTCAGTTGCCGTATCGGCGCTTCGATGTCTTCGGCAAGAAGCGTGGCGTTCGGGCCGACGGATTTGAGCGAGCGCGACACGACCCATTTCGGTCGGCTGCGCCATGCCGCCGCATAGTCGCGTTCCGCCGCGTCCCATTCCGGGCGATCGTCGTCCCAGTAGCGCATCACCTCGTACATCCGGGGCCGTACAGCATGCCGGCGAGGCCGCGCACATCGTCGATGAAATGACGGAAGAGCGCCGGCTCGGGCACGAATAGCCGTCCAGGGACTGGTTCAGAGCGAATACGAGCTTCGCCATGCCGCGGGTCTCCTCCAGGGCGCTCGAAGGGCGTGGGGGAATGTTACGCAGAAATGACGCCGGCTACAATCCGCCGCTGTCTTGCGGGGCCGGGCTCGGTTCCCGACCCAAAGCGTGCGCGGTCAGGTCTCGTCGTGGCCCATGCGCTCGCGCGCCCGGCGGGCGAGGCTCTGGTCGTCGCCTTCGAGATCGGGCTCGATGGTCGCGATGAGGTCATGGACGGGGGAGCTTGCGCCTTCGCGCGTGGCCGTCAGCACGATCATCTTGCTGGCGAGGTCGGCCATCTCCTCGCGCAGCGCCGCATCGTTCGCATCGGTCCTGGCCGCCAGCAGGCGCTCGGTGAGCGCGGTGCTCTGGTTGCGGGCATCCTCCTCCAGCGCGACGATGTCGATCGGCGGCACGGGCTGCACCTTCTCGGCGCGGCGGTTCGAAATGCGGCTTGCCGCGATGCTGCGGGAAAGGCCGGTGGCGCGGCCGGCCTTCGCCACTTCCTTGCTTTCTGCCGTCAAAGTCTTCACCTTCTCGCGCAGGCGGTTGATCTCCGCGATGCGCCGCTCGATCGCATTGTCCTTGTCGGCGCTGCCGGCCAGTTCCCGCGTCAATTTCGTCTCCAGCTGGCGGGCGCGGCCTTCCTCGCGTGAAAGGCGGATTTCGAGCGCCTTCGCCTTCTCGATGGAGGCCTTGATATCCTCGCGCAGCTTGTCGCGCTCGTCCCTGAGATTGCCGATGCGGCTCTGCAGGTTCTCCATCACCGTATCGCGCGTGGCAAGGTCGATCTTCATGTTGTCGATGTCGGCGCGCAGGCGGCCGATCGTGCCTTCGAGCTTTTCGATATCCGCCGCACGCGCGCGAATCTCGCGGTCGGCGCCGACGAGCGCGTTTCTCAACTGCTCGCTCTTCATCTCCTCGCGCCGGAGCGCCGAGCGCCTGTCGCCGGCCTCGATGTTCATGTCGGCGATCTGGGCGTGAAGTTCGGCATTCTCCGTGCTGATCTTGCCGGCCTCGGCCATCAGCTTCTCGCTGCGGACCATTTCCAGCGTGTGCTTCTCGCGCGCGCGGCGGACGTCCTGGGCAAGGCGCGCGTTTTCGGCGGCGAAGGCGGCGCGCGCCATGTCCTTCTGCGCGCGCACTTCCTGCGGGCTGAGCGGCATGGTGGCCAGCATGCGCTGTTCGGTGAACCTGACGATGCGCTTCTGGATCGCCGGGGCGACGAGAAGGCCGGCCAGCGTGGCGGCGAGAAAGCCGAGTGCGAAGAGGAGGGCGTACTCGATCACGGATCCACTCGTTCCAAACATGGCCCAAAACGGGTCTCGAACGAGCGCACTATAGCGGCTCGTTCGAGCTTGCACAGGGGGCGGTCCTGCGAAATCGGCCTGCTTTTGCCTGACGGACGAGGCGCCGGCTTCATTCGCGTCAGAAAGGATTCCAGGTGGGCTGGCGGGTCAGCTTCAGATAGCCGGCATTGACGCCGAGCCGGGCGCCGACGCCGGTGCGGATCGGCACGAGCACGATATCGCGGTTGACGTTCACCTGCATGCCGAGGCCGGCAATAATATAGGCCGAGCCGGAGACGCCGCCGAAGCGGTCGTAGAGCGAATCGACATTCGGCAGGTTGTAGACGAGCATCATGGTGCGGCTGCCCTGGCCGCCCCAGTCGAGGCCGAGCGAGGGGCCCTGCCAGAAGACGGAATGCTGGCCGGCATTCTTGGTGTTGAGCGTGCCCTCGCCATAGGTCAGGCCGGCGACGAAGGCGCCGGAGCCTTCCTGGCCGAGAATGTAACCGTTCGGCAGGCCGTAGGATTCGAAGGCGCGTTCCACCAGCTTGGCAAGGCCGCCGGAGGTCTCGCCGAAGAAGCTGTGACCGGCGTCGACGATCTCCTGCATGGAATACTGGTTGCTCTGCTGCGCAGCCGCCGGAAGCGCAAGGAAAAGGGTCATGCACACCGCCGCGGCGAGCCCCAGTGCCTTCGTCAACAGATGTGAAATAGCCATGTCCGTTCGCCTTCCTTCATGTCCCGGCCCCGTTCCATGCAGCAATTTGACCCGATGATCTTAACAATCGGTTTACCAAATGTGGTGTCATTATGGCTGTCTTGAAATCGAGCACGCCTCGCGCAATTCCGGCGTGCTATGCGTCGCGCGGAATGTCCCCGCGTGCGCCCGCAATGGGCGGCCCGCGATGAACGAATGCGTGGATCTGGGAGAAATTTATGGCGAAAAATCCGAACCTTACGCTGACCGGTCCCGATCTGGCAGCGCTTCTGTGCAGCCGCGTCTGCCATGATGTCATCTCGCCCGTCGGGGCGATCAACAACGGTCTGGAACTGCTCGACGAGGGCGGCGCCGACGTCGAGGCGATGGAGCTCATCCGCGCCAGCGCCCTCAACGCCTCCGTGCGCCTGAAGTTCGCGCGCCTTGCCTTCGGCGCGTCCGGCTCGGTCGGCGCCTCGATCGATACGGGCGAGGCGGAAAAGGCGGCCCGCGACTTCGCGGCGGCCGAGAAGAAGACGGAGATCACCTGGACGGGGCCGCGCGCCATCGTCGCGAAGAACCGGGTGAAGCTGCTGCTCAACCTGTTCCTCATCGCCTATGGTGCGATCCCGCGCGGCGGCTCGATCGACGTGACGCTGGAAAACCCGGAATTCGACGCGGTATTCAAGCTCGCCGTGAAGGGCCGCATGCTGCGCGTGCCGCCGAAGTTCATGGAGATCCTTTCCGGCACGCCGGAAGAGGCGGTCGACGCGCATTCCATCCAGCCCTACTACACGGTGCTGCTCGCCGATGAGGCGGGGATGGAGCTCGACGTGACGGTGCATCCCGAAGAGATCGTCTTCTCCGCCCGCACGGTTGCGGCATCGGAATGATTAGCGGGCGGTCACGGTCCGTTAACCATGGCCGCTAACGCTTTGTTTGCCAGGCGCCGTTAGAGTTGCATCCTGTATCGTTCCCGCTCTGCGAGCGGGAGACCTAGGAGCAGCCAAATGCAGCGGTTGATGATCGCCGACGGTTCCGATGTCGTCCGCAAGGTCGGCAAGCGTATTCTTTCCGGTTTCGATTTCCTCGTGCTGGAAGCCTCGAGCTCGCTTGAGGCGCTGGTGCGCTGCGAGGCCGACCTGCCTAATATCCTGATCGTCGATTCCACCATGGACGGCGCGCTCGAGCTGATCGGCAACGTGCGCAACCTGCCGCAGGGCAAGTCTGTACGCATCTATTATTGCGTGGTCGAGGCCGATCTCAAGAAGATGATGATGGGCAAGCGCGCCGGCGCCGACGACTTCCTGCTGAAGCCGTTCGACCGCAAGATCCTGACCCAGGTCTTCGGCAATCTTTCGATCGCCGCCTGAGGAGATCGCTCATAGCCAAATGAAAGGCGGCCGCTCCAAAGGAGCCGGCCGCTTTTTTGTGTCCGTGCCGGTAGAATCCGGCAATCCACGCAAAAGAAAACCCGCCGACGAGCGGCGGGTCTGATGCGGGAGCGGGGAGGGCGCTATCAGGCGCTTTCGAGATAGTCGCCGCCGTCGGGCTCGCGCAGCACATAGCCGCGGCCCCAGACCGTCTCGATATAGTTCGCGCCGCCGGCGGCGTTGGCCAGCTTCTTGCGCAGCTTGCAGATGAAGACGTCGATGATCTTCAGTTCCGGCTCGTCCATGCCGCCATAAAGGTGGTTGAGGAACATTTCCTTGGTGAGCGTGGTGCCCTTGCGCAGCGAGAGCAGCTCGAGCATCTGGTATTCCTTGCCCGTCAGGTGCACGCGCTGGCCGCCGACTTCGACGGTCTTGGCGTCGAGGTTGACGATGAGCTCGCCCGTCGAGATAACCGACTGGGCATGGCCCTTGGAGCGGCGCACGATGGCGTGGATACGGGCGACGAGCTCGTCCTTGTGGAAGGGCTTCGTCATGTAGTCGTCGGCGCCGAAGCCGAGGCCGCGCACCTTGTCCTCGATGCCGGCCATGCCGGAGAGGATGAGGATCGGCGTCTTGACCTTGGACAGGCGCAGCGTGCGCAGGACCTCGTAACCCGACATGTCGGGGAGGTTCAGGTCGAGCAGGATGATGTCGTAATCGTACAACTTGCCCAGATCGACACCTTCCTCGCCGAGGTCGGTGGTATACACATTAAAACTTTCGGACTTCAGCATCAGCTCGATGCTCTGCGCTGTCGCGCTATCGTCCTCAATGAGTAGAACCCGCATATCTGTCCCCTTTTCCGCCGCTCAAGGTACCTGGCCCCCTACGCGATACGGATCCAGTCGTTGCCTGATTTGGAGGCTGCCACGAAATGGTTAACAAATCCTGATTCACTTTGGCAAGAGTGTATCGGTCTGTTAATTATTTTAGGCAGGCTCCTGATTTCACACATGAATCAGAAATGTGTCTCTTAAACACAATATTTAAGAAAACACGTTAACCGACTCTTTCGACTCATCAATGTGGCCACCTCGTTTTTCGCGAACCGCATTTACTGAGCCTTAAATCATCATCGCTATGATTAACGATGCCCGTAAACGAAAGGTTACCAGCGGTAGGATTTCATTAATCTCGCTGAATTTTTTTACGGTTCGGCAGGGTTTGCCGGTTACGGGTTATCGTGACGGTCGGCGGTGCGCGGTGGAATGCCGCGCTTTCCAAAGGCCGGATTGGAATGCCGAGTGGAGGTCCGCCAGCGTTTTCGGCGGCGTCCGCTCCAATGCCGGGGTCTCGCTATCCACGGGAGTATTGCGTATGAAGTCGCGTGAGAGCCTAGTTCGCCTGAAGGAATTTCAGGTGAAAGACAAGAGACGGCAGCTGGCACAGCTTCAGTTGATGATGTCCGAATTCGAACGGATGTCGAAGGAACTGGAAAGCCAGATCGCCATCGAAGAGAAGAAATCCGGGATCACCGATCCGGGTCACTTCGCTTATCCCACCTTTGCAAAGGCGGCGCGGCAACGCTCCGACAATCTTCAGGTCTCCATCCGGGAACTGAAGGTGCAGCAGGATGCGGCCGAGCTGGCGCTGGAAGAGGCGGAGGCGGAATTCGCCAAGGCTTCGGCGCTGGAAGAGCGCGACAACGCGGTCCGGATGCGCGCCTGATTTAAGGTGCCATCCTGAAGAACCCTCGCGAGCGGCCGCAAGACCGCTCACGAGGGCTCTTCGCGTTTTTTTGGACGCGCCCGACATGTGCGGCGCGTGAAAACTGCCGCCTTGACGTTTCAGAGATTGACGACGTCGTGCCATTCCTTGTGGCGCATGGCCTGCGCCCGGAAGAACGGGCAGAGCGGCATGATCTTCCAGCCGCCCTTGCGGGCCTCTTCCACGGCATGGGCCGCCAGCGCCTGGCCGACGCCCTTGCCGCGCAACGCATCCGGCACGCCGGTATGGTCGATGATGACGAGCTGCGGGGAGGCGCGGGAATAGGTCATTTCCCCCTCGTGCCCCTCGATGACCGTGTAGTAGCGGCCCTTCGTGCCGCTGTCTTCGTGCAGGATATCCATGATGCTCTCCTCGCTGTCGTTGCGCTGGAGGCATCCTTTCCTGTCGCGCGCGATCCCGCAAGCAGCGCGGCTGTGAACAGTGCGTGCTCTGTCGAGGCAGGGCGCTCCGCCCCGGAGGGCGGGCTTTCCGCAAAAGCATTGCGGCCGCATGAAGCGGCCGCAGGGTCTTGATCTAAAACGGAATGGTCTAGTGGCGGTACTGCTGGATGCGCGTGGTGCGCAGGCCGGCAAGGCCGTGGTCGTTGATGGAGGACTGCCAGGACAGGAATTCTTCGACCGTCAGCGTATAGCGTTCGCAGGCTTCTTCGAGGCTGAGAAGGCCACCGCGCACGGCGGCGACGACTTCGGCCTTCCGGCGAATCACCCAGCGCCGCGTGTTGGCCGGCGGCAGATCGGCGATCGTCAGGGGGCTGCCATCGGGGCCGATGACGTATTTAACGCGGGGTCGTATCAGATCGGTCATTGGACTCTCTACATAAACTCAAGACCATATGTGAGGGACTCTAGCCTGCCACATTTAAGAATTGCCTAAGCGCATGCTAACAATTTTCTAATCTTTTGAGCGGCTTCGCCGGCACGGCAGCGACGCGGAAAGGCCTGCCTTCCCTTACGTCCGGCGATTTTCGCTCTCCTTCGCCTGCATGGGAGCCATGCAAATATTCCGTTTCCATTTTACTTAAATACTGCTATCAGGCCGCAAAATTCGGGGCGGCGTCGGGTTGATGCCATCGGAAGCCCCCAGGATGCATCCAAATGAATTGCCACTCCAAGCTGTTCCTTCACGGGATACGGCTTTTGCGGCGTTTTTTCTTTTTCGCCTGTCGAGCGGGATGCGCCTGAAATTTTCCGGACCGGGAATGCACAGGAAACCCGGCGTCCACGCGCCGGTTGTTGGAAACGGAAAATGAGAGACCCAGACAACATGCTCGCGCAGCAGGGCCGGTCGCCAGAGTTCCTCTCCTCGGCCAATATCGAGGCGGTGCAGACCGAATACGAGGTTCTGCACCTCATGCGCCAGTGCGCCGGCCATTTCGGCTTCAGCCATTTCATGGTCGCGCGCTTCCCGGCGAACGATCAGCAGCGGTTCGCCGAGCGCCTGCTCGTCAGCAACTGGCCGGCGGAGCTCGTGCGCAAATACGACGCGATGAGCCTCTTCCATGTCAGCCGGCTGGCGGTCGATACCGGCATGACCAAGCTGCCGGTGCAGGGCGACAGCGCGCTCATGGCGCCGGCCGACTGGGAAAACGCGCAGGCCGGTGAAGCGATCGCGCTCGCCGAGAGCCATGGCCTTTCCGCCTCGACGGCCTTCCTCCTGCATTCGACGACCGCCGATCCCTACCTGATGGTGTTTTCGGGAACGCGCGCGCCGCTCGCCCGGCCGGAGCTGGCGGAGCTGCATTTCGCCGCCCTCCAGCTTTTCGAATGCCTGGAAAAGACCTTCGTCGCCGTGACGGCCGGGCGGGAGAAGCTCTCCAGCCGCGAGGTCGAGTGCCTGCGCTGGGCGGCGGCGGGCAAGAGCAGCGATGAGATCGCCATCATCCTCGGCATCTCGGTCTATACGGTGAGCAGCTATTTCAAGAGCGCGACGCGCAAGCTGCAGGCCGTCAACCGCATGCAGGCCATCGCCATCGCCCTGCGCCTCCGGCTCATCTGACATTCGGTCAGCGCCGGGGGAGGAGGAGCTTTCCGGCCTTCTCTTGCCCTCGATGCGGCAAGTTTCTATATGTCGCCCGAAAGGCGTTCCGCGGATCGCGGGATGCCGCAACGGCCGGTTTCGGCCCCAATTCAAAGGTGCAGGACGGCAGCCTTGGCGCGGCCGGCACCGGAACGGACCTCGCGTGAACAGTCTCGATTTCGATCGCAAGCCGGAAGATACGCGCGTCGTCGTCGCCATGTCGGGCGGCGTCGACAGTTCGGTGGTGGCCGGCATCCTGAAACGTGAAGGCTACGACGTTCTCGGCATCACCCTGCAGCTCTACGATCACGGGGCGGCGGTGCACCGGGCGGGCTCGTGCTGCGCCGGCCAGGACATCGACGACGCGCGCCGCGTCTGCGAAACGCTCGGCATTCCGCATTACGTGCTCGATTATGAAAAGCGCTTCCGCGAGACGGTGATCAATCCCTTCGCCGAAAGCTATGTCGCGGGCGAAACGCCGATCCCGTGCGTCGCCTGCAACCAGACCGTAAAATTCGCCGATCTCCTCGCCACCGCGAGGGAACTCGGCGCCGACGCGCTGGCGACCGGCCATTACATCCGCTCGCGCCCCAATCCGGCGCCGGACGCGCCGGGGCGCCGCGCGCTCTATCGCCCCGTCGATGCCGAGCGCGACCAGAGCTATTTCCTCTTCGCCACGACGCAGGAGCAGATCGATTACCTGCGCTTCCCGCTCGGCCATCTTTCCAAGGCCGAAACGCGGGCGCTGGCCGAGGAGATGGGCCTCGTCGTCGCCAAGAAGGCGGACAGCCAGGACATCTGCTTCGTGCCGCAGGGCAAGTATTCCGATATCGTCAACAAGCTGAAGCCGAATGCGGCGCTTGCCGGCGACATCGTGCATATCGACGGCCGCGTGCTCGGCCGGCACGAGGGTATCCTGCACTATACGATCGGCCAGCGCCGCGGCATCGGCATCGCCACGGGCGAGCCGCTCTATGTCGTCTATCTCGACGCCCGCTCGCGCCGCGTCATCGTCGGCCCCAAGGAAGCGCTGGAAACGCGCCGCCTCTACCTGCGCGACATCAACTGGCTCGGCGACGGCGACCTCACAGCCGTCGCGGCCGCCGGCTTTGACTGCTACGCCAAGGTGCGCTCCACGCGTCCGCCGCGCCCGGCCCGCCTCCAGGCGAACGAGGGCGGCATCTATGTCGAGCTTGCCGAAGGCGAGCCGGGCGTCGCGCCCGGCCAGGCCTGCGCGCTCTATTCCGGCGAGGGCGAGGACGCCCGCATCTACGGCGGTGGCTTCATCCTGCGTTCCGAGCGCGAGGCAGACGCCGAGGACGCCCTGAAGCGCATTCTTTCCACCCCGGTCGCGGCCTGAAAAGCCGCGACCGCCAAAGCCCTTGCGGACAAAGCGAATTTTCTCAAAACCTCGCTTGACACCCGCGGGAAGCCCGCCTTATAAGCCGCGCACCGGACGGAAACGGACATCGCTCTCGATCGTCCCTTCGGGCGGCGGAGTAGCTCAGTAGGTTAGAGCAGAGGAATCATAATCCTTGTGTCGGGGGTTCGAATCCCTCCTCCGCTACCATTCTTTTTCCCGCAATTGAATTGAACGCAACGCGCGGCCTTCTACCGCTTCGCATTGCGTGCGATGTGCTGTTCGAATGCCTTGCCGAAACTGGCGAGGAAATCGCGCGTTCCGTCGTTGGTGAGGTTCCCCGCGTCGTCGAACAGGCTGCCGGTGCCGCCGATATAGGCTTCCGGCTGTTCCAGAACGGGCATGTTCAGGAAGCAGAGCGACTGGCGCAGGTGATGGTTGGCGCCGAAGCCGCCGATGGCGCCGATCGAGGTCGAGATGATCGCTGCCGGCTTGCCCATCAGGGCGCCCTGTCCATAGGGCCGCGAGGCGACGTCGATCGCATTCTTCAGAACGCCGGGCACCGAGCGGTTGTATTCGGCGGTGACGAAGAGGATGGCGTCGGCGGCCGCGACGCGCTCGCGCAGCGCGGTCCAGTCGGCCGGCGGCGTCGCTTCGAGATCCTGGTTGAAGTAGGAAACCGAGCCGATGTCGAGAAATTCGAATTTCAGGCCGGGGGTGAGGGAAACGAGCGCCTTGGCGACTTTGCGGCTGAACGACTCCTTGCGGAGGCTGCCGACGAGGATTGCAACGGTGGTCATGGGAAACTCCAGGCTACGTGGCGCGCCGATCCTCGCTCCTCGGGCGGGAAAACTCAATATCGAAGATGAAGCTTTTATTGGCTGAGGCCGTGGGCCGGGGAATCAGGCCCGGCGCGGCGCCGCCGTCTCGCGCCGGAAGGCGGCGGGGCTTCTGGCGGTCCATTTCCGGAAGGCGCGGTGGAAGGCGCTGGGTTCGGAAAAGCCGAGGCGGGTCGCGATCTCGCCGACCCCGAGCGTCGTCGCCTGGAGCATCTCGATGGCGAGGTCCCGGCGGATCTCGTCCCTGATGGCGGCGTAGTTCTGGCCTTCCGCGGCGAGGCGGTGCCTGAGGGTCGAGGGCGACATGCGCATCTGCGCGGCGAGATCGTCGAAAGCGTTCCAGGCGGTCGGCGGCATCTCGCGCAGGCGCTTGCGGACGCCGGCGGCAAGGCCGGCATCGTAGCGGTAGCGCACGAGGATGTTGGCCGGGGCGTTGCGCAGGAACTGTTTCAGCGCCTGCTCGCTTCGCGCGACGGGCAGTTTCAGCATGGCAGCGTCGAAGGCGAGGCGGCTCACCGGCTGGGAAAAGCGCACGGGTGCGCCGAAGAAGAGCCGGTAGTCCGCGCCGTGCTCCGGCTCGGCGCAGCGGAAATCGACCATCCGCAGCGGAATGCGGCGCCCGATCAGCCAGCAGGTGATGCCGTGCAGCAGGATCCAGTAGGTCCGGTAGGCGAAGGCGGAGCGCGGCCCCTGCCTGTCCGCAAGGACGATCTGGGCCAGACCGTCGGCGATTTCGAGACGGCCTTCCGGGTTCTCCAGCACGACATTGAGGAAGCGCAGCGCGCGCCGCAGTGCCTGGTCGAGGGTCCGGGCATGCAGGATGCAATGGCAGAGGAGGGTGAAGCTGCCGCGCCGCATCGGCCTTGCGGCCATGCCGAAGAATTCGTCGTCCATCTCCGCGGCGATGGCGAGCCAGAGGGCGCCGTAGCTTTCGGCGGAGATCGGCACCCCGATGCGGGGCGGCAGGCCGGCGGCGGCCAGCACCTTCTCCGGCGCCTTGCCCTGCCGTTTCAGGCAGTCGATGGCCTCCTCCACGAAGAAGGGCGATATCATCCGCCGTCCGGTATCCGTCATCGTCATGTCCCGCGGGATATGGTAAAACTGGCCGATCGTTCGAGACGCTTCGGTCATCGCATGCAATATCGCGCCGGCATAAAATAGGAAAGACGGAGGGCAGGGCGCCCTGCCGGCGGATACGGCACCGGGAGGGCCGCAGTCGGCCGGATCGCACGGAACTCGAATGCGCTGAGGGAGAGCAGCCATGTTGATCCGCGGAAAGACCTTTGTCGTCACCGGCGGCGGTTCGGGCCTCGGCGCGGCGGTGGCGCGCATGCTGGTGGGCGAGGGCGCGCATGTCGTGATCGCCGACATCAATGTCGATGCCGGCCGTGGTATCGTCGGCGAGTTGGGGACCGGCGCAGCCTTCATCCAGACCGACGTGACGCAGGAGACGGACGGCCAGGCCGCCGTCGATCTGGCGCTGGAGCGTTTCGGCCATCTTCACGGGCTGGTCAATTGCGCGGGCGTCGCGCCCGGCGAGAAGGTGCTCGGCCGCGACGGGCCGCACCGGCTCGACAGCTTTGCCCGCACCGTCGGCATCAACCTCATCGGCACCTTCAACATGACGCGGCTCGCGGCGGCCGCCATCGCGAAGGAAGAGCCTGAGGCGGACGGCGAGCGGGGGATCGTTATCAACACGGCCTCGGTCGCGGCCTTCGACGGCCAGATCGGGCAGGCGGCCTATGCGGCCTCCAAGGGCGGGGTTGCCGCCATGACGCTGCCGGTCGCCCGCGAGCTGGCCCGCCACGGCATCCGCGTCGTCTCCATCGCGCCGGGCATTTTCCAGACGCCGATGATGGCCGGCATGCCGCAGGAGGTGCAGGATTCGCTCGGGCGGAGCGTGCCTTTTCCGCCGCGTCTCGGCAAGCCGGTGGAATTTGCCGCACTGGTGCGCCACATCTGTGAGAACGTCATGCTGAATGGCGAGGTCATCCGCCTCGACGGCGCGTTGCGCATGGCGCCGCGCTGAGGGAGTTTCGATATGATGCAGGATCCCATCGTCATCGTCGGTTCGGCCCGCACCCCGATGGGCGGCTTCCAGGGCGACCTCGGGCATGCCACCGCGCCGGAGCTCGGCGCGGCCGCGATCCGCGCGGCGCTGGAGCGGAGCGGCGTCGCCCCCGATGCCGTGGAGGAGACGGTGTTCGGCTGCGTGCTGCCGGCCGGGCAGGGGCAGGCGCCCGCGCGGCAGGCCGCCATCGGCGCGGGCCTGCCTTTCTCGGCCGGGGCGACGACGGTCAACAAGATGTGCGGCTCGGGCATGAAGGCGGTGATGCTGGCGCATGACCTCATCGCTGCCGGCAGTGCCTCGGTCGCCGTGGCAGGCGGCATGGAGAGCATGACCAATGCGCCTTACCTGCTCGACCGCGCCCGCGGCGGCTACCGGCTCGGCCATGGCCGCGTCATCGACCACATGTTCCTCGACGGCCTCGAAGACGCCTATGACAAGGGGCGCCTGATGGGCACCTTCGCCGAGGATTGCGCCGAGGCCTACCAGTTCACCCGCCCGGCGCAGGACGACTACGCCGTCACCTCCCTGACCCGCGCCCGCAGCGCCATCGAGACGGGTGCATTCGACGCCGAGATCGTTCCCGTCACCGTGAAGGCCGGCCGGTCCGAGGCTGTCGTCAGCCGCGACGAGCAGCCCGGCAAGGCCAGGCTGGAGAAGATCCCGACGCTGAAGCCGGCCTTCCGCGAAAACGGCACGGTGACGGCGGCCAATGCCTCCTCGATCTCCGACGGCGCGGCCGCGCTGGTGCTGATGCGCCGCTCCCGGGCCGAGCGCGAGGGGCTGACGCCGCTCGCCACCATCGTCGGCCACGCGACGCATGCGCAGGCGCCAAACCTCTTCGCGACCGCGCCGATCGGGGCGCTGCGAAGGCTAAGCGAGCGCACCGGCTGGGACCTTGGGGATGTCGACCTCTTCGAGATCAACGAGGCCTTCGCCGTCGTCGCCATGGCGGCGATGCGCGACCTCGACCTGCCGCATGACAAGGTCAACGTTCACGGCGGCGCCTGCGCGCTCGGCCATCCCATCGGCGCATCGGGCGCGCGCGTGCTCGTCACGCTGCTTGCGGCGCTGGAACGCTACGATCTGCGGCGCGGCATGGCGACGCTCTGCATCGGCGGCGGCGAGGCGACGGCGGTGGCCATCGAGCGGCACTGAGCGGTTTGGGGAGGAGGCCGGACCATGATCCTGACGGAACAGCAGACCCAGATCCGCGACATGGCCCGCGATTTCGCCCGCGAGCGGCTGGCGCCGGGCGCGGCGGAGCGTGACGCGGAGAGCCGCTTTCCCCGCGCGGAGCTGAAGGAGATGGGCGAGCTCGGCTTCCTCGGCATGCTCGTGCCGGAGGCCTATGGCGGCTCGGAGACGGGCACGGTCGCCTATGCCGTGGCGCTGGAGGAGATCGCCAGCGGCGACGGGCCGTGCTCGACCATCATGAGCGTGCACAGCTCCGTCGGCTGCGTGCCGATCCTGAAATACGGCAGCGATGAACAGAAACAGCGCTTCCTGCCGAAGCTTGCGAGCGGCGAATGGATCGGCGGCTTCGCGCTCACCGAGCCGCAGGCCGGCTCCGACGCCTCCAACCTCAGGACCCGCGCCCGCCGCGATGGCGACCATTACGTCATCGACGGCGCCAAGCAGTTCATCACCTCGGGCAAGAACGGCGATGTCATTATCGTCTTCGCCGTCACCGATCCCGATGCCGGCAAGAAGGGCATTTCCGCCTTCATCGTGCCGACCGATACGCCCGGCTACGAGGTCGTGCGGGTGGAGCAAAAGCTCGGCCTCCATTCCTCCGATACCTGCCAGATCGCCTTCAACGCCATGCGCGTTCCCGCCGGAAACCGGCTCGGCGCGGAGGGGGAGGGCTATAGGATCGCTCTTTCGAACCTCGAAGGCGGGCGCATCGGCATTGCCGCGCAGTCCGTCGGCATGGCGCGGGCGGCCTTCGAGGCGGCGCGTGACTATGCCCGCGAGCGCACGGCCTTCGGCGCGCCGATCATCGACCACCAGGCCGTCGCCTTCCGGCTCGCCGACATGGCGACGCAGATCGAGGTGGCGCGCCAGATGGTGCTGCATGCCGCCGGGCTGAAGGAGGCGGGCCAGCCCTGCCTCACCGAAGCGTCGATGGCCAAGCTGTTCGCCTCGGAAATGGCCGAACGGGTCTGCTCCGATGCGATCCAGGTCCATGGCGGCTACGGTTACATGGCGGATTATCCGGTCGAGCGCATCTATCGCGACGTCCGCATCTGCCAGATCTACGAGGGCACGAGCGACGTGCAGCGCATCGTCATCGCGCGCAATCTTTGAGGCCGGGACCGTGCCCGTCGCAGGGAGGCGGCGGGGCAGTCCGCAAGGGAGGAATGACAGGACATGAACGAGGTTGCGCATCTGAGCCTTCACGTTCCCGAGCCGGCGGTCCGGCCCGGCGGCCAGCCGGATTTCTCCAACGTCAAGATCGCCAAGGCCGGCGCGGTGCCGCGCCCGGCGGTGGACGTGGCGCCGGAGGAGATCCGCGATCTCGCCTATTCCATCATCCGCGTGCTCAATCGCGACGGCGAGGCGGTCGGCCCCTGGGCCGGGCTGCTTGCCGACGAGGAGCTGCTGGCGGGCCTGCGCAACATGATGAAGCTGCGCGCCTTCGACGCGCGCATGCTGATGGCGCAGCGGCAGGGCAAGACCTCCTTCTACATGCAGCATCTCGGCGAGGAGGCGGTGAGCTGCGCCTTCCGCAAGGCGCTCGCCAAGGGCGACATGAACTTCCCGACCTACCGGCAGGCGGGCCTCCTCATCGCCGACGACTATCCGATGGTCGAGATGATGAACCAGATCTATTCGAACGAGGCGGACCCCCTGCGCGGCCGGCAATTGCCGATCATGTATTCGTCGAAGGCGCATGGCTTCTTCACCATCTCCGGCAACCTTGCCACGCAATATGTGCAGGCCGTCGGCTGGGCCATGGCGTCCGCCATCCGCAACGACACGAAGATCGCCGCCGCTTGGATCGGCGACGGCTCGACGGCCGAATCCGATTTCCACTCCGCCCTCGTCTTCGCCTCAACCTACAAGGCGCCGGTCATCCTCAACATCGTCAACAACCAGTGGGCCATCTCGACCTTCCAGGGCATCGCCCGCGGCGGCTCGGGCACGTTCGCCGCCCGCGGCCTCGGCTTCGGCATCCCGGCACTGCGCGTCGACGGCAACGACTACCTCGCCGTCCATGCCGTCGCGAAATGGGCGGCGGAGCGGGCGCGGCGCAATCTCGGGCCGACGCTGATCGAATATGTCACCTACCGCGTCGGCGCCCATTCCACCTCGGACGATCCGAGCGCCTACCGCCCGAAGACCGAATCCGAGGCCTGGCCGCTCGGCGATCCGGTGCTGCGGCTGAAGAAGCACCTCGGCCTGCGCGGTGTCTGGTCGGAGGAGCGCCATGCGCAGGCGGAGGCCGAGATCCTCGACGAGGTGATCCAGGCGCAGAAGCAGGCCGAAAGCCACGGCACGCTGCATGCGGGCGGCAAGCCCTCGGTGCGCGACATCTTCGAGGGCGTCTATGCGGAAATGCCCGCCCATATCCGCCGCCAGCGGCAGAAGGCAGGATACTGACATGGCAAGAATGACGATGATCGAGGCGGTGCGCAGCGCCATGGACGTCTCGATGGGACGCGACGACGGGGTCGTCGTCTTCGGCGAGGACGTCGGCTATTTCGGCGGCGTCTTCCGGGCGACGCAGGGGCTGCAGGCCAAGTACGGCAAGACGCGATGCTTCGACGCGCCGATCAACGAATCCGGCATTCTCGGCACGGCCATCGGCATGGCCGCCTATGGGCTGAAGCCCTGCGTCGAGATCCAGTTCGCCGACTACATGTACCCGGCCTACGACCAGATCACCCAGGAGGCTGCGCGCATCCGCTACCGCTCCAACGGCGATTTCACCTGCCCCATCGTCGTGCGCATGCCGACCGGCGGCGGCATCTTCGGCGGCCAGACGCACAGCCAGAGCCCGGAGGCGCTGTTCACCCATGTCTGCGGGCTGAAGGTGATCGTCCCCTCCAATCCCTACGACGCCAAGGGCCTGCTGATCGCGGCCATCGAGGACCCGGACCCGGTGATGTTCCTCGAACCGAAGCGCCTCTACAACGGCCCCTTCGACGGCCATCACGAAAAGCCCGTCACGCCCTGGTCGAAGCACGAGCTCGGCGAGGTGCCGGAGGGGCACTACACGATCCCCATCGGCAAGGCGGAAATCCGCCGGCCGGGCAGCGCGGTCACCGTCGTCGCCTACGGCACGATGGTGCATGTGGCGCTCGCCGCCGCCGAGGAGACGGGGATCGACGCCGAGGTGATCGACCTGCGCAGCCTCCTGCCGCTCGATCTCGACACCATCGTCCAGTCGGTGAAGAAGACCGGCCGCTGCGTCGTCGTGCACGAGGCGACGCTGACCTCCGGCTTCGGCGGCGAGGTCGTTTCGCTGGTTCAGGAACACTGCTTCTACAGCCTCGAAGCGCCGGTGGTGCGCGTGACGGGCTGGGATACGCCCTATCCGCATGCGCAGGAATGGGACTATTTCCCGGGGCCTGCCCGCGTCGGCCGGGCGCTACAGGAAGTGATGGAGGGCTGAGGATGGGCGAGTTCGTCATCAAGATGCCCGATGTGGGCGAGGGCGTGGCCGAGGCCGAGCTTGTGGAATGGCACGTCAAGCCGGGCGATCCGGTGCGCGAGGACATGGTGCTCGCCGCCGTCATGACCGACAAGGCGACGGTGGAGATTCCCTCGCCGGTCGACGGCACCGTGCTCTGGCTCGGCGCCGAGATTGGCGACATCGTCGCCGTCAAGGCGCCGCTGCTGCGCATCGAGGTTGCGGGTGAAGGCGAGGCCGTTGCCGAGGAAACCCCTTCTCCCCCGCGGGGAGAAGGTGCCCGAAGGGCGGATGAGGGGGCCGTGCCGCAAGCTTCGAGGGAGCCGTCCCCGCCGCCGAGCGAGCCACCCCCCTCATCCGGCCCTGCGGGCCACCTTCTCCCCGTGGGGGAGAAGGGGAAAGCCGCGACGCCGGAGACAAAGCCGCTCGCCTCGCCGGCCGTCCGGCTGCGGGCGCAGGAAGCCGGCGTCGATCTGCGGCAGGTGTCGGGCAGCGGCCCGGCCGGCCGCATCACCCATGACGACCTAGACCGGTTCATCGCGCGTGGGGGACAACCCGCCGCCGCGCAGGCCGGGCTTGCCCGCAAGACCGCGACGGAGGAGATCAAGGTCACGGGCCTGCGCCGCCGCATCGCCGAGAAGATGCGCCTTGCAAGCTCCCGCATTCCCCACATCACCTATGTGGAGGAAGTGGACGTCACCGACCTGGAAGACCTGCGCGCCACGATGAATGCCGGCCGCAAGCCCGACCAGCAGAAGCTGACCATCCTGCCCTTCCTGATGCGGGCGCTGGTGAGGACGCTCGCCGAGCAGCCCGGCGTCAACGCCACCTTCGACGACGATGCCGGCATCGTCACGCGTTATGGCGCCGTGCATATCGGCATCGCCACGCAGACGCCCGCCGGCCTGACGGTGCCGGTCGTGCGCCATGCCGAGGCCCGCTCGATCTGGGACAGCGCTGCCGAGCTCGTTCGCCTTGCCGATGCCGCCCGCAACGGCACGGCGGCGCGCGAGGAGCTTTCCGGCTCGACCATCACCATCACCTCGCTCGGCGCGCTCGGCGGCATCGTCACGACGCCGATCATCAACCATCCGGAAGTGGCGATCGTCGGCGTCAACAAGATCATGATGCGGCCCGTCTGGGACGGCACCCAGTTCATTCCGCGCAAGATCATGAACCTGTCGTCGAGCTTCGATCACCGCATCGTCGACGGCTGGGACGCGGCGGTCTTCGTCCAGCGGCTCAAGGCGCTTCTCGAAACCCCCGCGCTGATCTTCATCGAAGGCTGATGACATGAAAGAGATCGTCTGCAAGCTTCTCGTCATCGGCGCCGGCCCCGGCGGCTATATCTGCGCCATCCGCGCCGGCCAGCTCGGCGTCGATACCGTCATCGTCGAGAAGACGAAGGCCGGCGGCACCTGCCTCAATGTCGGCTGCATCCCCTCCAAGGCGCTGATCCACGCGGCGGAGGAATTCGACAGGCTCCGCCATACGGCGGGTCTCAACGCCCTCGGCATCACCGTCGAGGCCCCGCGGCTCGACCTTGCCCAGACCGTCCGCTGGAAGGACGGCATCGTCGGCCGGCTCAACAGCGGCGTGCTCGGCCTTCTGCGCAAGGCCAAGGTCAAGATCGTGCACGGCGCGGCGCGCTTCCGCGACGGCAAGACGGTCGAGGTGGAGACCGAGACGGGGACCCAGCTCATCCGCGCCGAGACGGTGGTGATCGCGACCGGCTCCGAGCCCGTCGAACTGCCGGCGCTGCCCTTCGGCGGGGCGGTCCTTTCGTCCACCGAGGCGCTGTCGCTGCCGGAGGTTCCGAAATCGCTAGCCGTCGTCGGTGGCGGCTATATCGGGCTGGAGCTCGGCACCGCCTTTGCCAAGCTCGGCGCGCGGGTGACGGTGGTCGAGGCGATGGCGCAGATCCTGCCGCAATACGATGGCGAACTCGTCAAGCCCGTCGCCAAGCGTCTCGGCGAACTCGGCGTGTGCGTGCTGACCGGCGCGAAGGCGAAGAACTATTCGGGCGAGGCGCTGGCGGTGGAGATCGCCGGCAAGGAAGAGCGGATCGCCGCGGACAAGGTGCTCGTCACCGTCGGCCGCAGGCCGCGCACGGAAGGCTGGGGCCTCGAAGAACTCGACCTCGACCGCGCCGGCCGCTTCATCCGCATCGACGAGCATTGCCGCACCTCGATGCGTGGCGTCTACGCCATCGGCGACGTCACCGGCGAGCCGATGCTGGCGCATCGCGCCATGGCGCAGGGCGAGATGGTCGCGGAGATCGTTGCCGGGCGCAAGCGCGTCTGGGACAAGCGCGCCATCCCCGCCGTCTGCTTCACCGATCCCGAGATCGTCACCGCCGGCCTTTCGCCCGACGAGGCGCGTGCGCAGGGCTACGAGGTCCGCGTCGGCCTCTTCCCCTTCAACGCCAACGGCCGCGCCATGACGACCCAGTCGGAGGATGGCTTCGTGCGCGCCGTGGCGCGGGCGGACACCAACCTCGTGCTCGGCCTGCAAGCGGTCGGCGCAGGTATATCGGAGCTTTCCAGCGCCTTTTCGCTGGCGCTCGAAATGGGCGCGCGGCTGGAGGATATCGCCGGCACGATCCATGCCCATCCGACCCGCAGCGAAGGCTTGCAGGAAGCCGCATTGAAAGCCCTTGGCCATGCCCTCCACATCTGAGATTCTCATCGACCGAACAGGCGCGCTTGGGCGCATCCGGCTCAACCGGCCGAAGGCGCTCAACAGCCTGACGCTTGCGATGGTGCGCGACATCGAGGCAGCGCTGGACGCCTTCGAGGCCGATCCCGCGGTCGCTGCCGTGCTTCTTACCGGCGAGGGCGAGCGGGGGCTGTGCGCGGGCGGCGATATCCGCATGATCTATGACGGCGGCAGGGCCGGCTCGCCGGAGCCCGTCGATTTCTGGCGCGAGGAATACCGCATGAATGCGCGCCTCGCCCGGCTCACGAAACCCTATATCGCCGTCATGGACGGCATCGTCATGGGCGGCGGGGTCGGCGTTTCGGTCTATGGCAGCCATCGCATCGTCACCGAGCGGACGCGGTTCGCGATGCCGGAGACCGGCATCGGCTTCTTCCCCGATGTCGGCGCGTCGTGGTTCCTGACGCGCGGGAAGGGCGAACTCGGCACCTATGCCGCGCTCACCGGCGAGCAGCTTGCGGCGGGCGACGTGATCGCCTTCGGCCTTGCCGACAGCCATGTGCCTTCGGAGCGCCTGCCGGCACTGGCCGAAAAGCTGTCCGGCTTGCCGGCCACCGCCTCCCATGCCGATGTCTCGGCCACCGTTGCCGCCTTCACGGAAGCGCCGCCGCCGGGAGAGATCGCCGGGCAGCGGGTGCTGATCGACCGGCTCTTCGCCTTCGACACGGTGGAGGCGATTTTTGCGGCGCTGGAGTGGGATGGATCGGACTTCGCCGCAAGGGCGCTCGGCATCCTGCGAACGAAATCGCCGCTCAGCCTGAAGGTGACATTGCGCCTGCTGCGCCTCGGGCGCCGGGAAACTTCGCTCGAAGCCTGCCTGGAACGGGAATTCGCTGCCACGGCGGCGGTATTGCGCAGCCACGATTTCTACGAGGGCGTCAGGGCCGCGGTGGTCGACAAGGACCGCAATCCGCGCTGGCGCCCGGCGCAACTGGCCGACGTCACCGAGGAGGACGTCGCCGGCTTCTTCGAGCCGGCGGCAGAGCCGCTCTTTGCCGGCGAAACGGGAAAAGGAGAACGCCCATGAGCTCCATCGCATTCATCGGCCTCGGCCATATGGGCGGCCCGATGGCCGCAAATCTCGTGAAGGCCGGCCATGCCGTGCGCGGTTTCGACCTTTCCGCCGCCTCGCTCGACCTGGCGCGGGAAAACGGCGTGGCGACCGTCGCCTCGATCGGCGAGGCGGTTTCCGGCGCGGACCTCGTCATCACCATGCTGCCGGCCGGAACGCATGTACTTTCGGTCTGGCAGGAGCTCGTCGCCATCGTGCCCAGCGGTACGCTGCTCATCGATTGCTCCACCATCGACATGGCGAGCGCCCGCAAGGCCCATGCGCTGGCCGAGGCGCATGGCTGTCCGGCGCTCGACGCGCCCGTCTCGGGCGGCACCGGGGGCGCCTCGGCCGGCACGCTCACCTTCATGGTGGGGGGCGACGCCGGGGTCTTTGCCGGGGCAAGGCCGGTCTTCGAGGCGATGGGCAGGAAGATCATCCAATGCGGCGGCGCCTCCGCCGGCCAGGCGGCGAAGATCTGCAACAACATGATCCTCGGCATCAGCATGATCGCCGTGGGCGAGGCCTTCGTGCTGGGCGAACGGCTCGGCCTCTCGCATCAGGCGCTGTTCGACGTCGCCTCGGTCTCCTCGGGGCAATGCTGGTCGCTGACCACCTATTGCCCGGTGCCGGGGCCCGTCCCCACCTCGCCCGCCAACCACGATTACGAACCGGGCTTCGCCGCGGCGCTGATGCTGAAGGACCTGAAGCTGTCGCAGGCGGCGGCGGAGGACACGGGCACCGTGACCCCGCTCGGCGCCAAAGCGGCGGCGCTCTACCAGCGATTCGCCGACGAGGGGGCCGGCGCGAAGGATTTTTCCGCCATCATCGCCATGCTGCGGGATGAGCCGGCCGCCAGCTAGCCGGCCGGCATGATGAACTTGTTAATTATGTTTCGTTCCTCCTTTCGAAACGAGGGGGAAGGATGGGGGCATTTTCCGGCCGGACGTCCCTTGTCGCCGGGCGTGCTGCAAGCGCTGCGGAACCGGCGATCCGCCCGTCGCGTAGATCAAAAACGGGCGCGCAAGCGAAATGCTGCACGTGTTAAGTAGTGCAGAATTATCAAGTTTAAATTTTTCTCTTCAAGTAATTGACGCCGCTCGCGGAGCGCTATGTATATGGGCTTGTAAATAACGAAAGCCAACTTTTTCGTTTTTACATGCTAATGTATCCATGTCTCACAGGTGAGAAAAATGCGTGTTTTTACCGCCTTGTTCCCCATGTCTCTCGCCCTCGCTGTCGCATCCGGCGCCTTCGCGCAGGACGCCGAACAGGGCCAGAAGGTCTTCAACAAATGCAAGGCGTGCCACACCGCCGACCAGGACACCAACAGGGTCGGTCCGTCCCTGAAAGGGGTGATCGGGCGCACGGCAGGCACCTATGCCGGCTACAGCTATTCCCCGGCCATGAAGGAAGCGGGGGAGGGCGGTCTCGTGTGGAACGAGGAGAGCCTGACCAATTACCTGCGCAAGCCGAAGGACGTCGTCCCGAAGACCAAGATGGCCTTCGCGGGACTCAAGACCGACGAGGACATCGCCAATGTCATCGCCTACCTGAAGCAGTTTTCCCAGAACCAGTGATGCATCGGCAGTCCAACGAAATCGAGTGAGGTGGGAAATGATGAGTGAACAACCCTATATCGGCATGAGCCGGCGCCGGCTGCTGCAGATGATCGGCCTGACGGCCGGCACCGCGGCCATGTACCAGGCGATGACGACGCTCGGCCTTGCGGCCGAGTCCGGCTACAAGGGGCCGGTGAAACTCGACGGCGATCCCAAGGGCGCCTCGGTCCTGATCCTCGGCGCCGGCCTTGCCGGCATGCTGGCGGCGATGGAGATGCGCCAGGCCGGCTACAAGGTGAAGGTGCTCGAATACAACAATCGCGCGGGCGGCCGCAACTGGACGATCCGCGGCGGCGACACCGTCACGGAACTCGGCGGCTTCACGCAGAAATGCGAGTTCGACGAAGGCCTCTACATCAATCCGGGCCCCTGGCGAATTCCCTATCATCACAACGGGTTGCTCGCCTACTGTCGCCGGCTCGGCGTGCAGCTCGAGCCGTTCCAGCAGATCAACCACAATGCGCTCCTGCATTCCACCAAGGGATTTGGCGGCAAGCCGCAGCGCGTGCGCGACGTGAAGATCGACTTCCAGGGCCATGTCTCCGAACTGCTCGCCAAGGTCACGCAGAAGGGCAAGCTCGAAGAGGGCGTCGGCAAGGAAGACCAGGAGATGCTGCTCGAGGCGCTCCGTTCCTGGGGCGCGCTCGACAAGGACTACAGCTATGCCAAGGGCGCGGTCTCGGGCGAGTTCCGCGGCTACGAGAAGGATCCGGGCGGCGGCCTCGGCGCCGAGCCGGTCCCGGGCGAGCCGCTGGCCTTCAAGGAGCTGCTCTCCTCCGGCCTCTGGGGCGCGCTCGCCAACTTCGCCCTCTACGAGTTCCAGACCACCATGTTCCAGCCGGTCGGCGGCATGGGCCGGATCGGCGACGCCTTCGCCAAGGAGGTCAAGGACCTCATCACCTTCAACGCGAAGGTGGTGAAGATCGAGCAGGGCGACAAGGGCGTGACCGTCACCTACGAGGATACGGGCAAGCCGGGCGAAACCCTTACGGAAAGCGCCGACTGGTGCGTCTGCACGATCCCGCTCACCATCCTCAGCCAGATCGACATCCAGGTCTCGGACAAGATGAAGGCGGCCATCGGCGCGGTGCCCTATGCATCGTCGGTCAAGGTCGGCCTGCAGATGAAGCGCCGTTTCTGGGAAGAGGACGAACTCATCTTCGGCGGCGTTACTTACACGGACCTGCCGATCACCAATATTTCCTATCCCAGTACCGACTTCAACAAGGGCGGGAAGGGCGTGTTGCTTGGCTGCTATACCTGGAACGGTCCGGCATCCTACGAGTTCTCTGCGCTGGAGCCGCAGGAGCGCGTCAGGAAAGCTGTCGAGCAGGGCACGATCATCCATCCGCAATACAAGGACGAGTTCGAGAACGGCGTGTCCTGGGCATGGCACCGCTCTCCGTTCACCCTCGGCTGCGCCGGCGACTGGACGGACGAAGCCCGCAAGGAGCACTACGACAATCTCTGCGAGATCGATGGCCGCATCGTTCTTGCCGGGGAGCACGCGTCGTACATTCCGGCGTGGCAGGAAGGCGCGATCCTCTCCTCGATCAACGCCATCGAGCGCCTGCACAAGCGGGTGATGCAGGGCTGAGCGTCCGGTTAGTCGAAACCCAAGAATTCAATGAGGCATTCTGCCATGTCCAAAGATAGAAAATACGCCTGGGGGCTCGTGACGCTCTTCTCCGTCTCGCTGGCCGCCCTTTCCACGGGAACCGCGTGGGCGGATTCGGCCGGCGCGACGCTCAGCGAGGGCGACACCTTCTCCGAAAAGACCGGCGAGGCGATCTATTCCAACGTCTGCCAGGCCTGTCACATGCCGGAGGGGGCGGGGGCCGTCGGGGCGGGGAAATATCCCCCGCTCGCCAAGAACGAGAACCTCGAATCGGCCGGCTACCCGATCTATGTCATCCTGCACGGCCAGAAGGGCATGCCGCCCATCGGGCAGATGATGACGGACGAGCAGGTCGCGGCCGTGGTGAACTATGTCCGGACCCATTTCGGCAACGACTACAAGGATGCAGCGACGGCCGAGGACGTGAAGGACGCGCGCTGAGACAATGGCGGCGGCTGCAGGGCCGCCGCTTTCGACATCGCGGTCCCGGCAGGCGGATTCCTTTTTCGCCGGGGCCAATCAGGATTTGAGCGCCGGGCGGTTTGGCTCGCGGCGCTTCGCATGACGGAGCTTTGACGATGAAATTCATGACGGGTGCGATCGTTCTTTCGACAGTGATGGCAATTGCCGGCGGCGCCCTGGCGGCGGAGGTGACGCGCCACAAGATCCCGAACTCGGATTTCCCCATTGCGCAGGCGGTCGAGATTCCGGCCGGCATGACGACGGTCTATGTCAGCGGCGCGCTGGCCTCGGTCGCCGACGAGAAGGCGCCGAAGGGTTCGGTTGAAGCCTATGGCGATACGAAGACGCAGACCGTCTCGGCGCTTCAGTCCATCGAGAAGACGCTTGCCGGCATGGACCTGAAGATGAGCGACGTGGTGAAGATGCAGGTCTTCCTCGTCGGCGATCCTTCCAAGGAGAGCAAGATGGACTTCAAGGGCTTCATGGAAGGATATACCCAGTTCTTCGGCACCAAGGAGCAGCCCAATCTGCCCGCGCGCTCGGTGTTCCAGGTGGCCGGCCTTGCCGGCCCCGGCTTCCTCGTTGAGATCGAGGTGATCGCCGCCCGACCCTGAGCGATCCTCCCGGATCACTCCCGGATTGCCATGCCTCCGTCGAGACCCTCGGCGGAGGCTTTATCGTTGGGGAGAGGGGGAAGCGGAAAGGGCACGCCGCAGGGCGTCTTCCAACTGGCGCTCGCTGAAGGGCTTCGACAGGCGCAGCAGGTCGGCGCGCGCTTCCGGCGGCAGCTCGGAATAGCCGGTCGCGAGGATGACCGGTATCTGCGGCCAGCGCTCGCGCACGACCTCGCTCAGCTGCGAGCCCGTCATCTGGGGCATGGCCTGGTCGGTGACGAGGAGATCGACGGGCCGCTCGGCGAGCACGGCCAGCGCCTTGGCGCCGGAGGTGGCCTCGATGACGGTATGGCCCATGTCCTCCAGCATCATGACGGTGTTCATCAGGACGAGCGGATCGTCATCGACCGCAAGCACCGTCAGGGTGGCTGCGGCGGGCGGGGTCTCGGCTGCCATGAGGGCCTCGTCGGAGCCTGTCTTGCCGAACGGCTCCTCCACGACGGGAAGCCACAGTTCGGCCGTCGTGCCGGCGCCTTCCTGCGAGCGGAGCACGAGCTTGCCGGTCGTCTGCGCCATCAGGCCCTGCACCATGGAGAGGCCCAGTCCCGTCCCCTTGCCGATGCCCTTGGTTGTGAAGAAGGGCGCGGTCGCTTCCTTGAGCGTGACCGGATCCATGCCGTGGCCGGTATCGACCACGGAAAGACGGATATAGGCGGCGCCCTGCAGGTCCGGGTGCCCCACGCGCGGATCGCGCTCGAGGCGGGCGCCGATGAAGAGCGATCCCCCCTCCGGCATCGCATCCCGGGCGTTGATCGCCAGGTTGAGCAGCGCGTTGATCAACTGGTTCGGATCGCTGCGGACGGGCGGCAGGTCCGGCGGAAAATCCGTGGTGACGACGATCGTCGGGCCGATGGCGCGCTGGAGCATGTCGGCGGTGTCGCGCATCAGGTTCGGCAGGTCGACCGGCTCGAAGTTGAGGTCCTGCCGCCGCGAGAAGGCGAGAAGCCGCTGCGTCAGCGAGGCGCCGCGCTGGGTCGCCCGCAGGGCATTGTCGATGAGCGACTGCGCCTCGGGCGCAAGGGTCGTGCGTTTCTTGAGGAGGTCGAGGCTCGCCTGGATCGCCATCAGCAGGTTGTTGAAATCGTGCGCGACGCCGCCGGTGAGCTGGCCGAGCGCCTCCATCTTCTGCGCCTGGAAGAGTTCCTCGCGCGCAAGTTCGAGCGCCCTTTGCGCGTCGCGCTTTTCCGTGATGTCGCGGGTGATCTTTGCAAAGCCGATCAGCCGTCCCTGCTCGTCGCGGATGGCGTCGATGATGGCGTTCGCCCAGAACCGCGTGCCGTCCCTGCGCAGCCGCCATCCTTCCGATTCGTAGCGTCCATCGCGCCTTGCGGCTTCCAGCGCCTGCTGCGGGACGCCGGCATTCCTGTCGTCCTCGGGGAAGAAGCGGGAGAAATGCTGGCCGATGATCTCGTCCGGCCGGTAGCCCTTGATGCGCTCCGCGCCGGCATTCCAGCTGGAGACGCGGCCGTCGGCGTCCATCATGTAGAGGGCATAGTCCGTCACGCCCTGCACGAGAAGGCGGAACTGCTGCTCGGCCTTCTGCAACTGCTCCTCGGCCTGCCTGCGCTCGGTGAGGTCGCGCGTGATCTTGGCGAAGCCGATGAGGGTGCCGTTGCCGTCACGGATGGGATCGATGATGACATGGGCCCAGAATTCGGAGCCGTCCTTGCGCACATGCCAGCCTTCGCCCTCGAAGCGGCCTTCGTCGGCGGCATGCCGGAGCGCGCGCGCCGGAAGGCCGCGTTCGCGGTCGGCCGCACGATAGAAGCGGGAAAAATGCGTGCCGAGAACCTCCGGCGCGGCATAGCCCTTGAAGCGGCTCGCGCCGGCATTCCAGCTGACGATCCTGCCCTCCCGATCCAGCATGTAAATCGCATAATCGGTGATCGCATCGACCAGGAGCCGATAGCGGTCATCGCCGTCGGGTGCGGGCATTTCGACTTTCAACATTTCAACCCCCAATGCTAACCGACGGAAACGCGGCAGCATCCAATAGGTTCCCTGCCGGGGAACGTTCTTGAGCAGACGCTTCAAGTGGCGCAGCCGGGCGGCGCTAGAAATTATAGCCCTCGGAAATGTCGCGCTGCAGCGCTTCGTTGGCCGCCGTGGCGTCGCGGGCGACGATGGCGTCGTAGACGTCCTGGTGGTTCTGGGCGGAACTCTGGAACATCGCCTCGTTGGGCACGGAATGGCGCACGGACGGGCCGATATGCATCCAAAGCGGTTCCAGAAGCTGGGCGATGAAGGAGAGGCGGCTCATCTCCGCGATCAGCATGTGGAAATGGTAATTGGCTTCGAGGAAGAGGTCGAGGTCGTTGATTTCGGCCGAGCGACAGATGTCGGCGACATGGGTCTTGAGCTTTTCCAGCTCCTCGTCCGTGCGGTTCTCCACCGCGCGCTCGACGGCCGCGCTTTCGAGGATGGAGCGCAGGGTGCGGATATCCTGCAATTCCTTGGTGCTGAAGATCGGCACCATCATGGTGCGGTTGGGCGTGGAGACCACGCTGCCGACACTTTCGAGCCGCTGCAGCGCGTCGCGAACTGGCATCAGGCTGGTGCCGAGGCTCTTGGCCAGCCCGCGCAGGGGAAGCTTCTGCCCGGGGGTGAAGCGGCCCATCATCAGGTTGCGCTTCAGCATGTCGTAGATCTGCTCGTGCAGCATGTCCCGGGATACCGGCGACAGTTCCGGCGCGTTCGCCCCAGCATTGGGGATGTCACGGCTCGTCAAATAGGCTCTCCCTCTGTGCGCAACACGTCATAACATCCAACAGACGGCTTGACACCAAAAAGATCGGACGGCATGTTGATTGTGTTATAACACTAGACAGAAGAAAGGACAGCGCCTTCTTTCGCCGGAAGCGATCCTAGGGCGGGACGGTACCACAATCCAGGCGCGCGTCGCCGAGATCGTGGGCGCGTTCCGGCTCCATCTGTCGCAAATCGCCTTCGATCATGCTCGACGGCGCTCCCGCACCCAATCGGCGGGGCGTTGACGGGCGAGCGTGCGGCGTGTCACTGCCACCGCCGGAGGCGGGCGCCCGGCGCGCCGCCTCCGGTTTCCCGAACGGCCATCCTTGAGGATGCCGAGACATATGCATGCGGCGAATGCCTCGCATCCGCCGCCGGGGTTCCGCGCTGTCGGAAAAGCCCCAAGGAGGAACAGACCATGAGCGGCACGCTCTCCAATTCGCTGGCCCATGCGGACATCACGACAACCCTGCATCCCTATACGGATGCCCGCGCCCATGAGCGCCAGGGCCCGATGATCGTCGACCACGGCAAGGGCATCTACATCTACGACGACGCCGGCAAGGAATATATCGAGGGCCTCGCGGGCCTCTGGTCGGTCGCCATCGGCTTCGACGAGCCGCGCCTCGTCAAGGTCGCGGCCGAGCAGATGGCGAAGCTCCCTTATTACCACACCTTCAGCCACAAGTCGCACGAGCCCTCCATCCGCCTGTCGGAGAAGATCGTCGAGATGACGCCGGAGCCGCTCACGCGCGTCTTCTTCACCAGCTCCGGCTCGGAAGCCAACGACACCATGATCAAGATGGTGTGGTACATGAATAATGCGCTCGGCCGGCCGCAGAAGAAGAAGTTCCTCGCCCGCACCCGCGCCTATCACGGCATCACGGTCGCCTCGGGCAGCCTCACGGGTCTGCCGAACAACCACCGCGATTTCGATCTTCCGGCGATCCCCGTCCGCCACCTGACCTGCCCGCACTTCTATCGCTTCGGCCAGCCGGGCGAGAGCGAGGCGCAGTTCGCCGACCGCCTGATCGCCGAGGCCGAGGCCGTGATCCTCGAGGAAGGCCCGGAAACCATTGCCGGCTTCATCGGCGAGCCGCTGATGGCCGCGGGCGGCGTCATGCCGCCGCCGGCCGGCTACTGGAAGGGCATCGAGGCGCTCTGCCGCAAATACGACATCCTGCTCATCGCCGACGAGGTGATCTGCGGCTTCGGCCGTCTCGGCACGACCTTCGGCTGCGAGCATTACGGCTTCACGCCGGACATCATGGTCATGTCCAAGCAGCTGACCTCGTCCTACATGCCGCTTGCCGCCGTCGTCTTCACCGAGGCGGTCTATAATGCGATTGCCGACAACACGGCGAAGATCGGCACCTTCGGCCATGGCTTCACCGCTTCCGGCCATCCGGTCGCGACCGCCGTCGGCCTGGAAAACCTCAAGATCATCGAGGAGCGCGACCTCATCGGCAATGCCGCCCGCATGGGCGCCATCTTCCAGGCGCGCCTTGCGGAACTGGCCGATCATCCGCTGGTCGGCGAAGTGCGCGGTGCGGGCCTCATCGCCGGCATCGAGATGGTGGCCGACAAGGAGACGCGCCGTCCCTTCGCCGCTGCCGGCAAGGCGGGCGCCCGTGCCTTCGCGGCCGGCCATGAGCATGGCCTGATCGTCCGCGCCATCGGCGATGTCGTCGCTCTCTGCCCGCCGCTCATCATCAACGAGGAGCAGGTGCACGAGACGGTCAACCGCCTGCGTAAGGCTCTCGACGATACCGCCAGGTGGCGCACTGAAGAAAACCTGAACTGAGACACAAGGGGCGCCGCATCATCGCGGCGCTCCTTTTCATGCCTTCCGCCTGACCTGGAGACCCATCCCATGAAGACCTATTCGATTGCGCTCATTCCCGGCGACGGCATCGGCACGGCAGTCACCGAAGCCGCCTGGGCGGTTCTCGAAAAGGCGGCGGGCGGCACCTTCAAGCTCTCGGGCACGACCTTCCCGTGGTCCTGCGCCTTCTACAAGGAGACCGGCGCGATGATGCCGGAGGACGGCATCGCGACGCTGCGCGGCTTCGACGCCATCCTGCTCGGCGCGGTCGGCTGGCCGGCAGAGGTTCCCGATTCCGTTTCCCTGCACGGCCTGCTGCTGCCGATCCGCAAGGCCTTCGTGCAATATGCCAATATCCGCCCGCACCGCCTGCTGCCGGGCGTCGAGGGCCCGCTGCGTGCGGAAGGCTTCGACATCCTGTGCATCCGCGAGAACACGGAGGGCGAATATTCCGGCGCCGGCGGGCGCGTCCATCAGGGCACGGCGGACGAGGTGGCGGTGGAGACCTCCATCTTCACCCGCACGGGCGTCGAGCGCATCCTGCGCTTCGGCTTCGAGCAGGCGCGCGCCCGCAGCGGCAGGCTCGCCTCCGTCACCAAGTCCAATGCGCAGAAATATTCGATGGTGTTCTGGGACGAGATCACCCGGCAGCTTTCGGCCGAATATCCTGACGTCGAGGTCACCAGCTATCACATCGACGCCATGGCCGCCCGCATGGTGATGGCGCCGGAGAGCCTCGACGTGGTCGTCGCCTCCAACCTCTTCGGCGATATCCTGACGGACCTCGGCGCGGCGATCCAGGGCGGCCTCGGCTTTGCCGCCTCCGCCAACATCAATCCCGACCGCAGCGCCCCCTCGATGTTCGAGCCGGTGCACGGCTCCGCGCCCGACATCGCCCATCTCGGCATCGCCAATCCCATCGCCGCCATCTGGTCCGGCGCGATGATGCTCGATCATCTCGGCGAGCGCGCGGCCGCCGCCCGCGTCATGGCCGCCATCGAGCGCACCACCGCGCGCGGCATCGGCGTCAAGCCGGGCAAGGACAGGACGGATGCGATTGCCGCCGCCGTGCTTGCCGCGCTCGATTGAGGCGGTTCAGATCGGCTCGGGGAAGGGGCAGTCCAGCCTGACCGCGCAGGGGCGGATATCGCCGACGATGGCCTCGATCAGCCCCACGCCGTTTTCGAGCTGGTCGCGCTTGCGGGCGAGCGACCGGTCTCCCGGAATGCGCACGGGATCGTGCCCCGGCGCGACCGCGCTTGCCCTGCATTGCTCTGCAAGCCGTCCCATCTCCTGTTCGAAGGTCGCGCGGCCGGCGAAATGCTCGGGGTCGATGGCCTGCACGAAGACGCCGTTCGCCTCGCTGTCGCCGGTCTGCGAGCCGCGGCCGAAGCCGCCGAGCGCGCCGGAGAGCGCTTCGGTGAGGAGGGCGAGGCTGAAGCCCTTGTAGCCCTGTTCGGTGCCGCCGATGGGCAGAATGCCGCCGCCCCGTTCGACGAATTCGGCAGGATCGTCCGTGACCCTGCCGTCCTGCGCAACGATCAGGGGCGCCGGCAGCGTCTGCCCGAGCCGGTAGCTGCGGTTGAGCGGCCCCAGCGCGGACATCGCGGCCGTCGTGTCGATGAGGATGGGATTCCCGTCCGTCGGGATGCCGGCGGCGATCGGATTGCAGGAAAAGACGCGGCTCAATCCGCCATGCGGCACCACCACGGCCTCGGTCGGCGTGCTGGCGGTGATCATCACCATGATGCCGCGCCGGGTCGCGCGCTCCAGATAGCTCGCAAGGCAGGCGATATGCTGCGCCCGGCGGACGACGACGGTGCCGGTTCCCTCGCTCTTGGCAATGTCGCAGGCGCGGTCCACCGCCCTTGCCGTGATCCACGGGCCGGGCAGGAATTCGGCGTCCCAGACCTCGCTGCTGCGGGATGCGCTAAGGACCGTGTGGTCGCCCTCGCGGCGCGTCTCGCCGCTCAGCAGCCATTCGACATTCGCCGGCAGGCGCTGCATGCCGTGGGTCGAATAGCCGAGGAGGTCGGCTTCGAGGAAGAGCGAGGCGACGGTTTCCGCCCGCTCGCGCGCAAGGCTGGCGCGTTCGAGCAGCCGCGCGGAGAAGTGCATGAGGTCCGTGTAACGGTAGCGTTGCATGTTGGTCCTTCGCGGCTGTCTCTGGATACGGTCCTAGTGCAGGATCTGACTGAGGAAGAGTTTCGTGCGCTCGTGCTGCGGATTGTCGAAGAACTCGTGCGGCGAGTTCTGCTCGACGATCTGGCCCTGGTCCATGAAGATCACCCGGTTGGCGACCTGGCGGGCAAAGCCCATTTCGTGCGTCACGCACAGCATGGTCATGCCTTCCTCGGCGAGCGAGACCATCGTGTCGAGCACTTCCTTGACCATTTCCGGGTCGAGCGCCGAGGTCGGCTCGTCGAACAGCATGATCTTCGGCTTCATGCACAGCGAGCGGGCGATCGCCACGCGCTGCTGCTGGCCGCCGGAAAGCTGGCCGGGATATTTGTGGGCCTGCTCTGGAATCTTGACGCGCTTGAGATAGTGCATCGCCACTTCCTCGGCGTCCTTCTTCGGCATCTTGCGCACCCAGATGGGAGCGAGCGTGCAGTTTTCGAGGATCGTCAGGTGCGGGAAGAGGTTGAAGTGCTGGAACACCATGCCGACCTCGCGGCGTACCTCGTCGATCTTCTTGAGGTCGTTGGTGAGTTCGATGCTGTCGACGACGATCTGGCCCTTCTGGTGCTCCTCCAGCCGGTTGATGCAGCGGATCAAGGTCGATTTCCCCGAACCGGACGGCCCGCAGATGACGATACGTTCGCCCTTCATGACCTTGAGATTGATGTCGCGCAGCACATGGAATTCGCCGTACCACTTGTTCATCTCGGTGATTTCAACGGCGACGTCGGTCGCGGAAACCTGCATCTTCGTGGTGTCGGCGTCGAGATCGCCGGCACGTATGACATTTTCGCCTGCCATTCGAGCATCCTCCTGTATTGCTGCGCCTGCCTCCCGGCGGCGCGGTTGATCTTCAAAGAGCGGCCAGCACCTCGTCGCAGACCTGCAAAAGCTCGTCCGCGTCGGCGATGGAGAAGGGTAGCGGCGGCCGGATCTTCAGGACATGGCCGAGCGGTCCCGACGCGCTGATGAGCACGCGGCGGCGGCGGAGCGCATTGACGAGGCTGCCCGCGACGCCGGGCGAGGGCGAGCCGTCGGCGCCGAGAATGTCGACGCCGAGGAAGAGGCCCTGGCCGCGGACATCGCCGATGGTGGCGTGGCGCTTCGCCAGCGCCTCGAAACCGGCCTTCATATGCGCGCCGACCGTTGCTGCATTTTCCAGCAGGTCTTCGTCCTGCAGGATGTCGAGGACGGCGGTGGCGGCGGCGCAGGCGACCGGATTGCCGCCGAAGGTGTTGAAGTAACGCGCCTCGCGGGCGAAGCGTTCGAGCACCTCCTCGCGCGCGACGACGCCGGCGATGGGGTAGCCGTTGCCCATGGGCTTGCCCATGGTGACGAGGTCCGGCACCAGCCCGTGGCGCTGGAAGCCCCACATATGCGAGCCCATGCGGCCGAAACCGGCCTGCACCTCGTCGGCGATGAAGAGGCCGCCCGCCTCGCGGATCGCGGCGACCGCGCCGGCAAGGAAGCCGGCCGGTTCGGCAAAGACGCCGTCGCTGGAGAAGATCGTGTCGACCAGCAGCGCGGCGGGGCGGATGCCGTGGCGCTGCATGTCGGCGATGGCGGCCCTCACCTCCCGCTCGAAGAAGGCGCCGACCGCTTCCGGCGAACCGGCAAGGCGCGGATCGGGCGCGGCGACGGTACGCACATCCACGGCCAGCGGCACGTTGAGGCCGAGCGAGGGGGACATGGCGGCAATCGCATGGCTGATGCCGTGATAGGCGTTGGCGGTGACGATGAAGCCAGTGCCGCCGGTGTGGTTGCGGGCGATGCGCAGGGCAAGGTCGTTGGCCTCGCTGCCGGTGCAGGTCAGCATCAGGCGGTTGGTCTCGGCGGGGAAATGGGTGAGCAGCCGTTCGGCATAGCCGACGATGCTCTCGTCGAGATAGCGCGTGTGCACGTTGAGCCGCGCGGCCTGCTCGGCGATGGCCGCGACGACCCGCGGATGGCAATGGCCGACGCAGGGCACGTTGTTATAGGCGTCGAGATAGGCATTGCCCGCCGCATCGTAGAGGCGCACGCCGCGCGCCCAGTCGAAATGCACCGGCTCCTCGTAGAACATGCGGTAGGGCTGGCCGAGGACGCGCTGGCGGCGCTCCACGAGGTCGCGCGTGCGTTCGTCGAGGTTTGCGGCGTTCGCGCTGTCGAACGCGTTGATCATCACGGGTACGCTCATGGCATGCACCTTCGTTCTCTAGGGGGCGGTCCTGAATGGATTTTGCGGAAGCGACGACAGCCGCTCCAGCCGCATCCAGGAGGCGGGATTGTTCTTCATGATATAGGGGCGGTTGGCCGGGTCGCGGTCGGCGAGGATTTCCGTCACCACGACATTGATGATGCAACGCGCGATCATGAATTCCGGCAGAAGCTTGATCTCCAGATCCTTTAGCGGCGAGGCCCGGTGATAGGCGCGGACGACATCGGCGGCATCTCGTAAATCATCCTCGCCGCCGCGAACCTGCAGCAGCGCCGCGCCGGCGAGATCGACGAGGCGGGGCGCGTGGACGAGGTCGCCGAAATCGAGGAAGCCTGAGAGACGGTCCTTCGCGTCGCTGTCGACCAGGATGTTCTGGCCGTTCATGTCGCTATGGACGGCCTGCGCGGGCAGCGCAGCCATGTGTGGCGCCGCGACCTGCTCGAAGCGGTCGAGCATGGCTTCGGCAAGCGGCCGGCGCTTCTCGTCGATTAGCGTCAGGAAGGGGCGCAAGCGGGCGATATGCTTGACGTCCCAGATGAGATCGCGCTCGCGCGAAAAGGGATGGTCGAAGCTTGCCAGCGCCGCGTCGAGGCGGGCGACGGCGTCTCCGATGGCGTGACGCAGGGCCGGGGTCGGCGCGTCGATGAGGGAAAACGGCGTGCCTTCGAGATAGGTCAGCAGGCGCAGGTAGCGGCGGTCCCCGGCGCCGAGGAAGATGGCCTCTTCGCCGGTGAGGGCGGGCACGACGCGCGGGGCCGCGATCTCCGGGGCGGTGCGCGCGATATGGAGAAGAGCGGCGCTTTCGAGCATGGTGCCGTCCGCGCTTTCCTCGGGGTCGGAGACCTTCAGCGTGAAGCCGGCGCCATCCGCCGTGCGGATGCGAAAATTCTGGGTTCGCTCGCCGCCGAGCTCCGCCGCGCGGCCCTCGACGCCGAAATGGCGAAGGGTGAGGGCTTCGGCCTTCGCGGTGTCGAGCCGCGCCGTCATTCGTCCGCTCCCTGGAAGGAATCCGCGAGGATGCCGAAGCAGTTGACGACGTCCGATACGACGGCCTTGCGCGCCGCTGCCGCGTCATTCGCGGCGATGGCGGCGAAGGCCGTCTCGTGGTCGGGAATGGCGTCGGTCAGCTTGCCGGGCTCGGCCTTGGCGAGGCGCACCGAGGGGCCCATGCGCAGCCAGAGCGGCTCGATCATGTCGCGCAGGATCGGTGAATTGCTCATGTCGGCGATGTGCAGGTGGAAGCGGGCATTGGCGCGCAGGAACCGGCTGGTGTCGTTGGCATGCGCGGCTTCCGCCATGGCGTCGAAATGGACGCGCAGGCCGGCGAGAGTTTCGGGCGTTGCCGCCCGGGCCGCGCGGGCGGCGGAAAGGCCCTCCAGCGCGACGCGGATGTCACGGATTTCCGTGAGTTCGGCGATGGTCAGCAGCGGCACGATGAAGGTGCGTTCGAGGCGCAGGGCCCCGAGGCTTTCGAGCTTCTGCAGCGCATCGCGCACGGGCACCACGCTCGTTCCGAGGGCGGCCGCGAGGCTGCGCAGTACAAGCCGGTCGCCGGGGCGGAATTCCCCGATGATCAGCTTTTCCTTGATCTGCTGGTAGATCTGCTCGTTGAGCGTATCCTGGACGAGCGTCCTGTAGGTCGGCATGGAGCCGCCGTCCGCCAGCGCGATTTCCTTCCTGTCCATGCCTAGTGCTTCTCGCTGGAGAACTCCCGCTCGAGGCGGCGGGAATGGAGGGAGAGGATGAAGCAGAAGACGAAGAAGGCGCCGCCGACGACGAGGTAAGCCTCGCGGTAGAAGCCCAGCCATGCGCCGTCGGCGATCGCCCCGCGTGCTCCGCCAAGCACGTCGATGAGGCCGATGATGCTGATCAGCGTCGTGTCCTTGATGGACTCGATGAAGGTGTTGATGATCGCCGGCAGCGCGATGCGGAAGGCCTGCGGCAGCACGATGAGGCGGGAGATCAGGCCGCCGGAAAGGCCGAGGCTGTGGCCGGCCTCCGACTGGCCGCGCGGCACGGCTTCGAGGCCGCCGCGGATCGCCTCGGCGAGATAGGCCGCCTGGAAGAGGATCAGCGCCACCTGCGCGCGCAGGATGTTGTCGATCAGGTTGCCGCCCGGCAGCAGGAAGGGCAGCATGGTCGAGGCGATGAACAGCACCGCGATCAGCGGCAGGCCGCGCACGATCTCCACATAGAGCGAGCAGAAGCGGCGGATGACGGCGGCCTTCGACCGGCGGCCGAGCACGATGAAGACCGAGAGCGGCAGGGCGAGCACGATGCCGAAGGCCGAAAGGCCGACGGTGAGCGGCAGGCCGCCCCAGCGGCTGGTGGAGACCGAAGGCAGGCCGAGGACGCCGCCGCCCATCAGGATAAGGCTGATCACCATGACGGCGATCCAGGCGAGCGCCAGCGCCGGCTTCCAGAAGCGGCGGAAGCCGCTGAGGATGAGGATGGCGAGCACCAGCACGACGGCGAGCGTCGGGCGCCAGTACTGGTCGGCCGGATAGCTGCCGAAGAGGATGATGTGGTAGCGCTCGTGCAGGAAGGCCCAGCAGGCGCCCGCCGCCGCCCGGCAGGTCTCGGGCGAGGCCTGCCCGAAGACCGCATCGGTGACGGCCCAGCGGTAGAAGCGGGCGAGGAGGTAGAGGAGGCCGCCGGTGATCGCCACCGTCAGCAGGGCATGCGGCCACGGATGGAAGTACGGGCGCAGCCGGCCGGCGAGGCCGCCATTGGAGGGGCGGGGGAGGGCCGCGGTAATTTCGCTCATGACTTCACCAGTTGCGCGCGCTTCTCCAGCCAGCGGATGACCGCGGAGGTCACGAGGCTGAGCGACAGGTAGATCAGAAGGTAGATGGACACGGTCTCGATGGCCCGGCCGGTCTGGTTGAGCGCGGTGTTGCCGACGGAAACCAGGTCCGGATAGCCGATGAGCACGGCGAGCGTCGTGTTCTTGATGGCGTTGAGATACTGGTTGGCGAGCGGCGGCAGCATGAGCCGCATCGCCTGCGGGGCGAGCACCAGATAGAGCGTCAGGATGGGGCTGAGGCCGAGCGAATGGGCGGCCTCCGACTGGCCCTTCGGCAGGGCGGCGAGGCTGCCGCGGACGATCTCGGCGATGAAGCCGGACGTATAGAAGGAAAGCCCCACGAGCATCGCCAGATATTCCGGCGTCATGCCCATGCCGCCGCGGAAGTTGAAGCCCATCAGCGTCGGTTTCTGGATCTCGCCCCAGCCGAGCGCATAGACGACGACGCCGACGAGCGCGGCGGCCGAGAGGAAGAGGCCGCCGGTCGCGGGCCGCGGGAAACGGCCCGTCTCGTTGCGGCCGCGCACCATGGCGCGCCAGAAGAGGACGCCGCAGGCAAGGGCGAGCACGGCGACGGCGGCGAGGACCGGGCCGGCATCGCCGGCAAGCACCGTCGGGATGTAGAGGCCGCGGCTGGAAATGAAGACGGATTCGCCGAAGGTCCAGGCCTGGCGCGGCGGCGGCAGGACGCGCACGGCGGTGGCGCAGACGACGAGGATGAGCAGCAGCGGCGTATTGCGCGTCACCTCGATATAGGCTTTCGCGAGGGCGCGGAGCTGCGGATGGGCGGTGCGTCCCGCAAGGCCGATCAAGACGCCGAGCAGGGTGGACAGCACGATGGCGGCAAGCGCCAGCTTGATAGTGTTGAGCAGCCCGACGAGCAGCGCCCGGAAATAGGTGTCGCCCGAGCCGAAGGAGATCAGCGACTCGCCGATCGGGAACGACGTGGCGCTCCACAGGAAGCCGTAGTCGATGGTGATGCCGCGGGCGGCGAGGTTGGACGCAAGATTGTGCGACAGCCACGCAAGAACTGCGATGGCTGCCGCGACAAACAGCGCGTTTTGAAGGCGCTCGCTACGCATCAGCGCAAGGGTGCTGCGTACATGAGGCCGCCCTTCGTCCACAGGTCATTGAGACCGCGGTCGAGCTTGAGGGGCGAGGCCTTGCCGAGGTTGCGCTCGAAGCTCTCGCCGTAGTTGCCGACGGACGAGACGATCTTGACGACCCAGTCTTCGGAAAGGCCGAGGTCCTTGCCGTTGCCCGGCGTCGTGCCGAGGAGCTGCTTGACTTCCGGATCCGGCGAGTTCTTGGCGAGGTCGTCGACATTGGCCTGCGTGATGCCGAGGCGCTCGGATTCGACGAGGGCGAACATGACCCAGCGCGCGACGAGGAAGAGTTCTTCGTCACCGCTCTTCACGGCCGGCGCATAGGGCTCCAGCGTGATGAAGTTCGGGAAGATGATGTAGTCGTCGACATTGCCGTTGCCGGCGCGCGAGCCGGCGAGGTTGCCGTAGTTGCCGCCGAAGGCGTCGCAACGGCCGCCGAAGAAGGCCGCGTCGAGCTGCTCCCAGGCGCTGAGGACGAGCGGCGTGTAGTTGAGGCCGCGCGACTTGAAGAAGTTCTCGGTGTTCACCTCGAAGGTCGAGCCCTGCAGGATGCAGACGGTGGCGTCAGCAAGCTGGTCCGGGCTGTCGACGCCGAGCGACTTCGGCACCATGAAGGTATAGCCGTCGAAATAGTTCGGCGAGGCGAAGCGCGCGCTCTGGGCGCCTTCGCGGTTGAGCGTGGTCGTCGTGTCGTGCGCCAGAACGTCGATCTCGCCCGAGGAGAGCAGGACGAAACGCTCGGAATAGGAGGTCTGGCGGTAGGTTACCTTGGAAGCGTCGCCGAGAATGGCGGCAGCCATCGACTTGCAATAGTCGATGTCGATGCCGGCGAGCTCGCCATTGGCGGCCGGTGCGGAGAAGCCCGGAACGGCCTGGCCGACGCCGCAGACGAGGTTGCCGCGGGCCTTGATGGCGTCGAGCGCCGCGCCGGCCTCGGCGGTGCCGGCAAAGGACATGGCGCCCATCAGCGCGCTCGCGCAGGCGAGAACCCCCAGTTTCAGTGAAGTCGCAAGTTTCATGTATTTCCCCTTTTCATGCGCATTCAGGTGAGGCCCGCAGGCACCATTGCCGGCGGGATGGACTTCCGGCCGCCTTCAGGCCGCCGATTGGGTGATGCAGACGTATTTGAGCTCGAGGAATTCCTCGATCCCGTATTTCGAACCCTCGCGGCCGATGCCGGATTCCTTCACGCCGCCGAAGGGCGCGACCTCGTTCGACACCAGGCCCTCGTTGACGCCGACGATGCCGGACTCGATCTTCTCGGCGACCCGCCACATGCGGTCGAGGTCGCGGGTGAAGATGTAGGCGGCAAGGCCGGAGGCGGTGGCGTTCGCCGCCTTGATGACGCTCTTCTCGTCGGAAAAGCGCTGGATCGGAGCGACGGGGCCGAAGGTCTCCTCGCTCTCGAAGAGCATGGTGGCGTCGACATCGGTCAGCACGGTCGGCTCGTAGAAGGTCTGGCCGAGCCCATGGCGCTTGCCGCCGGTGGCGACCTTGGCGCCCTTGCCGAGCGCGTCGGCGACATGGCGTTCCACCTTCGTCAGCGCCGCCTCGTTGATCAGCGGGCCCTGCTGCACGCCATCCGCAAAGCCGTCGCCGACCTTGAGCGCGCCGACCGCCGCCGAAAGGCGCGAAACGAAGGCGTCGTGGACGTTTTCATGCACATAGATGCGGTTCGGGCAGATGCAGGTCTGTCCGGTGTTGCGGAACTTCGCGTTGATGACACCCTGCACGGCGACGTCGAGATCGGCGTCGTCGAAGACGATGAGCGGGGCGTTGCCGCCAAGCTCCATCGCCACCTTCTTCACCGTGTTGGCCGACTGCTCCAGAAGCAGCTTGCCGACGCGGGTGGAGCCGGTGAAGCTGATCTTGCGGACGATCGGGCTTGCGGTCATCTCGCCGCCGATGGCCGTCGCCTCGCCGGTGACGATGTTGAAGACGCCCTTGGGAATGCCGGCGCGCTCGGCAAGCTCGGCCAGCGCCAGCGCCGAATAGGGCGTGAATTCGGAAGGCTTGACGACGACCGCGCAGCCGGCGGCGAAGGCCGGGGCGCATTTGCGGGTGATCATGGCCGAGGGGAAGTTCCACGGCGTGATGGCGGCGACGACGCCAATCGGCTGCTTGAGCACCATGATGCGCGACTGGGCGCGCGGGGCGGGGATGAGGTCGCCATAGGCGCGCTTCGCCTCTTCGGCGAACCATTCGACGAAGGAGGCGGCATAGCGGATTTCCCCCTGGCTTTCGGCCAGCGGCTTGCCCTGCTCGGCGGTCATGATGGCGGCAAGATCGGGAAGGTTGGCGACGATCAGGTCGAACCAGCGGCGCAGCACGACGGCGCGGTCCTTGGCGGCGAGCGCCGCCCAATCATGACGGGCCTCTTCCGCGGCTTCGATGGCGCGGCGGGTCTCGGCGGCGCCCATGTTCGGCACCGTGCCGATCTCAAGGCCCGTCGCCGGGTCGGTCACGGCGACCGTGTCGCCGCCATCGGCATTCACCCACTGGCCGTCGACATAGGCCTGATGACGCAACAGGGAAGGGTCCGCCAGACGCCCGACGAGGGCGTGACGCGTAATTTGATGCACGGTCATGGATGAAAGTTCCTAGTTCACTCCAACAATCTGTCGAGTGTTATAACAAGCATCAAATTACAAAGAGTCAAGCCCCGTGCGTCGTCACGGCAAGTGAAATGCCGGTCTTTTTTGAAGTGAGGGAAAAGGGGGGGCAGCGGCGGCGGCTCTGGCTCGTACTGCCAGCTTTAAATTCAGAAGCTTGCTTGGAGGAGCTTCGGGCATTCGCCCATGGGCATCGGCTGCGTGGGCCGATTGCGCAGCCGGGCGCGGGACCGGAGGCCGAAGCCTCCGGTCCGCAGATATCAGAGGAGGCCTTCTTCCTTCAGGGCGGCCTGTGCCTTCGGGCGCGCCATGACGCGCTCGCGCAGCTTCAGGGCCTTCGGATAGGCGCTGAGGTCGAGCTTGAGGCCGACGCCCCAGCCGATGATGACGGAGGCATAGGCATCGGCCTGGGTGAAGTCGCCGAGCCAGTAGGGTTTTTCGTCCGACAGCATCGCCTCGAACTGGCCCATGCGGCGGTTGATGTTGGCGATCACGCCGGCCTTCGCCTCGTCCGAAAGGTTGGGTGCGAAGAGGCCGCTATAGGCGCCGTGCAGGTCGGAGCAGAAGCCGAGAGCCTCCTGCAGCCGGGCGCGCTCCAGCGTGCCGTAGGCGGGCTTGAAGGCCGGAACGTCGGAATGATCGCCGATATACTGGAGGATGGCGGCATTCTGCGTGATGACGATGCCGGGCTCCACTTCCAGCGCCGGAACGGCGCCGCGCGGATTGATCCCGAAATAGTCGGCATCGTGCTCGGTCTTCTTGGCCTTCAGGTCGACGGCTTCGAGCGTATAGGAAGAGCCGGATTCGCTGAGGACGATATGCGGCGCGAGAGAGCAGGCGCCTGCCTTGTAGTAGAGCTTCACTGAAATCTCCTGTCAGATTGCAGCCGGGCTTCTATCAAGTCTGGCGCGCGCGGCAACAAAGCGGATGACAATTTTTCGTGTATGGCGGCCGCATCCCGGCCGGTTGCCGATCGGTAACCATATCTTCAAGAGATCGTCGCAATGTCCCGTGCAGGAGACAGACGATGGCGAAGAAGACGACCCGGCGAAAGAAGGCCTCGGGAGCGAAGCGCTCCGGCGCGCGGCGCGGCGGCGGCATGGCGCACTGGTATGTGCTCGGCGCGGCGCTTGTCGGCGGCATTCTCTACATGGACAACTGGACGCCCGGCCCCGAGAAGGGCGCGGCGGCGATCCGCACCGCCTCCATCGAGCGCAGGGAGAAGAAGCCGGCGCGCGAGACGGCGCTGGTGCGCGCCATGCCGACGCCCGCCGAACGGGTGGAGCAGACGGTGCCGGCGGCCGAGAAGCTGCCGCCCTTTGCCGGGAAATGGTTCATCTGCACGACGCAGACCGATTATTGCGTGCTGGACGGCAGCACGATCCTCTATGCCGGGCGCAAGGTGCGGCTGGCCGATATCGATGCGCCGTCGATTTCCGATGCGCGCTGCGACGCCGAGCGCTCGCGGGGCGGGGACGCCAAGCTGCGGCTGCGCGAGATTCTCAACGAGGGCGACATCTCGCTGGTGGCGGCAAGGAGCCGCGCCGCCGGCAAGGCGGGAGCGGTGCCGCATATCGTGATGCGCGGCGGCCAGTCCATCGGCCAGAGGCTGGTGCGCGAAGGCTTTGCCCGGCCCTGGGCGGGGCGGCACCAATCCTGGTGCGGCTGATGTTTTGACCTTGCAGACCTTGTGTCTTTCCGGCACAAGCCAGACGCAAGCCTGCGTCCCTAAGCTTTCCGTTAACCGGGATGGTGCCGGCTGGAAAGGGGACAATGACATGTCGAACGACCTCGAGCGCTACAGCGATCCGGACAATGCAACGGTTGCGCTCTTCCTTCTCGAAAACGATGCCGACGAGCTGACGGACATTCTGGTGGCCGCGCTCGACGAGGCCTTCCGCATCCTCGACGAGGACATGTCGCCCGCCACGGTGCACTGATCGCCGAGACGAAAGAGGGGCCTTCGGCCCCTCTCGCTTTATCCTTCTGTTCCTGTGCAATTCCGGCCGGTCAGCCGGCCGCCACGGCCTGGCGCTGGATGCCGAGGCCGGCAATGGAGACTTCCATGCGGTCGCCGGGCTTGAGGTAGCGCGGGGGCTTCATGCCCATGCCGACGCCGGGCGGCGTGCCGGTGGTGATGACGTCGCCGGGCTCGAGAATCATGAACTGCGAGATGTAGTGCACGAGGAAGGGCACCTTGAAGACCATGGTGCTGGACGAGCCGTTCTGCACCAGCTCGCCGTTGACGCTGAGCTTCATGGCGAGGTCGCTCGTGTCCACCTCGTCCTTCGTGACCAGCCAGGGGCCGATCGGGCCGAAGGTCGGGCAACCCTTGCCCTTGGTCCACTGGCCGCCGCGCTCGATCTGGTAGGCGCGCTCGGAAACGTCGTTGCAGACGCAGTAGCCGGCGACATAGTCCAGCGCCTCGGCTTCCGACACATAGGAGGCGCGCTCGCCGATGACGACGGCCAGCTCGACTTCCCAGTCCGTCTTTTCCGAGCCGCGGGGAATGAGGACTGTATCGTCCGGGCCGACGATGCAGGACGGGGCCTTGTTGAAGAGCACCGGCTCGCTCGGAACGGCCATGCCGCTTTCGGCGGCGTGGTCGGCATAGTTGAGGCCGACGGCGATGAAGTTGCCGACGCGGCCGACGCAGGCGCCGTAGCGGCTGTCTTCCGGGGCGAGCGGCAGGCTCTTCGGGTCGATGGCGCGCAGGCGCTCCAGCCCGGCGCGGCCGAGAACCTCGCCCGCAATGTCCGGCACCACGCCGGAAAGGTCGCGGATCTTGCCGTCCGCGTCGATCAGTCCGGGCTTTTCCGCGCCCGCCGCGCCAAAGCGCACCAGCTTCATAGTATCCTCCGTTGAGTGCCGGCCTTGCCGATTTCGGTTGCGTGTACCTTCCATCCGGTTTTACATGAAGTCAACGATTTTCGAAAATCCTTGTGAGTTTATAAGATGCGCAGTCAGACGGACCAGAAGCGGGCAGGCGGGCGGACGCTGGCGGGCGATGCCTACGAGGCGATCCGGCAGGCGATCCGCGCGGCGCGGTTCAAGCCCGGCGACCGGCTGCGCTTCGCCGATCTGCAGGCGCTCTGCGGCATGAGCGTGACGCCGGTGCGTGAGGCGCTGGCGCGGCTGACGGCGGAAGGTTTCACGATTCTCGACGATCATCGCGGCTACAGCGTCGCGACGCTGTCGCTCGAAGAGCTCCGCGACATCACGGCCGCCCGGCAGCTTTGCGAAAGCGAGGCGCTGCGGCTGGCGGTGGAGAAGGGGGATGCGGACTGGGAGGCGCGGGTGATCGCCGCCCATCACCTTCTCGCGCGCATCCCGCAGGTGCGCGAGGACATTCCCTCGACCATCCGGGAGGACTGGGAGGAGCGGCACGCCGCCTTCCATGCGGCGCTGATCTCGGCCTGCGGATCGCCGATCCTTCTGGAAATCTGCGAGAAGCTGTTTTCGCGGGCCGACCGCTACCGGCGCATGTCGATCAGCCTCTCCGGCGGGGCGCGCGATGTCGAGGGCGAGCATCGCCAGCTGATGGAGCTGGCGCTCGCGCGCGACGGGGAGGGCGCGGCGGCGGCCCTGCGCGAGCACTACGGCCGCACGGCCGCCGCGCTCGACACGTTCTTCGAAACCGAAAGCGGCAGTCCCGCCTAGGCCGGACCGCCGCTTCGAATTCTCTCATTATATATATATATGCCGCCGGATGAGGCACCCGGCGACCGCCCGACTGCTTACCGGCTGGCGACGGTCGGCGAGCCGATCTCCGCGCCACCGCCGATCGCGACGTTGAGCGAGACATAGTCGCGGGCAAGCTGGCGGATCGCCGAAGCGAGCGACAGGCGGGCCGAGGCGACGTTGCGTTCGGCATCGAGCACGTCGAGGATCGTGCTGGCGCCGCCGCGATAGCTTTCGCGGGCAAGGTTCAGCGTCTGCTCGTAGGACTGCACGACCTTGCGCAGGGCGGCGACCGTCTGGCCGTCGCGGATCAGCGCGCTCTGGGCGTTCTCGACTTCTTCCACCGCGTTCAGCACCGTCGACTTCCATGCCAGGTACTGCTGCTCGGCTTCGGAGCGGGCAACCTTCACCCGTGCCTTCAGTTCGCCGCCGTTGAAGATCGGCAGCGAGAGGGACGGGCCGAAGGACCAGAGCGTGCCGTTGGTCACGCCGGGATTGGTGAAGACGCGCGAAGCGTTGATCGAGCCGCTGAGCTGGATGCTCGGATACAGGTTCGCCTCGTTGACGCCGATCTGTGCCGTTGCGGCCTGCAGGCGACGCTCGGCCGCACGGATGTCGGGGCGGTTGCGGATGAGATCGGCCGGAACGCCGGTGCGCGTCGTATAACGCGGCATGGGCTGGGCCGAACCCTTCGTGAGGCTCCCGGTGATCGTGCCGGCCGGCACGCCGAGCAGCGTGGCGATATGGTTGGCCGACTGCAGGAAGCCGGTTTCAAGTGCGGGCAGGTCCGCCAGCGTCTGGTTGACGAGACCTTCGGCCTGCAGCACGTCGAGGCTCGAAGCCGCGCCGGCCTCCTTGATCTCGTTGGTCAGCTTCAGGGTCTCGCGGCGCGATTCCAGGTTCTTGCGGTTCAGGGCAAGCGCTTCCTGGTAATAACGCGCGTTCACGTAGCTCGACGCAAGATCGGAAAGGTAGGCGAGGCGCGCCACATTGACGTCGTCATAGGCGGCATCGAGCGAGGCGTTCGCCGCTTCCTTGGCGCGGCGATACTGGCCGAAGAAGTCGAGCAGCCAGGAGGCGTCCGCTCCGGTGCTCAGCGTCTTCTTGGAGACCGAGTTGTGGCCGCCCTGTGCCGCCGCGTTCGCGCCGACGCCGAGATCCGGCAAGCCGCCGGCACCCGCGATGATGACGTTCGCCTGGGCGGCCTCGATGCGCTCGAGCGCCGTCATGACCGAAAGGTTTTCCCCCAGGCCCTGATGCACGAGGTCGTTAAGCCGCTTGTCGCGGAAGGCTTCCCACCACGGATTGAGCGTCACGTTCTCGGCGCTCGCAGCCTTGCTCTCGGTGAATTTGGCCGGAAGCACGGCATCGGGCTTCTGGTAGTCGGGGCCGACCACGCAGCCCGACAGGAGGAGCATGCTCAGAGGGAAAAGCGTCCGTGTGAAATTCATGTTCATACCCTGCCGGTCACTGCGGCTTAATTAACACAACAAAATCGCGATTCACTCTTTATTCATGTTTCACCGGAAGATCGAGCCTCCATTACGAAAAAGAATGGTCCCACAGCGTTTTTTCCCCGCTTCGTTTCCGGTGTGTGTCCCATGGGCAACTGGAGCATTTGCCCAACGCGGCAATCTTCGCCCATAGGGTGAGGCAAGGGCTTTGCTGCGCCGCCGCAGGGTTGCGTCACGGCTTTTCCCCGGAATGTTCGTCTTGGCGACATATTTTCCTGGAATATGCTGCAAGCGCGAAAACTATTTTGCGATTCGAATTGTCACACAAATCCGGCAGCAATTTTTTCCAAAATTCGACGGATTTCCTTGACAAGGAAAGGAGAGCCGCTTATGTGTTGGAGCATCGCATGAGGACCGCATGCGTCTGTTTCGGTCCGTCCCTGACGCAACTATTTTTCAGCGTCAGCGCCAACCAGAGGGAGTGTGTCATGTACGATATCAACTGCATCGCCTCCGTGCGTGTGGCGTGCTCCTGTCGTGAAACGATCAAAGGGAAAGTGCATACGGCCCTCCGCCGAATGTGAACTGAAGTCCCCTCCGTCGAAATAAGCGCAAATTGAATTGGCTGTGCCTTCGGGCGCGGCAGGAGTTGTTATGCAAAAGCAGGTTATCGAAATCGGTGGTGAGGCTGTCGGCGTCGTCGTTCCCGATGAGGATCGGCTGAAGTTCGTAGCCGTCAAATATTCCGTGTGGGACCTGGATTCCCAGCGTTTCTCCTCGGCAGACGAGGTGCGCGCCGCGATCCGCCGTCTCCTCAACGATCCGTCCGCCTCGGCGCGGGCGATGTCGCCGGCCCATATCGCGGCCGCCTGAACCAGATTCCAACGCTCCGGCGCCGAGGCGCCGGTATCGGCCGGCCTCGCCATCAGCGGGGCCGGTCTTGTTTTGTGGACAGTGCATTCACCGGGCGCCGGCTGGTGCGGATGGCCAAATCCTGATTGGGTGCTCGCGAAAGGAGGTGCCCCATGACAAGCGGCATCCATCACATCACGGGCATTACCCGGAAGATCCAGGCGAATGTCGATTTCTATGCGGGCTTCCTCGGCCTCCGGCTCGTCAAGCGGACGGCCGGCTACGAGGACGCCGACCAGCTCCATCTCTTCTATGGCGACGCGGCGGCAAGCCCCGGCTCGCTGGTCACCTTCCTTGCCTGGGAAGACGGCTCCCCGGGGCGGGTCGGGCTCGGCCAGCCGTCGGAGATCGCCTTCGCCATCCGTCCGGAAGCCATCGGCTTCTGGCTGACGCGCGCGCTGACTGAGAATATCGCGATGACGGGCCCGGCGCAGGAGTTCGGTGAGCCCGTGCTTCGGCTGAAGGATCCGGACGGCATCATCGTCAAGCTCGTCGGCGAGACGGGCGTGGAAGGTCCGGCGCCGCATGTCACGAAGGACATCGCGGCGGGCGACGCCATCCAGCGCATCCGTGGCGCGACGATCCTGTCGGAAAAGCCGGCGGAGACCGCCGCCTTCATCGGCGGGTATTTCGGCTTCCGCAGGGCGGCAGAGGCGGACGGCATCGTGCGGCTCGCCGGTGATGCGGGCGACGTGCTCGACATCCGCGATGCAAGCGGCTTCTGGACCTCGGCGCCCGGCACGGGCACGATCGACCATGTCGCGCTGCGGGCGCCGGACCGGGCGGCCGTGGAAGCGGCGGCAGTCCGGCTTGCCGCCGAGGATGCGGGCGACACCAACATGCACGACCGCACCTATTTCTACTCGCTCTATGTCCGTGAGCCGGGCGGCTCGCTCGTCGAATATGCGACGGACGCGCCCGGCATGACGGTCGACGAGCCGCTGGAAACGCTCGGCACCAGGCTGTTCGTTCCCCGGCATTTCCGCGCCGATCCGGACGATGTCCGTGCCCGGCTTCCGCAGTTTTCCCTGCCCGGAGAAGAAAGAATGAGCGAACGGGACCTGCCCTTCATCCACCGGGTGCATCGCCCGGAAAATCCCGATGGCACCGCGGTCGTGCTGCTGCACGGCACGGGCGGCAACGAGACCAGCCTTTTGCCGTTCGGCGCGCGGCTTGCGCCTAATGCGGTGCTGCTCAGCCCGCGCGGCCGCAGCCTGGACGAGGGCTATCCGCGCTTCTTCCGCCGCCTGACGGCCGTCACCTTCGACCAGAAGGAGCTCGCCAGCGAGGCGGAAGCCTTCGCGGCCTTCATGGAAGGGGCGAACGCCGCCTATGGGCTCGATCCGGCAAAGACGCTGTTCGTCGGCTATTCCAACGGCGCGAACATGATCGGCGCGGTGATGCTGCTGCATCCGGGTATCATCCGCAACGCCGTATTGCTGCGCGGCATGAACGTTCTGGAGACGGTGCCCGCCGCCGATCTTTCCGACGCGAACGTGCTGATGGTGAGCGGTGAGGCGGATCCCTACGGCCGCTATGCCGGCGACCTCGAGGCGCATCTTGCGGCAGCCGGCGCGACGGTGGAGCACAAGCTGCTCGCCGCCGGGCACGATATCGGTATCGCCGACCTGGACCTGGCGAAAGCCTACAAGGAACGTGTCGTCGGCTGAGGTAGAAGAGGGCGCGTCCGCAAGGCGCGCCCTCTTTTTATCGGCAAGCCTTACCCGCCCATCGACGTCATCCTCGGCCTTGTGCCGAGGATCTGCCAACGCGTCGAAGAAATGGAGGCGCCGCAGCTGCTCGAAACAGGCCCGAGCATGACGGAGGAGAGGGGGGCGGACTTTGCCGGCAGTCTCAGTCCTTGAAGTTGGTGACGAAGGCGGCGAAGCCGGTGATGAAATCGCGCAGCTTCCTTTCGGTCGCCTCGTCGACGATCCGGCCGTCCTCGATGACGGTGGCGGCGCGCGAGACCATCAGCTTGGCGCCGAACCACGGCACGGTGCCGAGCGTGCGCATGGTGGGAAGCCAGGCTTCCTGCGAGAGCAGCGTGCCGAAATTGCCGGGCGAGGCCCCGGCAATGGCGAAGGGCTTGCCGCCGAACACGCGGGGAATGTCGGCCGGCGGGCGGCTCATCCAGTCGATGGCGTTCTTGAAGACGCCGGGAATGCCGTTGTTGTATTCCGGTGTGAAGAGGATCGCGCCATCGGCCCCGGCCACCTGCTCCTTGAGGTGGGCGACGGCCTGCGGAATGCCGTCGGAGGCTTCCACGTCCGCATCGTAGAGCGGAATGCCGCGGATGGTGCCCTCGACGATCTCGACGCCTTCCGGCGCCATGTCGAGGGCGGCGCGCAGCAGCGCCGTGTTGAAGGAGCCCTTGCGCAGGCTGCCCGAGATTGCCACCAGTCTGGTCATGTCGTTTCTCCGCTGTGAGGGTGCAAAAAACCCGGCGGGGGGCTGCCACGCCGGGGTTTCGGTCGGGTCAGGCGAGCGGCTTCAGCCGGGCCTCGATCTGCGCGCGGCGCGGCTCGAGGAAGGGCGGCAGCGACAGGCTCTCGCCGAGGGTTTCGAGCGGCTCGTCCACGGCGAAGCCGGGGCCGTCCGTCGCGATCTCGAACAGGATGCCGTTCGGCTCGCGGAAATAGAGCGAGCGGAAGTAGAAGCGCTCGACCTCGCCGCTGGAAGGCACGCGGAAGCCGCGCAGCCGCTCCGTCCAGGCATGCAGCGCTTCGACGTCCGGCGCGCGGAAGGCGACATGGTGCACGGCGCCCGCGCCCTGGTGGGCGACCGGCAGGTCCGGCTCGACGGCGACATGCAGTTCGGCCGCCGGCCCGCCATCACCCATCGAGAAGACATGGACCTCGCCCGCGCCATCGGGGTTGGGATAGGTCGAGGTCTCCGCCATGTTCATCACCTCGGTCAGCACGATTTCCGTGTTGCGGAGATCGGGCACGCTGAGCGTGATGGGGCCGAGGCCCTTGATCTGGTGCTCGGCCGGAACGGGGCTCTTCTTCCAGGGATTGGACGGCGCGCCGGCATTGTCGACGGTCAGGCGGAAGCGCTGGCCTTCGCCGTCCTCGAAATCGAGCGTGGCGCGGCCGCCGACATCGCGGATATCGCCGGCCTTGACCTTCAGGTCGGCAAGGCGGGCCTTCCACCATTCGAGCGTCGAAAGGCTCGCGACGCGCAGGCCCGTGCGCGAGACGCTGTGCGTGCCGCGGCGCTCATGGCCGACCGGCCAGTCGAAGAAGGTGAGGTCCGTGCCGGGCGAGGCGAGGCCGTCGGCATAGAAGAGATGGTAGGCGGTCGTGTCGTCCTGGTTCACCGTCTTCTTGACGAGGCGCAGGCCGAGTACCTGCGTATAGAAGCGCAGGTTCTCCGCTGCGTTCGCGGTGATCGCCGTCAGGTGGTGGATTCCTGTGAGCTCAAGGGTCATGATAACTCCTCCCCGGAACCGTCCGGGATGTTCGGGTGCGGCGCCGGTTTCGGCGCCTCGCATTGAGGCGAATATCGCCCTTTGCGCCGCCTGCCGGAAGGCCGGGTGGGGCGAACGCATCGTTCACTTTTCCCGAACGACCCTCCCGAGCGTGCCGGCGCCGCGAAATGCGCTCCGACGCCCTGAAAAGCCGCCCAGCGGGAAGAGCGCGCCGACCGGCATTTCGTTCCGGATATCGTTCATTCGAATTTTATCGTTTCATAAACCAGTACGCGCTTACGCTCCGGGTCTGCGAAATGACTTCGTCTCTGTTTCGCCGCGCCCGCCGGCATGTTTCCGCCATTTCCCGACGATTGCCGGTGCGTGCTTGCATGCCCGGATGCAAGGAGACGTTTCATGCTGCCAAAGACTGCGACTGCCCGGAACATGTTCGCCATCGTGGCGGCCGGCGTTGCCACCACCGTCGCGACCGCGGGCGTTCTGCTCTGGCTGTCCTACCGGGCGGTGGAGGAACGATCGATCTCGGAAATGGTGAACGCCGCCGAGGCGAGCGCCGGCAAGGTCGAGACCTATTTCTCCAAGGTCAAGGCGCTGAGCTGGAACATGCGCTCCACCCTCTATGCGGTGAAGGCGACGGGTACGCCGAGCCGCGAGGCGATGAACGGCATCTTCGACCGCCTGATGGCGGACAATCCCTATGCGCTCGGCGTCAGCACCGGCTGGGAGCCGAATGCCTTCGACGGCAAGGACGAGGAATACCGGAACAAGCCGGGCCACGACGCGACGGGCCGCTACATTCCCTATTTCGTGCGCAACGAGGGCAAGGTCGGCATGGAGGCGCTGGTCGACTACGACAAGCCCGGCCCCGGCGACTACTATCAGGTGCCCAAGGCGACCGGGAAGGATTTCCTGACCGAGCCCTACAGCTATGTCATCGGCGGCAAGAACGTGCTGATGACCTCCTTCATGGTGCCGCTCCTGTTCGACGGCGAATTCAAGGGCGAGACGGGCGTCGACATCGCGCTCGATTCGCTCGCCGCCGACATGGCGCGGCTGAAGCCGCTGGGCGAGGGCTATGTCGCGCTGCTCAGCCAGGACGGCAGCGTCATCAGCCATCCCGACCAGACCGCGCTCGGCAAGTCGCTTGCCGATTCCGGCCTCGACGTCGATGTCTGGAAGGCGATGCTCGCCAATCCGGAACAGGCGATGGAAATCAAGGATGCCGAGGGCGTCTCGTCGATCGCCGTCGCCGTACCGGTGCCGCTGGTGCCGGGCACCACATGGTTCACCGTCGTCGCCGTGCCGAAATCGGTGCTGTTCTCGCATCTTTCGGCGCTGGCGCTCACCTCGACCGTCGTCATCGCCATCGCCGCCGGGCTGATGGTGGCGATCGGCTGGCTGCTGGCGGCCCGCTTCCGCAGGCGGCTGGGCAAGGTCATCGTCGCCACCAGCGAGATCGCCGCCGGCCGCACGGATGTCGACCTTTCGGAATCCGAGCGCCAGGACGAGATCGGTGAAATGGCCCGGTCGCTGGCCGTGCTGCGTGATGCGACGCTCGCCAAGATCCGCCTCGAAGGCGAGGCGGAGCAGAACCGCGCGCTGACCGAGGAAGAGCGCCGCCAGCGCGCCGGGGAGGCCGAGGAGCGCGAGCGCCAGACCCGCATGGCCGTTGAGGCGCTTGCCGACGGGCTGCAGAAGCTCGCCGACGGCGACATGACGCACCGGATCGAACAGGCCTTCGCCGGCTCGCTCGATGAGGTCCGCCACGACTTCAACATCTCCGTCGAGAAGCTGCAATCGGCCCTTCGCTCGGTCGGCAGCAACGCCAATGCCATCCAGGCCGGCTCGGCGGAAATCCGCACGGCCTCCGACGACCTCGCCAAGCGCACCGAACAGCAGGCGGCCTCCGTCGAGGAGACGGCGGCGGCGCTGGAGGAGATCACCACCTCGCTCAAGGATGCGACGCGCCGGGCGGAGGATGCCGGCCAGCTCGTCGAGCGCACCCGCGCCAGCGCGGAAAAATCCGGCGACGTCGTGCGCCGGGCGGTGGATGCGATGAGCGGCATCGAGGCCTCCTCGCGCGAAATCTCCAACATCATCGGCGTCATCGACGAGATAGCCTTCCAGACCAACCTGCTGGCGCTCAATGCCGGTGTGGAAGCGGCGCGGGCAGGGGAAGCCGGCAAGGGTTTCGCCGTCGTCGCGCAGGAAGTGCGCGAGCTCGCGCAGCGCTCGGCCAACGCCGCCAAGGAGATCAAGGCGCTCATCACCAAGTCGGGCGAGCAGGTGCATCTCGGCGTCGCGCTGGTCGGCGAGACCGGCTCGGCGCTCTCTGAAATCGTCGACCAGGTGCAGGAGATCGACCAGAACGTGGCGGCGATCGTGCGCTCGGCGCGCGAGCAGTCGACGGGCCTCAACGAGATCAGCTCGGCGGTCAATTCCATCGATCAGGGCACGCAGAAGAACGCGGCCATGGTGGAGGAGCAGACGGCGGCAAGCCACGCGCTGGCAACCGAGGCCTCGGCCCTCAACACGCTGATCGCCCAGTTCCGCCTCGGAATGGGGACCGCCGACGCACGGCCCGCCGTGGCCTCGCCCGCAGAGCACCGCCCGGTCGCCTCCGGCGCGCGGGCCCTCGGCAGCAAGCTCGCCCGCGCCTTCGGCGGTGGCGGACAGCCGGCCGCGGCGGGCGCTGCGGCGCAGGACTGGGAAGAATTCTGAGATAGCCGCCGGGAACGGAGCCGGGGCTGGGGAGAGGGGCGGTCCGCCAAGGGCCGCCCCTCGATTTGTTGATAAACCCTGTACCACCCACCGACGTCATCCTCGGCCTTGAGCCGAGGATCCATGAACGCACCGAGAGATCGAGACGGTGTAGATGCCCGAACCGGGCCCAAGCATGACGGAAGAGAGGGTTTCGGACTGCGTCGGCAGTATGGATGCGGTCCGGCGATGGGCGCCCTTCTTTTGCGCTCAGGATTTAGGCTTTGCTCAGCTTTTGAACAGATCGAGTTGGCGCCCCTCGTCGCCTTGCCGTGGCGGAAAAATTACAAGCCGTTGAATTTACTTATTTGTTTTTCACCTTCCAAGTTTGGCACGCTTCCTGCTTTCCTTGGGGAAGGTCCAGAGGGGACCGCTAGAAGCGCTGGAAAACGGCGCTCCGGTAAAGCCGCCGTGCCGCTGCAGAGAAACACCAACGTTTCCGGGCGGCCCGGCGGCTTTCTCGTCTGACGGGCGGGCGGCGGCTGCGTGCCTGACGCGAATGGACCTCTTCTCTTTTTCCGCCACAGCACCTTCCCCCGATTGGCTTTTTGGCAAGACTTCGCCACACTCTGTCCCGGCATGTTCAACGCCTGATGGTGTGAAGGCTTGCCAGTCTGCTCTTCGCGATATAATGAGGACCCACACTAAATGGGTTCTGCAACGGTGGAGACGACGATGACCCGATCGGGCAGAATGATGCTGGCAGCGCTGCTGCTGTCCGCCACGGCCATGCCGGCGCTTGCCGATGGCGCGTCGCGTCCGGTGCGCACGGCGCCGGTCCATTTCGAGGAACGCGAGCAGACAGTCACCATCACCGGCGAGGTGGTGGCGCGGGTGGAGACGGATCTCTCCTTCCGCGTCGGCGGGCGCATTACCGGCTGGTTCGTCGACGTGGGCGACGCGGTGAAGGAAGGCCAGGTCCTGGCGCGCCTCGATCCAGAGGAGCAGAAGGCGGATGTGGAGGCCGGGGAGGCCGGCATCCGCGCCGCCGAGGCCCAGCTCAAGCTCGCCCGCGCCAATTTCGACCGCCAGAAATCCCTCCTCAACGACGGCATCAGCACGCGGCGCGACTTCGACGATGCGGAGACCGCGCTGCGCACGGCCGAAAGCGCCCGCGAGGCCGCCGTCGCCCAGAGCGATACGGCGAAGGAACTCCTTTCCTACACCGAGCTGCGCGCCCCGGCAGACGGCATCGTGACCGCCCGTCTTGCCGAGGCGGGGCAGGTGGCGCAGGCGGCGCAGACCATGTTCACCATCGCCGATACCGGCCCGCGCGACGCCGTCTTCAACGTCTACGAATCGCTCTTCTTCGAGCAGCCTTCCAAGGAGGGCGTGATCGTCACGCTGCTCAGCGACGACAAGGTCCGCACGACCGGCCATGTGCGGGAGGTTTCCCCGACCATCGACACGCAGACCGGCACCGTGCGCGTCAAGATCGCCATGGACCAGACGCCGCCGGAAATGACGCTCGGCGCGTCCGTCGTCGGCGTCGGCTCGCTCGCGCCCCGCCGCGTCGCGGTCGTGCCGTGGCAGGCGCTCTCCGGCGTCGGCAGCAGGCCCGCGCTCTGGATCGTCGACAAGGCGAACAACACCGTCAGCCTTCGCCCGGTCGAGGTGCTTTCCTTCGAGACCGGCTCGGCGCTCGTTTCGGGCGGCATCGAGGAAGGCGAGACCTATGTCGCCGACGGCACGAAGCTCTTGCGGCCCGGCCAGACCGTCACCGCCCTCGAAGGAGGCGCCCAATGAGGATGTCCGTTCCGCTGGCCATCGCCGTTATCGCCGCGCTGGCGCTTGCCGGCTGCAAGAAGGAAGAGGAGGCGGCCGCGCCGCCCCGGCCGGTGCTGTCGCTGGTCGTCGCGCCCTCCGCGCTGCCCGGCACGCGTTTTGCCGGCACGGTGCAGGCGAAGGTTCAGGCCGCGCTCGGTTCGCGCGTCGCCGGCCGCCTCGTCTCGCGCAGCGTCCATGTCGGCGATCTGGTGCAGAAGGGCGATGTGCTCGCCGTGCTCGACGCCACGGCCTATGAGCTTGCCGTCCGCTCGGCGCGCGCCGAGCTTTCCAGCGCGGAGGCGACGCTTGCGAGCGCCGTCGCCAACCAGGAGCGGCAGAAGACGCTGCTCCAGTCGAACGCCGCCGCCAAGGCGGCCGTCGAGAGCGCCGAGCAGTCCCGCGAGGCGGCCGATGCCGGCGTGACGCGGGCGCGCACGGCACTCGTCAAGGCGGAAGAGCAGCTTTCCTATACCCGCATCCTGGCCGAATTCGACGGGGTCGTGGTGGCGACGGGCGCGGAAGTCGGCCAGACGGTCTCGCCGGGCGAAGCCATCGTCACCGTCGCGCGGCCGGACGAGCGCGATGCGGTCGTCGACATTCCGGAAACCTCGGGCGGCGTTGCCGTCGGCAGCCGCTTCGAGGTGTCGCTGCAGATCAATCCCGCCGTCACCGTCAAGGGCGTGGTGCGCGAGGTCGCCCCTTCCGCCGATGCGGCGACCCGCACGCGGCGCGTCAAGATCGCGCTGGAGAACCCGCCGGATACGGTCCGGCTCGGCACGACGATCACCGCCGAACTCGAAGGGCCGGACCTCACCGCCCTCATGGTGCCGGAAAGCGCGGTGCTCACCAAGGACGGCAAGCCGCATGTCTGGCTGGTCGATGTGGGCAAGGGCGAGGTGCATCTCGTGCCCGTCGAGACGGGCATGACCGCCGGGCGCTCCCTTGCCGTGACGAGCGGCATCAAGGAGGGCGACCGTGTCGTCACCGCCGGCGTGCACAGCCTTGAAGAAGGCCAGAAAGTGAAGATCGAGGACGAGGCAAGCCTATGAAGAAGTTCAACCTTTCGGACTGGGCGCTCGAACATGCTTCGCTCGTCTGGTACTTCATGATCGTCTTCGCGCTGCTCGGTTTCTTCACCTACCAGAATCTCGGCCGCGAGGAGGATCCGTCCTTCGTCATCAAGACGATGACGATCAGCGCGGCCTGGCCCGGCGCCTCCGTGGAGGAGACGACGCGGCAGGTGACGGAGCGCATCGAGCGCAAGCTGGAAGAACTGGAATCGCTCGATTTCAGCCGCAGCATCACGACGCCCGGCCAGACGCTCGTCTTCGTCAACCTGAAGCCGACGACCCGCGCGCGCGACGTCGCGCCGACCTGGCTGACCGTCCGCAACATGATCAACGACATTCGCGGGGAGTTTCCCTCGGGCGTCGTCGGCCCCGCCTTCAACGACCGTTTTGGCGACGTCTTCGGCAATATCTACGCCTTCACCGCCGACGGCCTGACCTCCCGCCAGTTGCGCGACTATGTGGAGGATGCGCGCCGGCGCGTGCTCACCGTGCCGAATATCGGCAAGGTCAATCTCATCGGCGCGCAGGACGAAGTCATCTATCTCGAATTCTCGACGCGCCAGCTCGCCGCGCTCGGCATCTCCACCCAGCAGGTGGTCGCCACGCTGCAGGCGCAGAACGCGATTTCGCCCTCCGGCGTGGTGCAGGGCGACGGCGAGCGCGTCGCCGTGCGCGTCGGCGGGCAGTTCACCTCGGAGGCAAGCCTTCGCGAGGTGAACCTTCGCGTCAACAACCGCTTCTTCCGCCTCAGCGACATCGCCACCATCACCCGCGGCTACCAGGACCCGCCGTCCTCGCTCTTCCGCTTCAACGGCGAGCCGGCCATCGGCCTTGCCATCGGCATGAAGCAGGGCTCGAACCTCCTGGAATTCGGCGCGGCCGTCGAGAAGGAGATCGAGCAGCTTTCGCACGAGCTGCCGGTGGGCGTCGACGTGCACCTCGTCTCCGACCAGCCGAAGGTGGTGGAGGAGGCCGTTTCCGGCTTCACCCGCGCGCTCTTCGAGGCGGTCGCGATCGTTCTCGTCGTCAGCTTCGTCAGCCTCGGCATGCGCGCCGGGCTCGTCGTGGCACTCTCCATCCCGCTGACGCTCGGCATCACCTTCGTCTTCATGTATTACGACGACATATCCTTGCAGCGCGTGTCGCTCGGGGCGCTCATCATCGCGCTCGGCCTTCTCGTCGACGATGCCATGATCGCGGTGGAGATGATGGTGGCGCGGCTGGAGGCGGGGGATTCGCTGCGCAAGGCGGCGACCTATGTCTATACCTCCACCGCCTTCCCGATGCTGACCGGCACGCTGGTGACGGTGGCGGGCTTCATCCCGATCGGCCTCAACAACAGCGCGGCCGGCGAGTTCACCTTCAGCCTCTTCGTCGTCATCGCGATCTCGCTCGTCGTCTCCTGGGTGGTCGCGGTGATCTTCACGCCGCTGCTCGGCGTCACCATCCTGCCGAAGAGCATGAAGAAGCATCACGATGAGAAGGGCTGGTTCGCCCGCACCTTCGCGCGCATCCTCGATACCTGCATGCGCTGGAAGTGGACGACCATCGTCGCGACCGTGCTCATCTTCTTCGTCTCGGTCTTCGGCATGCGCTTCGTGCAGGAGCAGTTCTTCCCGTCCTCGGACCGGCCGGAACTGGTGATCGACTGGGGCCTGCCGCAGAACGCCTCGATCGCCGACACCAATGCGCAGATCGCGAAACTCGAGGAGGAAAAGCTCAAGGGCAATCCGGATATCGAGCGCTGGTCCTCCTATGTCGGCGAGGGCGCAGTGCGCTTCCTGCTCTCCTTCGACGTGCAGCCGCCGTCGCCGGCCTTCGGCCAGACGGTCATCGTCAGCAAGGACCTGGAGGCGCGCGACCGTCTCAAGGCGGACCTGCAGGATTACCTGCGCAAGACCTTCGTCGGGACGGACGCGCTTGTGAAGCTCCTCGACATCGGCCCGCCGGTCGGCCGGCCGATCCAGTACCGCGTCAGCGGGCCGGACATCCAGGAAGTGCGCAAGCAGGCGCTCGCCTTCGGCGAACTCATCGGCAAGAACGACCATCTCGGCGACATCGTCTACGACTGGAACGAGCCGGCCCGCGTCGTGAAGGTCGATGTGCTGCAGGACAAGGCCCGCCAGCTCGGCGTGACCTCGCAGGACATTTCCTCGGCGCTGAACGGCGTCGTCGGCGGCACGACCGTCACCCAGATCCGCGACGACGTCTACCTGATCGACGTCATCGGCCGGGCGCGGGCGGACGAGCGCCAGTCCATCGAGACGCTGCGCCAGCTCCAGCTCCCGACGGCGAACGGTACCTCGGTGCCGCTCGCGGCCGTCGCGAACTTCCGCTACGAGATGGAGCAGCCGGTCGTCTGGCGCCGGTCGCGCCAGCCCACCATCACCGTCAAGGCGAGCGTCACCGGCGGCGTGCAGCCGGCCACCATCGTCTCGCAGATGGACAAGGACGTCGAGAGCTTCCGGCAGGGCATGCCCTCCGGCTACAAGGTCGTCGTCGGCGGCACGGTGGAGGAAAGCGCCAACAGCCAAGCGCCCATCGTCGCCGTCGTGCCGCTGATGCTGTTCGCCATGGCGACGATCCTGATGCTGCAGCTCCAGAGCTTCTCGCGGCTCTTCCTCGTCTTCGCGGTGGCGCCGCTGGCGCTCATCGGGGTGGTCATAGCTCTCCTCGGCAGCGGGGCGCCGCTCGGCTTCGTGGCGATCCTCGGGGTGCTGGCGCTCATCGGCATCCTGATCCGCAACTCGGTGATCCTCGTCGTGCAGATCGAGGACCTGAGGCGGGAGGGCATGCATGCCTGGGATGCCGTGCGCGAGGCGACGGAGCACCGCATGCGGCCGATCATGCTGACGGCGGCGGCGGCGAGCCTGGCGCTCATCCCCATTTCGCGCGAAGTGTTCTGGGGGCCGATGGCCTATGCCATGATGGGCGGCATCATCGTCGGCACGGTGCTGACGCTGCTCTTCCTGCCGGCGCTCTACATCGCCTGGTTCCGCATCAAGCCGGAGGACAGGGACGGGGAGGCGCCTGCGCCGGAACCCGAACCCGTCGAGCCGCTCCCGGCGGTGTGACGTGTGCGGTGTAATTGGCACGATGTGACTTGCTTAGCGTAGCTTTCAGGGCGTGACGCGCGTCGTGCGGCTTGCGTCGCGACGCTTGAGCTCTCGCCCGAGCATGATGCCGGGATTGGGGGCAGGTCAATTTCCCCCGCCGGAGCTCCAGCCCGTCCTTGCCGCGATGAAGTTCGGATTGGCGAAATCCGCGTCTTGGGGCTGGTTGCGCTTGCCGTAGGTGAGCGGCGTGCCGTCGAGCATGCGCGTTTCGCCGCCGGCGGCGCGCAGCACGGCGTCGCCCGCCGCCGTGTCCCATTCCATCGTCCGGCTGAAGCGGGGATAGACGTCGGCGAGGCCCTCGGCGACGAGGCAGAATTTCAGCGACGAGCCGATGGCGGTGCAGGCGTCGATGCCGTGGTCGTCGAGGAAGCGCGCCGTCTCGGGCGTGTCGTGCGAGCGGCTGGCGACGGCCGTCAGCGCGCTGCCGCGGCTGCGGCAGCCGATGGGCTGGCGTTCGACGATCGCACCGCCGTCGACCGTGAAGCCTTCGGCGCGCCCGTCGACGGCGGTGAAGCCGTTCGACAGCGCCGGGGCATAGACGATGCCGGCAATGGGAACGCCGTTCTCGACGAGGGCGATGTTGACGGTGAACTCGCTGCGCCCGGCGACGAATTCCTTCGTGCCGTCGAGCGGATCGACGAGGAAGAAGAGACCGCCGGAAATGTCCGGCACCAGCCCGGCCGCGACCGCCTCCTCCGCAACGACGGGGATGGCCGGAAAGTGCGTCAGCAGGGCGGCGAGAATCAGCCGCTCGGCCTCCTCGTCGGCTTCCGTCACCGGGGAGCTGTCGGGCTTGTAGTGCACGTCCGCCCCGTCGCCGCGGATCGTCATGATGGCGCGGCCCGCGGCAAGCGCCGCGTCTTCCATCACCCGTCTCAGCTCTTCGAGGTCGCTCTGCATGGCTCATGCCTTAGCCCCGGCATGGGGCGAAAGCAATGTGGCGCATCGCCGGTACGCCGGTGGACGACCTCGCAAGCAAGGCGCGCAGCCATGATCTGCCGGTGGATTCGCGACGCGGTGAGACGTGTGTTCCACATTGGAACAGGCGTGTCGCGATTGCCCGCATCTTTCGGGGCAAAATGCCGATTTCGCTGCCGAATTTTTGGTTTTCGTGGCGTTAAACGCGCCATTTAACGCTTCCGGCCAAAGAAATTGTCGATCCGGGCATTTTGGGCTTCCCTTTTGTCTCGAAAGCGGTATGGAATCCCTTTGTCGAACAAGCTCTAAAATGAGCGGCAAGAAAAAGAGATGCGGCCGTCAGGAACCGCATCCGGGGGATTGTATATATGGAATACTTCGTGCAGCAGCTCGTGAACGGGCTGACTCTTGGCTCGATTTACGGCCTGATAGCCATTGGCTACACCATGGTTTACGGCATCATCGGCATGATCAACTTCGCGCATGGCGATATTTTCATGCTCGGCGGATTTGCCGCTCTCATCACCTTCCTGATCCTGACCAGCGTGTTTGCCGGCCTTCCGGTCGTCATCCTGCTGCTGGTGATGATCGCGGCGGCGATGCTGACGGCGTCGTTGTGGAACTGGACGATCGAGAAGGTGGCGTACCGGCCGCTGCGCGGCTCGTTCCGGCTTGCCCCGCTGATCACGGCGATCGGCATGTCGATCGCGCTGTCGAACTTCATCCAGGTGACGCAGGGCCCGCGCAACAAGCCGATCCCGCCGCTGGTCTCGTCGGTCTACAATGTCTTCGGCATCGCGATCTCGCTCAAGCAGATCATCATCATGGTGCTGACGGTCGTGCTGCTGACGACCTTCTGGTACATCGTCAACAAGACCTCGCTCGGCCGCGCCCAGCGCGCCACCGAGCAGGACCGCAAGATGGCGGCGCTGCTCGGCATCGACGTCGACCGAACGATCTCGGTGACCTTCATCATGGGCGCCTCGCTCGCCGCCGTCGCCGGCACCATGTACCTGATGTATTACGGCGTGACCGTCTTCACCGACGGCTTCATCCCGGGCGTCAAGGCCTTCACGGCCGCGGTGCTGGGCGGCATCGGCTCGCTGCCGGGCGCCGTGCTCGGCGGCATGCTGATCGGCCTCATCGAGAGCCTGTGGTCCGCATACTTCACCATCGACTACAAGGACGTCGCGACGTTCTCCATCCTCGCCATCGTCCTGATCTTCAAGCCGTCCGGCATTCTCGGACGACCGGAAGTCGAGAAGGTTTGATCCATGTCCAACATTTCGAATACCAATGAGAGCGCCGGCGGGAACCTGACGGCGCGGGCTCTGCGCGAAGGCTTTTTCGCCGGCCTCGTCTCGCTCGGCCTCTTCGTCCTCTTCGTCGGCCTGGAGACCACCCAGAACATCCGCAACGAGCTGGTGCTCAACCAGCGCTGGGGGCTGCTGGCGATCTTCGTGATCGTCGCCGCCGTCGGCCGCTTCCTCACCGTCGCCTATCTGCGCCCCTGGATGGCCGCCCGCAAGGCCGCCGCCGCGGCGAAGCCGGCCGCGGAGGTCGAGGAGAGCTTCTTCAAGCGCAATTTCAGCAAGATCGCCATCGCGTTCCTGCTGATCTATCCCTTCCTCGCCATCGCGATCTTCGGCGTGCAGGGCTCGCTGAAATGGGTCGACAATTTCGGCATCCAGATCCTCATCTACGTGATGCTCGCCTGGGGTCTCAACATCGTGGTCGGCCTTGCCGGTCTGCTCGACCTCGGCTACGTCGCCTTCTATGCGGTCGGCGCCTATTCCTATGCGCTGCTGTCGCAGTATTTCGGCCTGTCCTTCTGGATCCTGCTGCCGATGGCCGGCATCCTCGCCGCCTTCTGGGGCATGATCCTCGGCTTCCCGGTGCTGCGCCTGAAGGGTGACTACCTCGCCATCGTTACGCTCGCCTTCGGCGAGATCATCCGCCTCGTCCTCATCAACTGGACGGAGGTCACCAAGGGCACCTTCGGCGTCTCGGGCATTCCCAAGGCCTCGGTCTTCGGCATCTGGTCCTTCGACGTTTCCGCGCCGAACAATTTCGCCAAGGTCTTCGGCCTGCCGATGTCCTCGGCCTATTACAAGATCTTCCTGTTCTATCTCATCCTGGCGCTGGCGCTGCTCACCGCCTATGTGACGATCCGCCTGCGCCGCATGCCGATCGGCCGGGCCTGGGAAGCGCTGCGCGAGGACGAGATCGCCTGCCGCTCGCTCGGCATCAACACGGTGACGACCAAGCTGACGGCCTTCGCCACTGGCGCCATGTTCGGCGGCTTCGCCGGCTCGTTCTTCGCCGTGCGCCAGGGCTTCGTCTCGCCGGAAAGCTTCGTCTTCCTCGAATCGGCGATCATCCTCGCCATCGTGGTCCTCGGCGGCATGGGCTCGCTGGTCGGCATCGCCGTCGCCGCGGCCCTCATGGTCGGCGGCACGGAGCTCCTGCGCGAGATGCAGTTCCTCAAGCAGGTCTTCGGGCCCGACTTCACCCCGGAACTCTACCGCATGCTGATCTTCGGCCTCGCCATGGTCACCGTCATGGTCTGGAAGCCGCGCGGCTTCGTCGGAAGCCGTGAGCCGACCGCCTTCCTCAAGGAGCGCAAGGCCGTCTCCGGCAGCTTCACCAAGGAAGGGCACGGCTGATGGCGCCCGGCACGGATACAGCGACCCATACGATGACGAAAGATCCCATTCTCAAGGTCGAGCATCTGTCGATGCGCTTCGGCGGCCTGATGGCCATCAACGACTTCTCCTTCGAGGCCGAGCGCGGCGAGATCACCGCGCTGATCGGTCCCAACGGCGCGGGCAAGACCACGGTCTTCAACTGCGTCACGGGCTTCTACAAGCCGACCATGGGCATGATCACCATGCGCCAGAAGGAGGGCAGGGAGTTCCTGCTCGAACGCATGGCGGATTTCGAGATCACCCGCGACGCCAAGGTGGCGCGCACCTTCCAGAACATCCGGCTCTTCTCGGGCCTGACTGTCCTGGAGAACCTGCTCGTCGCCCAGCACAACAAGCTGATGAAAGCGTCCGGCTACACGCTCCTCGGCCTCCTCGGTTTTCCGACCTACAAGAAGGCTTCGGCGGAATCGATCGACGTCGCCAGGCACTGGCTGGAGAAGGCGAACCTCATCGAGCGCGCCGACGACCCGGCCGGCGACCTGCCCTATGGCGCGCAGCGGCGCCTGGAAATCGCCCGCGCCATGTGCACGGGGCCGGAATTCCTGTGCCTCGACGAGCCGGCGGCCGGCCTCAACCCGCGCGAATCCCTCGCGCTCAACGAACTGCTGCGCTCCATCCGCAAGGACAGCGGCACGTCGATCCTGCTCATCGAGCACGACATGTCGGTCGTCATGGAGATCTCCGACCATGTGGTCGTGCTCGAATACGGGCAGAAGATCTCCGACGGTACGCCGGAGCATGTGAAGAACGATCCGAAGGTTATCGCGGCCTATCTCGGTGTCGAAGATGATGAGGTCGAAGAGGTGATCGAGGAAATCGAAGAGATCGAAAGCACTGAGGGAGGGTCGCAGGAATGAGCGATACGCTTCTCAGCGTGAAGGGCGTGGAGACCTATTACGGCAATATCCGCGCGCTGGCCGGTGTCGATGTCGAGGTCAACAAGGGCGAGATCGTCTCGCTGATCGGCGCGAACGGCGCCGGCAAGTCGACCCTGATGATGACGATCTGCGGCAGCCCGCAGGCCCGCGCCGGCACCATAACCTTCGACGGCGAGGACATCACGCGCCTGCCGACGCACCTCATCGCCCGCCGCCGCATCGCCCAGTCGCCGGAAGGCCGCCGCATCTTCCCGCGCATGACGGTCTACGAGAACCTCCAGATGGGGGCGAGCCTCGACAACCTGAAATATTTCAACGAGGACGTGGAGAAGATCTTCACGCTCTTCCCGCGCCTCAAGGAGCGCCAGGGCCAGCGCGGCGGCACGCTTTCGGGCGGCGAACAGCAGATGCTGTCCATCGGCCGCGCGCTGATGGCCCGTCCGAAGCTGCTGCTTCTCGACGAGCCCTCGCTCGGCCTCGCGCCGCTGATCGTCAAGGGTATCTTCGATGCCATCAAGGTGCTGAACCAGGAACAGGGCCTGACCGTGTTCCTCGTCGAGCAGAACGCTTTTGCCGCCCTCAAGCTCTCAGACCGGGCCTATGTGATGGTCAACGGCCAGGTGACGATGAGCGGCTCGGGCAAGGAACTGCTGGCCAATCCGGAAGTGCGCGCCGCCTATCTCGAAGGCGGCAGGCACTAGACGGGTCCGGCAGGGGAGACAGGACAATGCAGGGAATTCTCTACGAAGAACCGTCGATCTGGCAGTTCCTCTTCATCACCGTCATCATGGGCGGCTGGACGGCCTGGCGCACCGGCAAGAGCGTCGCGGAGAACTGGCAGAGCTACGGCACGCTCGTCATCTACGTGCTGCTGCTCGGCGCTGCCATCCGCTTCATCCATCACGCGCTCTTCCACGGCACCATGCTCACGGTGCAATACTATGCCGTGGACACCGTCGTGCTTTTGCTGTTTGCTACACTCGGCTATCGCTACTACCGTACGCGGCAGATGACCAACATCTACTACTGGCTCTACGAAAAGGCCTCGCCCTTCTCCTGGAAAGCCAAATAATCAGAGGGAACACCGCTGCCGGCCCCGGCGGCGGAACGACGATACCGGCGCAATGAATGCGGGTGTTGCGACCGGTCGAAATCAACCCGCTTCAAATTGGGAGTAATAATATGAAGAAGTCTCTCATGTCGGCTGTTGCTTTGGCTGCAATGGTCGCTTTCAGCGGCAGCGCCTGGGCCGATGTGCTTTTGGGTATCGGTGCTCCGATCACGGGCCCCAACGCCGCCTTCGGCGCACAGATCCAGAAGGGCGCCGAGCAGGCGATCGCAGACCTCAACGCAGCCGGCGGCATCAACGGCGAACAGATCAAGGTCTCGATCGGCGACGACGTTTCGGACGCCAAGCAGGGCGTTTCGGTCGCCAACAAGTTCGTCGCTGACGGCGTGAAGTTCGTTGTCGGCCACTTCAACTCGGGCGTTTCCATCCCGGCTTCGGAAGTCTATGCCGAAAACGGCATCCTGGAAGTCTCGCCGGCCGCCACCAGCCCGACCTATACGGAGCGCGGCCTGTGGAACACGTTCCGTACCTGCGGCCGTGACGACCAGCAGGGCTCCGTGGCAGGCTCCTTCATCGCGGCCAACTTCAAGGACGCCAAGGTTGCCGTTCTGCACGACAAGACGCCTTACGGCCAGGGTCTTGCCGACGAAACCAAGAAGTTCATGAACGAAGCCGGCGTCACCGAGACCCTCTATGAAGGCGTCAATGTCGGCGACAAGGACTTCTCGGCCCTCATCGCCAAGATGAAGGAAGCCGGCGTGACGGTCGTCTACTGGGGCGGTCTGCACACCGAGTTCGGCCTCATCGAGCGCCAGTCCGCCGACCAGGGCCTGAAGGCCCAGTTCATCTCGGGCGACGGCATCGTTTCGAACGAACTGGCTTCGATCGCCGGCGACGCCGTCGACGGCACGCTGATGACCTTCGCTCCGGACCCGCGCAAGAACCCCGCCGCCAAGGAGCTCGTCGAGAAGTTCCGCGCTGCCGGTTTCGAGCCGGAAGCCTACACGCTCTACGCTTACGCGGCCGTTCAGGTCATCGCGCAGGCAGCAGCGGCAGCCGGCGGCAACGACCCGCAGGCCGTGGCCGAAGCCCTGAAGTCGAAGGGTCCGTTCAACACGGTCATCGGCGAACTGAGCTTCGACGAGAAGGGCGACATCACCCGTCCGGACTACGTCCTCTACACCTGGAAGAAGGGTGAAGACGGCAAGTACACCTACTCCCAGAACGAATAGTCCTCGTTCCGGAACGGGCGGCGCATGCACGCCGCCCGGCCGCCTCGATTTCGGCCCGGCCTTCGCGCCGGGCTTTTTCGTGGGCGAAAAGGCCGGGCACGCGCGTCGCCGCTTGCGCGGGTGTCGGCATCGTGGACATATGGAAGAGCCGGGCCTGATCCGGCCTCCCGGGATTCCGCTCCGCACGATGATCGCAAAAATTCCAGACGTTTCCGTTCCGGTCGCCCGTCCGCAGCGCGCGCGGGGCGAGGGCAGGCTCGTCACGAAGGCCTCTGCCGCCGGCACGCGGCTGGACGTGTTCTATCAGGAGGGCTGCGCCAAGATCCGCCTGCCGCGGACATTCGACGGCACGATGGAGGCGGTCCTGATCAATACCGCCGGCGGCCTGACGGGCGGCGACCAGATCGACTGGCGGCTCGACGCCGCCGCCGGCACGCGCCTTACCGCGACGACGCAGGCCTGCGAACGGATCTACAAGGCGACCGGCTCCGCCGCGGCCGCGGTCGAGACCCGCATCGTGGCGGGGGCGGGAGCACGCGTCGACTGGCTGCCGCAGGAGACCATCCTCTTCGACCGCTCGGCGCTCGCACGCCGGCTGGAAGTCGAACTTGCGGAGGATGCGACCTTCCTTGCGGTCGAAGCCGTGCTGCTCGGGCGCAAGGCGATGGGCGAGCGGGTGGAGGCCGGCGCCTTCCGCGACCGCTGGCGCATCCGCCGGGCGGGCCGGCTGATCCATGTGGAAGAGGTGCGGCTCGACGGCGACATCGCGGCGCTGACGGGGGAGCGGGCTGTGCTTGCCGGCGCCCGCGCCTTCGCCACGGTGCTCTTCTGCGGCGCGGGGGCCGAGGCGCATCTCGCTCCGCTGCGCCGCCTGCTGGAGGGTCTGGACGGCGGCGTCAGCCATTGGCAGGACAAGCTCGTGGCGCGCGTGATCGCCGAAGACGGCTTTGCCCTCAGAAAAAAGCTGCTTCCTGTCATTTCGCACTTGCGTGATGGCGCGGGCGTGCCGAAAGTCTGGAGTCTCTAGTCGCAACCGATGGATCGCCCATGAACCTAACACCCCGCGAAAAGGACAAACTGCTGATCGCCATGGCGGCGATCGTGGCGCGCAAGCGGCTGGAGCGCGGCGTGAAGCTCAACCATCCGGAGGCGATCGCCCTCATCACCGATTTCGTCGTGGAGGGCGCGCGCGACGGACGCTCCGTGGCCGACCTGATGGAGGCGGGCGCGCATGTGCTGACGCGCGACCAGGTCATGGAGGGCATCCCCGAGATGATCCACGATGTGCAGGTGGAAGCGACCTTTCCCGACGGCACGAAGCTCGTGACCGTCCACGAACCGATACGGTAGGCTCATGCTCGAGATCAGGCCGAACTGCGAATGCTGCGACCGCGACCTTCCGCCAGAGAGCCGCGAGGCGATGATCTGTACTTTCGAATGCACGTTCTGCGCGGATTGCGTGGCGGGCGTCCTCGGCGGCGTCTGCCCGAATTGCGGCGGCGACTTCGTGCCCCGGCCGATCCGGCCGGCGGCGCTTCTTGCGAAATATCCGGCATCCACCAAGCGGGTCCTGAAAGCCGAAGGCTGCGGGCCGGCAGAAGCTGCGTGAGGAAAGCATGATCCCGGGTGAAATCATCGCCGCCGAAGGCGAGCTCGAACTCAATGCCGGCCTGCCTGTGACGGAGCTGGACGTCTCCAATGCCGGCGACCGGCCGATCCAGGTCGGCAGCCATTACCATTTCTACGAGACCAATCCCGGCCTTTCCTTCGACCGCGAGAAGGCGCGGGGCCTGCGGCTCGACATTCCCGCGGGCACCGCCGTGCGCTTCGAGCCCGGCCAGACCCGCACGGTCCGGCTCATCCCCTTTGCCGGCAAGCGGGAGATCTACGGTTTTCGCCAGCGCGTGATGGGGAAGCTCTGAGATGCGGCGCCATCTTCTCCTCGCTTCCGCGGCGCTCCTCCTTTCATCCGCCTTCGCAATGGCGCAGGAGGACGAGCCCGAGGTCGATTGCGACAACGCCATGACCCAGGCGGATATGAACATCTGCGCCCGCCGCGACTACGAGGAGGCCGACGAGGCGCTCAACGCCGCCTATCGCAAGGCGATGGCCGCGGCGCAGACGATGGACGCGGACGCCCGCGACATGGGCGAGCAATATGTCGGCGCCGTCAATGCGCTGAAGAACGCCCAGCGCGCGTGGATCGGCTATCGCGACGGCCAGTGCGAGCTTGCCGGTTTTCCCATGCGCGGCGGCACGGGGGAGCCTTTGCTCGTCTCGGGCTGCCTTGCCGACCTCACGCGCAAGCGCACCGAGGAACTGAAAGCCGTCTACGAGCAGGAAAACTGAGGAGCCCATCGGTGTCGCGCAGGATCGTCATCGTTGGCAATGGCGACATCCCGGAAGGGGTGGCCGGAACGATCGACGCCGCGGACATGGTGATCCGCTTCAACGGGTGCCGCTCGGCGGGGCGCGGCGGTCGCAAGACCGACATCGTCGCCGTGTGCAATACCGGCCGCCCGGCGCTGGAGATGCTGGCCGGCGGGCGATGGAAGGCGAGCGAGACCGTGCGGCAGGCCGGTGAAATCTGGTGCGTGCGCGCTTCGCAGGTCTTCGCCGCGCTGCGTGCGCCGCTCGCCGAAAGCCACCCGGACCTCGACGATTTCTGCGATGATCATACCGACGGCTTCCGCACCTTCGCCGCGATGACGGGCCGGCGCCTGAAGGTCGTTCCGGCCGCCGTGCACCATGCGGTCGTCGCCTCGCTCCGGGCCTTCGACCCGGCGCCCTATGTGGTGCCGAGTTCCGGGCTCATCGTCATCGCCCATGTGTTCGACAATGTGGCTGGGGCCGGCGACCGGGTGTCCCTTGCCGGCTTCGGCCATGAGGGCTGGATGTGGCATCCCTTCGCCGCGGAGCGGCGCTGGGTGGATGCCCGCATCGCCGCCGGCCGCCTCGAACGTCTCGATCCTCCTTCCGCCTCCCGGAGAAGCTGACCATGTCCTACAGAATGTCCCGCGCCGCCTATGCCGGCATGTTCGGCCCGACAACGGGCGACAAGGTGCGCCTTGCCGATACGGAACTCTTCGCCGAAGTGGAGAAGGATTTCACCATCTATGGCGACGAGGTGAAGTTCGGCGGTGGCAAGGTCATCCGCGACGGCATGGGCCAGAGCCAGGCGACGCGGGCGGAGGGCGCGGTCGATACCGTCATCACCAATGCGCTGATCATCGACCATACCGGCATCTTCAAGGCGGATGTCGGGCTGAAGGACGGGCGCATCGCCGCCATCGGCAAGGCCGGTAATCCCGACACGCAGCCGGGCGTCACCATCGTCGTCGGCCCGTCGACGGAAGCGATCGCCGGGGAGGGCAGGATCCTGACGGCGGGCGGCATGGATACGCATATCCACTATATCTGCCCGCAGCAGATCGAGGAGGCGCTCGCAAGCGGCATCACGACGATGCTCGGCGGCGGCACCGGCCCGGCGCATGGCACGCTTGCCACCACCTGCACCGGCGCATGGCATATCGAGCGCATGATCGAGAGCTTCGACGCCTTCCCGATGAACCTTGCCATTGCCGGCAAGGGCAATGCGTCGCTGCCGGCGCCCCTCGAGGAGATGATCCGGGCCGGCGCCTCCTGCCTGAAGCTGCACGAGGACTGGGGAACGACGCCGGCGGCCATCGACTGCTGCCTTTCCGTCGCGGACGACTACGACGTCCAGGTGATGATCCATACGGACACGCTCAACGAGGGCGGCTTCGTGGAGGATACGATTGGGGCCATCAGGGGCCGCACCATCCACGCCTTCCACACCGAGGGCGCGGGCGGCGGCCATGCGCCGGACATCATCAAGGTCTGCGGCCAGCCCAATGTCATTCCCGGCTCCACCAATCCGACGCGGCCCTATACGGTCAACACCATCGCCGAGCATCTCGACATGCTGATGGTGTGCCACCACCTGTCGCCGTCGATCCCGGAGGACATCGCCTTTGCCGAAAGCCGCATCCGCAAGGAGACCATCGCGGCCGAGGACATCCTGCACGATATCGGCGCCTTCTCCGTCGTCTCTTCCGACAGCCAGGCCATGGGCCGTGTCGGGGAGGTGGCGATCCGCACGTGGCAGACTGCCGACAAGATGAAGCGCCAGCGCGGCCGGCTTGCCGGCGAAACAGGCGACAACGACAATCTCCGCATTCGCCGCTACATCGCCAAATACACGATCAACCCCGCCATCGCCCATGGCGTCGGCCATGAGGTCGGCTCGATCGAGGTCGGCAAGCGGGCGGACCTCGTCCTGTGGTCGCCGGCCTTCTTCGGCGTGAAGCCGGACATGGTGCTCCTCGGCGGCTCCATCGCCATGGCGCCGATGGGCGATCCCAACGGATCGATCCCGACGCCGCAGCCGGTGCACTACCGGCCGATGTTCGGCGCCTATGGCAGGATGCGCACGAATTCCTCCGTCACCTTCGTATCACAGGCCGCCATCGACCTTGGCCTCAGTGAACGCCTCGGCGTCGACAAGCAACTGATCGCCGTCCGCAACACGCGCGCCATTTCCAAGGCGTCGATGATCCTCAACGACCTGACGCCGCATATCGAGGTGGACCCGGAGACCTATGAGGTGCGGGCCGACGGGGAACTGCTCACCTGCGAGCCGGCCACCGTGCTGCCCATGGCGCAGCGTTATTTCCTGTTCTGAGACGAGGTTCCCGTGCCCTATCGTTCCACCCGGATCCTGCGGCATGGCGCCGGCGGCGACCATAAACCCATCGATGTCGTCGTGCTGACGCATGACCAGCGCCATGTGCGCCGCAAGCTGCTCCACATGCAGCATGACGATGTCGTCATGCTCGACCTCAAGGAGCCGGTGCAGCTCGGCCATGGCGACCTGCTTCTCACCGAGACGGGCGAGACCATCGAGGTGATCGCCGCGCAAGAGCTGCTCTACGAGGTGACGCCGAAGGACCGGCTGCACCTCGTCGAACTCGCCTGGCATCTCGGCAATCGCCATCTGCCGGCGCAGATCGAGGGCGAGCGCATCCTCATCCTGCGCGATCACGTCATCCGCGACATGCTGGCGGGGCTCGGCGCGACGGTGCGCGAGGTCTGCGAGCCGTTCCATCCGCTGCGCGGCGCCTATCATGGCCACGGGCACCATCATCACGGCCATGGCTGATACCGCGGCGCTCGTCCGGCTGATGACATGGCTGTCGCCCGCCTTCCCGGTCGGCGCCTTCTCCTATTCCGGCGGGCTGGAGCAGGCGGTTGCCGATGGCGACGTACAGGATGCGAGCACCTTGCGCGCCTGGCTCGCGAGCCTTCTTGCGCATGGCGCCCTCTGGAACGATGCGGTGCTGCTTGCCGAAGCCCATGGCGCGGCGGGCGATGCGGCACGGCTTGCGGCGGTGACGGAGCTTGCCGAGGCCCTTTCGGGCTCGGCGGAACGGCACCGCGAGACGATGCTGCAGGGCGGCGCCTTCCTTGCCGCCGCGGCAAGCTGGCCGCATCCGGTCCTTGCACTTCTCGGAGAGGCGGCGGCCTATCCGGTCGTGGTCGGCGCGGTTTCGGCCGGCCATGGCATTGGAGCGGAAGCGGCGCTTGCCGCCTATCTCCACGCGGTCGCGTCCAATCTCGTGTCCGTCGCCATCCGCTGCGGCGTCATCGGCCAGAAGGACGGCGTTGCCGTGCTTGCGGGGCTGGAGGCGCTGATCCTCGCACTGGCGGATGCGGCGGCACGGTCGACGCTGGACGACCTCGGCACGTCGGCGATCCGCGCGGACATTGCCAGCCTTCGGCACGAGACCCTGCCGACGCGGCTCTTCCGCTCATGAAGGCGCTTGCGGTCCGCTCCGCCGGAGCGCAGATTTTCAACGAAGGAGCGGCGGCGATCCCGGCCGGCCGCTCCGGACTTTCCGGAGGTTGGGAATGACATCGAAGAACGGTCCCCTGCGCGTCGGCATCGGCGGTCCCGTGGGCTCGGGCAAGACGGCGCTGACGGAAAAGCTCTGCAAGGCGATGCGCGAGCACTATTCCGTGGCGGTCGTCACCAACGACATCTACACCAAGGAGGATGCCGAGGCGCTGGTGCGCATGCAGGCGCTTTCCTCAGACCGCATCGTCGGCGTGGAGACGGGTGGCTGCCCGCACACGGCGATCCGCGAGGACGCCTCGATCAATCTCCAGGCCATCGCCGATCTCAACCGGCGCTTTCCCGATCTCGACGTGGTCTTCATCGAATCGGGCGGCGACAATCTGGCGGCAACCTTCTCGCCGGACCTTGCGGACCTGACGATCTATGTCATCTCGGTCTGCCAGGGCGAGGAGATCCCGCGCAAGGGCGGGCCGGGCATCACGCGCTCCGACCTTCTCGTCATCAACAAGAAGGACCTCGCGCCGCATGTCGGCGCCGATCTCGACGTGATGGAGCGGGATGCCGGGCGCATGCGCGCGGCGCGTCCTTTCGTCTTCTCCGACATGAAGCGCGGCGAAGGGGTCGACCGGATCGTCGATTTCCTCAGGGTCGAGGGCGGGCTCTGATCAGACGCGCCGCAATGCCTCGGGATCGCCTATATGGACGAGGCGGCCGCGCACGCTGACGCCGTGGCCGCGCAGCAGCGAGAAGGCGCGGGAAAGCGCTTCCGGCGCAAGGCCGAGCTTTCCGGCAAGCAGGCTCTTCTGGTAGGGCAGGCGGAAGCTGGAAGGCTTGCCGTCCACCGAGCAATGGGAGAGCAGGTAGCGCGCGACGCGTTGCGGCGCGGTGTGCAGCCGGTCGTCGGAAAGGCTTGCGAAGGCCCGGCCGAGCTGGCTGGAAAGGGTGGCGGCCAGCGCCATGGCAAGATCGGGCCGGCGGGCGGCGATGTCGCGCACGCGCTTCAGGTCGAAGCGGGCGATGAGGGACGGTTCCGCCGCCTGCGCGGTGGCCGGGTAGCGTCCGCCTTCCAGCACGACGCTGGCGCCGACCACGTCGCCGGGGCCGTAGAGTTCCACATCGGCCTCGCGCCCGTCGGGGTCGAGCTTGTAGACGCGGATATAGCCCGAGAGCACGCAATGCAGCATGTCGGCGGGCTCGCCCTCGCGGAACAGCATCTGGCGCGCCGGCAGGTTGCCGATCACCGCGATCTCCATCATCACCGCGACGCTCTCCACGCCGAGCATGGAAAGAAGGCCGGCGTTCAGCAGCGTTTCGCGTTCCCGTGCACCGGGTTTCATCAGCCTGTTCATCGATCTCACTCCGTGCTCCCGCAGGCATCCTGTGGTCTTGGATGCAAGAACGATAGTCGAGGTTCGGCCAGGCTTGCTTGATTTCGATCAAAGAACAACAAAACGGCCGGCCCGCATTTGCGCGGGCCGGCCGTTTTATTGCGATGGGCGGTGCCTATTCGGCCGCGAGCGGCGAGTGATGCACCACGCTGAAGGGCTTGCGCTCGCCGTTCTTCCTTTCGAGCGTGTCGATCCGCTTTTCGAGATCGGCGACGTCGCGGGCGGTCTGGTCGGCAAGGCGGGTGAGGGCTTCCGGCTTCATGGCGAGCTGCTCGTCATCCTTCCTGCCGACGAAGCGGCCGAAGAGCCAGCCGAGGAAGCGCGAGACGTCGTCCATGATGAGGAAGAAGGACGGCACGACGACGAGCGAGAGCACCGTCGAGACGATGATGCCGCCGATCACCGCGATCGCCATGGGCGAGCGGAACGAGCCGCCTTCGCCGACGCCGAGCGCCGAGGGCAGCATGCCGGCCGACATGGCGATGGAGGTCATGACGATCGGGCGGGCGCGCTTGCGGCCGGCCTCGATCATCGCATGCACCCGCTCCATGCCGTGGTGCATCATCTCGATGGCGAAGTCGACGAGCAGGATGGCGTTCTTCGTCACGATGCCCATCAGCATCAGGATGCCGATGAGGACGGGCATGGAGAGCGCGTTCTGCGTCAGGATGAGGCCCGCCGCCACGCCGCCGATGGCGAGCGGCAGCGAGAGGATGATGGTGAAGGGCTGGATCACGTCCTTGAAGAGCAGGATCAGCACCATCAGCACCAGGAGCAGGCCGAGCAGCATGGCGTTGCCGAAGGACTGCTGCATCTCCGCCTGCACCTCTGCGTCGCCGCTTTCGGCGAACTGGACGGTCGGCGGCATGTCGATGCCGGAGGCGATCTCCTTGAAGCGGGCGGTCGCCGTGTCGAGGGCGACGCCCTGCCTAAGGTCGGAGCCGATGGAGACGACGCGGTTGCGGTCATGCCGCTTCACCGAGCTCGGACCTTCCGAATAGTCGATGTCGGCGACCGAGGAGAGCGGCACGAACTGGCCGGCCGCCGTCTGGATCTTCAGGTTGCGGATGGCGGCAAGGTCGGTGCGGAAGCTGCGGTCGACCTGAACGCGGATCGGAATGAGGCGGTCGTCGAGCGAGACCTTGCTGAGCTGGGAGTCGATGTCGCCGATGGTGGCGACGCGCACGACCTCGGCGATCTGCGCCGTGGTGATGCCGAGGCGGGCCATCTGGTCGTCGCGCGGGCGGATCTGCAGCTCCGGCCGCGGCAGCGAGCCTTCCGAGCTGACATTGGCGAGCAGCGGATCGGCGCGCAGCCTGGATTCCAGCACCGCGACGGTGTCGTTGAGGGCCGCCTCGTCGTTGGAGAGCAGGTTGAAGGCAAGGTCCCGCTCGCCGCGGTCGTTGAGCTTGATGATGCGCACGTCGGGAATGTCGCGCAGGGTCGCGAAGAGCTCCTTCTCGATATCCCATTGCGGCCGCAGGCGGCCCTCGGCTTCCAGCTTCGGCAGATGCGGGCCGATGAAGGGGATGCGGCCCAGCACGTCGTTCACCAGCTTGTGGGTGAGCGAATGCTCCAGCTTGTCGAGGATGACGGTGACGGAGGCGCGGCGCAGTTCCAGGTCGCCCTTCGGCGAGGAGCCGCCGAGCACGAAGACGCTCTGCACGCCGTCGATGTTCTTGATGCGGTCGTAGATCTGCGTCGTGGTGCGATCCGTGTCGTCCAGCATGGCATCGGGCGGAAGCTCGACCGAGAGCACGACGCGCGAGGCGTCTTCCGGCGGCAGGAAGCTGCCGGGCACGGTTGAGAGCAGGGCGACGGAGGCGACGAGGAAGGCGATGGCCGCAAGCAGCGTCGCATAGCGGGCATACCACCTGCTCGTCGTCTTGCTGACGAGCCAGGTGTAGAAGCGCATGAAGGCGCCTTCCTTCTCCTCGCCATGGCCGTCCGCATCGCCGGAGCGCATGAGATAGGCAGCCATGACGGGCGTGATGAGGCGCGCCACCATGAGCGAGAAGAACACGGCGACGGCGACCGTCAGGCCGAACTGGATGAAATACTGGCCCGGAATGCCCGGCATGAAGGAGACCGGCACGAAGACCGCGATGATGGTGAAGGTCGTCGCGATGACGGCAAGGCCGATCTCGTCGGCGGCCTCGATGGCGGCCCGGTAGGGCGTCTTGCCCATGCGGATATGCCGCGCGATGTTCTCGATCTCCACGATGGCGTCGTCGACGAGGATGCCGGTCGCCAGCGTCAGCGCCAGGAACGAGACGAGGTTCAGCGAGAAGCCGAGAAGGTCCATGACGAAGAAGGTGGGGATTGCCGACAGCGGCAGCGCCACCGCGGAAATCAGCGTCGCCCGCCAGTTGCGCAGGAAGAGGAACACGACGATGACGGCGAGCAGCGCGCCCTCCATCAGCGTGTGAAGCGCCGCCTCGTAGTTGCCGTAGGTGAAGTAGACGGAATCGTCCACCAGCTCGATGGAGACGCTCGGATATTGCGTGCGTACCTTTTCGAGCGATTTGGCGACGGATTCGGCCACCGTCACCTCGCTGGCGCCCTTGGAGCGGAAGACCGCGAAGGTCACGACCGGGGTGCCGTTGAAGCGCGAGAAGGAGCGCGGCTCCTCATAGGTGTCGGTGATCCTGCCGAGCTCGGAGAGCCGCACGAAGCGGCCGTTCGGCAGCGCGATCATCGTGTTGGTGAGCTTTTCCACCGAGCGGGCATCGCCCAGCGTGCGGATCGCCTGTTCGGCGCCGGCGATCTGGCCGCGGCCGGAGCCGGCATCCGCATTCATGCTGCGGATCTGCCGGTTCACGTCTGCGGCGGAAACGCCGAAGGATTCCAGCTTGTCGGGATTGAGGTCGACGCGCACCTCGCGGTCGGCGCCGCCGAAGCGGTCGATCTTGCCGATGCCGGGCTGGCCCTGCAGGGCGCGCTTGACCTTGTCGTCGACGAACCAGGACAGCTCTTCCAGCGTCATGTTGGGCGAGGAGACGGCGAAGGTCTGGATCGCCTGGCCCTCGACGTCGATCTTGGTGACGACCGGCTCCTCGATGGAGGCCGGCAGGTCGCTGCGGATGCGGTCGATCGCGTCCTTGACGTCCTGCAGCGCCTGGTTGGTCGGCTTCTCGATCTCGAAGAGCACCGAGGTGACGGAGCTGCCGTCGGTGACGGTGGACATGATGTCCTTGACGCCCTCGATGCCGGCGACCGCGTCCTCGATCTCCTTGGTGACCTGCACCTCGAGCTCGGCCGGCGCGGCGCCGCTCTGCGTCACGGAAATGGCGACGACGGGCACGTCGATATTCGGGAACCGCGTGATCGGCAGCGAATAGAACGACTGGATGCCGACATAGAGCAGCAGGAAAAACGCGAGCAGCGGCGCAATCGGATTGCGAATGGACCAGGCTGAAAAATTCATGTCCCCAAAATCCTCTTTGCGAGACCGGACGTTCCCTCGGATCGATCCGCCCCGGACCGTCCGTCATGCCGCCGGGCGCCCCAGCCCGGCATCGCAGCCCCGCGACCTGCGGGGCCTCCCGTCATTTCGTGGCCGAGGCTTCCTCGGCATGGACCGGGTTGATGCGGTCGCCGTCGCGCACATAGGCGCCGGCCTTGGCGACCACCTCGTCGCCGGCCGCAAGGCCGCTGACGATCTCGATCACCTGGCCGTCCTGGATGCCGGTTTCCACCGGAACCAGCTTCACCACGCCGTTCTCGACCCTGCGGGCCACCGTCTTGCCGTCCGCCGTCGTGATGGCGGAAAGCGGCAGGACGATGCCCTGCCGTTCCTCGATGACGATCTCCGCGCTCGCGAACATGCCGGCGCGCGCCTTGCCCGGTTCGTCGAAGCGGATATAGACGCGGCCGAGCCGGCTTTGCGCATCGAGCGTCGGCTCGACGAGGCGCACGTCGCCCTTGAGTTTCGCCGCGCCGCCGGCGAGCGAGACGGTCGCCTTCTGCCCCGGGGCGAGCTTGAGGATCGCATCTTCCGAGACGTCGGCCTTCAGTTCGATGGCCCCGTCGCGGATGACGGTGAAGAGCGGGGAGGAGGCGCCGCTGGCGATCGCGCCGATCTTGGCCGTGCGGGCAGAAACCACGCCGGCGACCGGCGACTTGACGGCGGTGCGGGCAAGCTTCAGGTCGATGTCGTCGATCTGCGACTGGGCCACCTTGATGTCGGCCTCGGAGACGGCGATCGCCTGTTCGGCGGAATTGACGCGGGCGAGCGCGGCGTCGGCGGCGGCAAGCGCCTGATCGGCATTCGCCTGCGACTGCGAGCCGGACTTGACGAGGCGCTGGGCGCGGTCGCGGGCGCGCACGGCCTCGTCCGCATTGGCCTTCGCCTCGACGAGCTGGGCCTTGATCTGCGCGAGGGCGGCGTTCGCCTTGGCAAGCGAGGCTTCGGTCTGGCTCTTCTGCAGGACGAGCGCGTCGTCGTTGAGCGTCGCCAGCGTGCCGTTCTCTTCCACCCGGTCGCCGACATCGGCGGCGAGCGTGCGGATGGAGAGGCCATCGACGAGCGGCGTCACATAGACCTCCTCCACCGCCTGGACGGTGCCGGTGGCGATCACGCGGTCGACGACGGGGCGCTTTTCAGCGGCGGTGACGACGATTGCCGGAAGATTTTGCGTCTGTTCCTGCCCGGCGGCATCACCCGTCGCCGCATCGGCGGCGAAGGCGAGGGCGGGCATGACCGTCATGAATGCAGCGACGGAAAAAGAGAGAACTGTCCTGTGTCCAGAAGCCATAGGCCGAACTTTCCAAAAGCATGACTTTATGATCTTCGTCCGGGCGCTCTTCTTGTGATTATGCCGGACTTATTCCTGCCAGTATGGCGACGCGGAACGGCTCCCGGCCTCTCCAAGTTCCAACTGCGCGGTCTATGTAATTGGCGTTTCCCGCGCTTACAAGGGGTAACGAAATGGTGCCTCATTATTTTAGGCGTTTGGCATTTCGATGACGGTGAGCGTGCGCGGGCGGTATCGCCGAAACGAAACGTGCGGGGCGCAGGGCCCCGCACGTCGCAAGCATCCGGCAAGTCACTGATTACTTGAGCGCTTCGTCGGTGATCTCGTGCGTCCAGGCGCCCTCCGGCTCCTTGGAGATGACCGGATCGGAGCCACCGGCGAGCAGCGATTCCACGGTGCGCTTGTAGTCGGCCTCGTCGAGCGCGCCGTTGGAGCCGGCGGTCAGCTTGATGACCTCGCCCATCATGAACTTCTGGTGCGCCTCGGTCTGCGCGCCGGTCGAGTCGTTCTCCAGGACGATCTCGGCGGCCTCGTCCGGGTGCTCCTCGGCATATTTCCAGCCCTTCATGGAGGCGCGCACGAACTTGACCATCTTCTCCTTGAAGGCCGGGTCCTTGAGCTTGTCCTCCAGCACGTAGAGGCCGTCTTCCAGCGTCGCGACGCCCTGGTCCTCATATTTGAAGGTGACGAGATCCTCCGGCTTGATGCCGGCATCGAGCACCTGGCCGTATTCGTTGTAGGTCATGGTCGAGATGCAGGCGGCCTGCTTCTGGATCAGCGGGTCGACGTTGAAGCCCTGCTTGAGGACGGTCACGCCGTCCGGCCCGCCCTCGGTCGGGATCTTCAGATGCGCCATCCAGGAGAGGAAGGGATATTCGTTGCCGAAGAACCAGACGCCGAGCGTCTTGCCCTTGAAGTCGTCCGGGCCCTTGACGCCGGATTCCTTCAGACAGGTCAGCATCATGCCCGAGGACTTGTAGGGCTGGGCGATGTTGACGAGCGGCACGCCCTTCTCGCGCGTTGCCAGCGCCGAGGGCATCCAGTCGACGATGACATCGGCGCCGCCGCCGGCGATCACCTGCGCGGGGGCGATGTCCGGGCCGCCCGGCTTGATCTCGACGTCGAGGCCCTCTTCCTCGTAGAAGCCCTTGTCCTTCGCGACGTAGTAGCCGCCGAACTGGGCCTGGGTCACCCATTTGAGCTGGAGGACGACCTTGTCGGCGGCCCCGGCCTGGAACGCGGCAAGCGAGAAGGCGCTTGCCATCAGCAGCGATGCGATCTTCGTTTTCATGTCAGTTCCCTCTTTCTTCTTGTTACGCCTGTCCACCGCGGACAGACGGATGCCAGAACGTGACGACCCGCTCGATAAGCGCGACGATCCCGTAGAATAGGGAGCCAGCCACCGCGGCGACCGCGATTTCGGCCCAGACCATGTCGACATTCATGCGGCCCACTTCCGTGGAGATCCGGAAACCCATGCCGACGATGGGCGTTCCGAAGAACTCGGCCACGATGGCGCCGATGAGGGCCAGCGTGGAATTGATCTTGAGGGCATTGAAGATGAAGGGCCAGGCGGCCGGCAGGCGCAATTTCACCAGCGTCTGGAACCAGTCGGCGGCATAGGTGCGCATCAGGTCGCGCTCCATGTGGCTGGTGGCGGCAAGGCCGGACACGGTGTTCACCAGCATGGGGAAGAAGGTCATGATGACGACGACGGCGACCTTCGACTGCCAGTCGAAGCCGAACCACATGACCATGATGGGCGCGACGCCGATGACCGGCAGGGCAGAGACGAAATTGCCGAGCGGCAGCAGGCCCTTCTGCAGGAAGGGCGAGCGGTCGATGAGGATGGCGACGAGGAAGCCGAGGCCGCAGCCGAGCGCGTAGCCGACCAGCACGGATTTCAGGAAGGTCTGGCGGAAATCCGCCCAGAGCGTCGGCACGGAGCCGATGAGCCGCGTCCAGATCATGCTCGGCGGCGGCAGCAGGACGGAGGGGACGTTGAAGCCCCGGACGATGCCCTCCCAGAGCACGAGGATGGTGGCGCCGAAGATCAGCGGCACGGCGAGGCGTGCGGCGCGGTCGGCGACGGGATTGTAGAATTTCCGGCGCACCAGCCATTCGTTGAACGCCCAGGCGGCGAGCCAGAAGACGACGGCAGCGATCAGGATCGATGCATTCATGCCCGTGCCCCCATGCGCTTGAGGACGAGATTGTGCGCGATGCCGACGATGATGACGAGCAGCGCCGCAACGCCCGCCGCCATGAAGAGCGCCGCCCAGATCTGCACCGTCTGGCCGTAGTAGGAGCCGGCGAGGAGGCGCGCGCCGAGGCCGGCGACGGCGCCCGTCGGCAGTTCGCCAACGATTGCCCCGACGAGCGAGATGGCGACCGCCACCTTCAGCGAGGTGAAGAGGTACGGCATGGACGCCGGCCAGCGCAGTTTCCAGAAGGTCTGCGCCGGGGAGGCATTGTAGGTGTGCATCAGGTCGAGCTGGATCTGCTCGGGGCTGCGCAACCCCTTCACCATGCCGACGACGATGGGGAAGAACGAAAGGTAGGTCGAGATCAGCGCCTTCGGCATCAGGCCCGATATGCCGATGGCGTTCAGCACGACGATGATCATCGGCGCGATGGCGAGGATGGGGATGGTCTGGCTGGCGATGACCCAGGGCATCAGCGAGCGGTCCATGGCGCGGTTGTGCACGATGGCGATGGCGAGCAGGATGCCGAGCAGGGCCCCCATGGCGAAGCCGAGCAGCGTCGCCGACAGCGTGACCCAGGCATGATAGACGAGGCTGCGCTTGGAGGTGATCGCCTTGTTGACGGTGGTGTCCCAGAGCTCGGCGAAGACCTGATGCGGCGCCGGCAGCACCGGACGCTCCTGCGCCATGGTCTTCGGCAGCAGCTCCATGAAGCCGATCGTCCCCCCGGCCCGCGCCGCCGTATCGCGCTCGAAGGGCGCGTTGAGCACGGCGGAGAAGACATACCAGAGCGCGATGAGGGCGATAAGGACGGTGCCTATCGGAAGCAGGCGGTCGCGAAGGAAACTTGCCTGTTCCATGGGTCAGCTCCGCGACGGGGAGGGGATGGAGGAGAACGTCATCAGGCGTGCTCCTCGTAGCTGTGTCCGGCGCGAAGCCCCTCGCGCACCCGATGCGCGATCTCCAGGAATTCCGGCGTCTCGCGGATGCCGAGCGGGCGGTCCTTCGGCAGCGGGGATTCGATCACGTCGGTGACGCGGCCGGGGCGGGGGCTCATGACGACGATCTTCGTCGAGAGATAGACGGCCTCGGGGATCGAGTGCGTGACGAAGCAGATGGTCTTGCGCGTCGCGGCCCAGAGCTTCAGGAGCTGCTCGTTGAGATGGTCGCGGACGATCTCGTCGAGCGCGCCGAAGGGTTCGTCCATCAGCAGGAGATCGGCGTCGAAGGCCAGCGCCCGGGCGATGGAGGCGCGCTGCTGCATGCCACCCGAAAGCTGCCAGGGGTATTTCTTGCCGAAGCCCGAAAGGTTGACGAGATCGAGGGTGCGTTCGATGCGCGCCTTCCGGTCCTCCTTCGAATAGCCCATGATTTCAAGCGGCAGGGCGACGTTGTTCTCGATGGTGCGCCAGGGATAGAGCGCGGCGGCCTGGAAGACATAGCCGTAGGCGCGGTGCCGGCGGGCTTCCTCCGGCGTCATGCCGTTGACGGTGATCGCGCCCGATGTCGGCTTCTCGAGATCGGCGATGACGCGCAGGAACGTCGTCTTGCCGCAGCCGGACGGGCCGATGAAGGAGACGAAATCGCCCTTCTCGACGGAAAGGTTGACGTCGGAAAGCGCCGTGACGGGGCCATCGGCCGTCTGGAAGGTCAGGCCGAGATCTTTCGCGGAGACGACGGTATCGGACGAGGACATACGGGTCATCTTTCGGCACCTGCAAGGGCGCGGTTTTCGGCAGACTGCATGTCCGTTCCCGGCATTGCAATCGGCATTGTCTGCAGTATCACTTTAGGCACGGAATTCTCACGCTGGGATCGGTGGAGGAGACGATGGCGGTGGAAACGACGGCCGAATGCCGGGTGGTGCGCCCGGGCGGAACCTATGATGGAAAGCAGGGGTTCAGCTATTTCGAGGGCATTGCCCGCGAGACGGTGGGCGCCTCCGGCATCTGCATGCATCTGCTGACGATCCCGCCCGGCGGCCGGGCGAAGGCGCATCTGCACGAGAGCCACGAAACGGCGATCTACGTGCTCTCCGGCGAGGCGCATACCTGGTACGGCCCGCGGCTGGAGAACCATGTGATCGTCAGGGCGGGCGAGATGTTTTACATCCCCGCCGGCGTGCCACATCTTCCCGCCAATCTCTCCGACGGGCCGGTCTGCGCCGTCGTCGCCCGGACAGATCCCCACGAGCAGGAGAGCGTGGTGCTTCTGCCGCATCTCGATGCGCTGATTCCCGCGTAGGCGTCTATATGCCGGATGCCCACCCGTCACTTCTTGCACCGCATCAGCGGCCCCCAGCGCGTGCCGTCGGCAAAGCCGACCGTGTAGCCGCCATGGTCCGGCGTCAGCGTCATCTCGTAGGGCGTCGCCTCGGTCGAACCCTCCTCGTGGCATTCGGCGGATATCACCGTCGCGCCGCCCACCTTCCGGCCGTCGCCCTTGAAGGCGCAGTAGGAGACGGCGGTGGTCACGCCTTCCCTGTTGAGAAGGAAGAAGATGTCGCTGCCCGAGGATTCGCCGGTTTCGGAATAGAGGCAGCCTTCCTTGTCGCCATAGTTGCCGTCGACCACGGCCGCAGCCCCCGCCGGACCGGCGAGGAGGATGCCGAGGAAAAGAGCGGGAAGCGAACGGCCGGCGCCCATCAGACGCCGCTCGCCGGAATGCCGCTGCGCTCCACCTTGCGCGGCGCGGTGATCTCCTTCCAGGTGGAGAGCGCCTTGTTGACCGCCGTGAAGGGCTCACGCCTGACGAACTGGCCGTGGCCCTCGCGGGTCTTGACCGTGCTCTCCTCGACGGCGACGACGCCGCGCGTCAGCGTGTAGCGCGGCAGGCCGGTCACGTCCTTGCCCTCGAAGACGTTGTATTCGATGGAGGATTGCTGGTTCTTCGCCGAGATGGTCTTGCTGCGCTTCGGATCCCAGACGACGATATCGGCATCGGCGCCGACGAGGATCGCACCCTTGCGCGGATAGACATTGAGGATCTTGGCGATATTGGTGGAGGTAACGGCGACGAACTCGTTCATGGTGAGGCGGCCGGTGTTGACGCCGTGCGTCCAGAGCATCGGCATGCGGTCTTCCAGGCCCCCGGTGCCGTTCGGGATTTTGCGGAAATCGCCGATGCCGGTGCGCTTCTGCTCGGTCGTGAAGGCGCAGTGGTCGGTCGCCACCACCTGCAGCGAGCCGCTGGCAAGGCCGGCCCAGAGCGAATCCTGGTGCTGCCTGTTGCGGAAGGGCGGGCTCATGACGCGGCGGGCGGCGTGGTCCCAGTCCTTGTCGAAATATTCGCTCTCGTCCAGCGTCAGGTGCTGGATCAGCGGCTCGCCATAGACGCGCATGCCGTTCTGCCGGGCGCGGCGGATCGCCTCGTGCGATTGTTCGCAGGAGGTGTGCACGACATAGAGCGGGGCACCCGCCATGTCGGCGATGATGATGGCGCGGTTCGTCGCCTCGCCCTCGACGGAGGGCGGGCGGGAATAGGCGTGGCCTTCCGGCCCGTTGTTGCCCTCGTCCATCAGCTTCTGCTGCATGGCGGCGACAACGTCGCCGTTCTCCGCATGGACGAGCGGCAGCGCGCCGAGTGCGGCGCAGCGCTGGAACGAGGCGAACATCTCGTCGTCGTTCACCATCAGCGCGCCCTTGTAGGCCATGAAGTGCTTGAAGGTGTTGATGCCCTTTTCCTCGACGACGGTCTTCATCTCGTTGAAGACCTGCTCGCCCCACCAGGTCACGGACATGTGGAAGGAGTAGTCGCAATTGGCGCGGGTCGACTTGTTGTCCCAGCGCTTCAAGGCGTCGAGCAGCGACTGGCCGGGATCGGGCAGGCAGAAATCGACCACCATGGTCGTGCCGCCGGCAAGGCCGGCCCGCGTGCCGCTCTCGAAATCGTCGGCCGAATAGGTGCCCATGAAGGGCATTTCGAGATGCACATGCGGATCGATGCCGCCCGGCATGACATAACAGCCCGCCGCATCCAGCACCTCGTCGCCGGAAAGGTCCGGGCCGATCCCGACGATCTTCCCGCCCTCGATCTTGACGTCCGCCTTGTAGGTCAGGTCGGCGGTGACAATGGTACCGCCCTTGATGACTGTGCTCATGTTGGTCCGTTCCCTGTCTTGATTTTCGTGCACGCAACGCGTGGAGCCGCCCGGCCAGCCGGGCGGCTGAGGATCACTCGGCGATGCCCGCCGTCTCGATCACCGCATGGAGCAGCACGTCCGCGCCGGCGGCGGCCCATTCCTTCGAGATGTCCTCCGCCTCGTTGTGCGAGAGGCCGCCGACGCAGGGGCACATGATCATGGTGGCGGGGGCGACCTTCGCGGCCCAGCAGGCGTCGTGGCCGGCGCCGGAGATGATGTTCATGTGGCTATAGCCGAGGTCTTCGGCGGCCTTGCGCACGGTTGCGACCAGCGTCGGGTCGAAGGTGACGGGGTCGAAATGGCCGACCGCCTCGACGGAACAGCCGACGCCGAGCGCCTCGCAGATATTCGGGGCTTCCGCCTCGATGCGGGCGCGCATGCCGTCGAGCTTCTTCTGGTCGGGCGAGCGGATGTCGACGGTGAAGACGACCCTGCCGGGCAGCACGTTGCGGGAATTCGGCGAGAAGAACACCTGGCCGACGCCGCCGACGGCGCCCGGCTGGTTCTCCATGGCGACCGTCTGCACCATTTCGAGGATGCGCGCCATGGCAAGGCCGGCATTGACGCGCATCGCCATCGGCGTCGAGCCGGTATGCGCCTCGCGGCCGGTCAGCGTGAATTCCAGCCACCACAGGCCCTGACAGTGGGTGACGACGCCGATCTCCTTCTTCTCGGCTTCGAGGATCGGTCCCTGCTCGATGTGATATTCGAAATAGGCGTGCATCCTGCGCGCGCCGACCTCTTCGTCGCCGACCCAGCCGATGCGCTTCAGCTCGTCGCCGAAGCTCTTGCCTTCCGGGTCCTTGCGGCCATAGGCGTAGTCCTGCGTGTGCACGCCGGCAAAGACGCCGGAGGCGAGCATGGCGGGGGCGAAGCGGGCGCCCTCCTCGTTCGTCCAGTTGGTGACGACGATCGGGTGCTTCGTTTCGATGCCGAGATCGTTCAGCGAGCGCACGACCTCCAGGCCGGAAAGCACGCCGAGCACGCCGTCATATTTGCCGCCCGTCGGCTGGGTATCGAGATGCGAGCCGACATAGACGGGCAGGGCGTCCGGATCGGTGCCGGCGCGCGTCATGAACATGTTGCCCATCGTGTCGACGCCCATGGTCAGGCCCGCGTCGTCGCACCATGTCTGGAAGAGGCGCCGGCCCTCGGCGTCTGAATCGGTCAGCGTCTGGCGATTGTTGCCGCCGGCGATGCCGGGGCCGATCTTCGCCATGTCCATGAGGGAATCCCACAGGCGGTCCGCGTTGACACGCATGTTCTCGCCGGGTGCGGCCATGTCGTATGCTCCCACGTCTTCGGGCTCTTGAGGCCCCATTTTGTTCCCACCGGCCGGCAGCGCGATTGTTGTTTTTGCGCCGTCCGTTCAGAGCAGTTGCCTTTACTTGATAACTGTCTGATAATTTGACCGGTTGGTAAACATTACAGCTTCCGTTGCGGCACTCAAGCCGAAAAACCAAAAACCTTTGGTGAGCGCCAAGAAAATGGCGGCTGGTTAAACTGGTGAATTTGACGGCACTTTTCCGCTCAGCGGAGGACGCCGAGGGGGCACGATGGCACTACCGAGGGCGGCGAGGACACAGCGGCGCACGCGCATCCAGGAAGCCAAGGAAGAGCAGATCCTCGAAGCGGCGCTGGAGGTCTTTTCGCTGCACGGCTTCCGCGGCGCGACGGTGGACCAGATCGCCGAGGTCGCCGGCATGTCCAAGCCGAACCTCCTCTATTATTTCCGTACCAAGGAGGCGATGCACCGGGCGCTGATCACCCGCGTCCTCGACACCTGGCTCGATCCGCTGCGCGAGTTCGACGCGGGCGGCAATCCGGTCTCGGAGATCCGCAGCTACATCCGCCGCAAGCTGGAGATGGCGCGGGATTTTCCGCGCGAAAGCCGGCTCTTCGCCAATGAGATCCTGCAGGGCGCGCCCAATATCGAGGACGAGTTGAAGGGGCCGCTGAAGGCGCTGGTGGACGAGAAGGCGGAGGTCATCCGAAGCTGGGCGAAGGCCGGCAAGATCGCCAAATGCGATCCCTACCACCTCATCTTCTCCATCTGGTCGACCACGCAGCACTATGCCGACTTCGACGTGCAGGTGCGCGCGGTGCTCGGGCAGGGGCAGTCCGGCGAGGGGCGGTTCGAGGATGCGGCGCGCTTCCTCGAACAGCTTTTCGTCGCCGGGCTCAATATCAGCGAGCAGCAGATCTAGACTTCGTTTCCACCGGTTCGGCCTTCGTCTGGCCGAAGAGGCCGGCGGCGATCTGATCGCGTTCGCGCCAGGGCGCGGGCAGGGGAAGCAGCGCGATGCAGACGAGCGCGATCGTCGTCTTGGTGAGCTGCGAAAGCTCGGGCGTGCGGCCATCCGCATAATAGACCGCATAGACGATGGCGACGTGCCAGACATAGACCTGCAGCGAATGGCGGCCGAGCAGGCGCAGGAAGCGCAGCGTGAAGACCGCCGTCACACCGCGGGCAAGCGCGCGGACGAAGGCATTGTGATGCTTCGGGCCGGCGATCAGCAGCCAGGCGAGGCCCGTCGCGACGGCGGCGAAGTTGAGGAGGTAGACCGGGCCGAAATCGGCGCGGATCTCCATCGTCGCGAACTTGTCGAGCACGGCTTGCGGCAACAGGTCCCAGGCGGTGACGATACGCAGCGGCAGGAAGAACAGGCAGATGGCGAGCGCGGCCTTGGGCAGCAATGTCTTCTCCGGCGAAAAGACGGTCTGCCAGTCGATCTTCTTTTGCGCGGTGAGGACGCCGATCACCATGGCGGAGAAGAAGACGATCTGCCAGCCGAGCATGTTGAAGCTGGCGCGGATGCCCTGGCCGTCGGCGCCGGTGACGAGGGCGTTCAGCGGCTCGGTGGCGAAGCGCTGAAGGCCGAGCTGCGCGGCCATCCAGGCGATCAGCGAGCCGGCGAGCACATGCGCCCACTTGCCCTGCAGGCACAGCCAGACGAGCGGCGGGGCGAAGATCATGTAGACGATATATTGCGGCAGGATATCCATGAAGGTCGGCTGGAAGAGGAAGGTGGCGATGGCCGCCAGCCGCAGCGGCTCGTCGAAATTGGTGGTGCCGAGCCAGTTGTACCAGAGCCGGTAGGCGTCGGGCAGGAACATCTGCACGACGAGCACCGCCATCACCGTTCCCATGGCATAGCGGTAGAGCTCGAAGGCGCGGTTGCGGATGAGCTGGCGACCGGTGTCGTAGCCGTATTTCAGCATCTTGCGGGCATAGACCATGCCGATCAGCAGACCCGAGAGGAAGACGAAGCCCTGCGCGTCCTCGACGAAGGCGAACTGACGGTGGTTCACTTCCATCATCCAGTAGCCGCCGACGAATATCAGGTGGTTGATGAGCATGAAGACGAGGAAATAGCCCCGCATGCCATCGATGATCTCAAATCGCTTCAAAATGCGCACTCCGTCGCTGCTCATGGTGCGCCCCAACGGGGCCGCAACGTATGAAGCGGCGGATCGTTCCGAAAAAAATTCAATCGGGCAGGAAAGCCATCAGCGCGAGGCCGCAGGCCGTGACGAGCGCGCCGGCCAGAACGGGCAGGCTCGCCCAGCCATGGCCGAGCAGGCCTTCCAGCAGGATGATGAAGCTCGGCGTCAGGTAGCCGTAGCCGAGCAGCTTGGAAGCCGGCAGGCGCATCGAGGCATATTGCAGCAGCAGGAAGGTGAGGGCCGTGGTGACGACCGCGAGATAGGCGACGGCGGCATAGACGGTGAGGGGGAGGGCCGAAAAGTCGGTCTGGACGAGGCCGCTTATGCCGGGCGGTATCAGCCAGAGCGTCGCGCCCACCGTGACCCAGAAGCCGAAGGCGACGGCGTGCTCGCCCCGGTCGAAGCGGCGGATCAGCGGCACATAGAGAGCATGGCAGATGACGCCGACGAAGAAGATCATCTCGCCGGTGCCGACATCGAAGGAGAGGATCGCATCGATATTGCCGCGGAAGATCACCCAGACCGCGCCCGCGGCGGCGATGATGAGGCCCGCCAGCACGCCCGGCCTGGTGCGCTGGCCGAGCACCGGCAGCGCGAAGGCGGCGCTCAGCAGCGGCATCAGGGTGAAGACCGCGCCGGTGGCGACGGGGCTGGTGAATTCCAGCGCCATGAACATGGTCAGCATGTAGGCCGCGATGAGGCCGCCGAGCAGCAGGAAGCGCCACGCCTGCTTCGGCAGGGCCGTGGGCACGCGGAAGACGCCGAAGGCGAGCACGGCCATGACGACGATGGTCAGGATATAGCGCCAGAGCATCAGCGGCTCGGCCTTCATGTAGCGGGCCGCGAGCCCCCCGAAGGAGAAGGAGCCGGCGATCAGCACGGCGAAGAGCAGCATGGCGAGATGGCCCTTCAGCTTCTCGTGGCCCCTGGCGTGGGTGGAAAGGCCCGCCGGGGCCGGCATACGCTTCGTCAAGAAAATCATCCTATCGTCTGCGGTGCGGCTTGCCCGCCTCCCGCACCGCTGCTCATAGCCTCGGGCGAGAGGATGCGCCAGAGCCCACAGGAAAGCCGCATTCCTCGCCCACAGACGCGCGGCACGGCAAAGGACAGTTCATGACGGCAGCCATCGGCTTCAAGGATACGGACCGCAAGACGAGCGAACTGCTCGAGGACATCCTCCATTCGATCCGGGGCGAGCACATCACGTTGCGCGACCTTCTCACGATGATGGGGGAAAGCGGTCTGCTGCTGCTCTGCGCCTTCCTGTCGCTGCCCTTCCTCTTTCCCGTGTCGATCCCCGGCGTCTCCACCGTCTTCGGTGCGGGCATCGTGCTGATCAGCGCGGCGATCACGCTGAACCGGCTGCCCTGGCTGCCGGAAAAGGTCGCCGACCGGCGGCTGGAAAGCGGCCGGCTGCGGCCGGTGCTCCAGCGCGGCGTGACGTTCCTGCGCCGGATCGACCGCTTCTTCAAGCCGCGCTTCGCCTCGGTGACGACCGGCGCCGTCATGAACCGGATCAACGGGCTGGCGCTGATGGGGGCGGGGCTGCTGCTGATGGCGCCGCTCGGGCTCATTCCCTTTTCCAACACGCTGCCGGGCGTCGCCATCCTGCTGCTCGCCGCCGGCATCTCGCAGCGCGACGGGCTGGTGGTGCTCGCCGGCTACGCGATGGTAGCGCTGACCGTCGTCTATTTCACGGCGCTTGCCTTCCTTGCCTACAGCGCGGGGCAGAGCTTCAACACCTTCGGGTAAGAGGGCTGCCCCTCATCCGGCCTGCCGGCCACCTTCTCCCCGCAAGCGGGGAGAAGGGGATATGACGCACCGTTTTCCCCAACCAACGACCGCGTGGGTCAGGGTGAGAGGCAAGTGCGGCGCTTACTCAGCCGCCTGGCGGGCGGCCGGGTTGTTCGGATGGGTCGTCCAGTTGGCGTAGTTCGGATCGACCGGCTTGCCGGTGCGCTGGTCGAGCGTGCCGGGTTCAAGGCCCACCATGGTGATGCAGTTCTCGACCGGGCAGACGTTGACGCAGAGATTGCAGCCGACGCACTCGTCCTCCATTACCTCGAAATGCCGGACGCCGTCGACGAACTGCGTGATCGCCTGGTGCGAGGTGTCCTCGCAGGCGATGTGGCAGCGGCCGCACTTGATGCAGGCATCCTGGTCGATATGGGCTTTCGCGATGTAGTTGAGGTTGAGATACTGCCAATCGGTGACGTTCGGCACGGCGCGCCCGCAGATGTCGTCAAGGCTGCGGTGGCCCTTGGCGTCCATCCAGTCGGAAAGGCCGGAGATCATCTCCTGCACGATCTTGAAGCCGTAGGTCATGGCCGCCGTGCAGACCTGCACGTTGCCCGCGCCGAGCGCCAGGAACTCGGCGGCATCCCGCCAGGTCGTCACGCCGCCGATGCCGGAGATCGGCAGGCCGTAGGTTTCCGGGTCGCGGGCGATCTCGGCCACCATGTTGAGCGCGATGGGTTTCACCGCCGGGCCGCAATAGCCGCCATGCGTGCCCTTGCCGCCGACCGTCGGGTTGGGGGCGAAGCTGTCGAGGTCGACCGACACGATGGAGTTGATCGTGTTGATCAGCGACACGGCGTCGGTGCCGCCGGCCTTGGCCGCGCGGGCGGGCTTCCTGATATCGGTGATGTTCGGCGTCAGCTTGGTGATGACGGGCATGCGGGTGTACTGCTTGCACCAGCGCACGACCATCTCGATATATTCCGGCACCTGCCCGACCGCCGCGCCCATGCCGCGTTCGGACATGCCGTGCGGACAGCCGAAATTGAGCTCGATGCCGTCCGCGCCGGTCTCTTCCACCAGCGGCAGGATCGCCTTCCAGCTCTCCTCCTCGCAGGGCACCATGATCGAGGCGATCAGCGCCCGGTCCGGCCAGTTCATCTTGACCTGCTTCATCTCGATCAGGTTCGTGTAGAGATCGCGGTCGGTGATGAGCTCGATATTGTTGAGGCCGAGGAGGCGGCGGTCGGCGCCCCAGATCGCGCCGTAGCGCGGGCCGTTGACGTTGACGACCGGCGGGCCTTCCTCGCCGAGCGTCTTCCAGACCACGCCGCCCCAGCCCGCCTTGAAGGCGCGCTCGACATTGTAGGCCTTGTCGGTCGGCGGCGCGGAGGCCAGCCAGAACGGGTTGGGCGACTTGATGCCGACGAAGTTGTTGCGAAGATCAGCCATGTCTCATCTCCCTCAAGCGACGGCAACGGAAGGCTGCGCGCCGGCAGCCAGCATGCGGTTGATCGAATCGGCCGCGTCGCGCCCTTGCGCGACAGAGGTGACCGTCAGGTCCTCGCCGGCCTTCACGCAGTCGCCGCCGGCCCAGACATTGGGAACGGAGGTGCGGCCCTCGGCGTCGACGGCGATGCGGTTGCCGGCCATGGCGAGCAGGCCGAGCCCGGCCGCCTCGAAGGTCTGGCCGATGGCCTTGAAGATCTGGTCGGCGGCGAGCGCCCCGGTCTCGCCGGTGCCGACGAGCCTGCCGTCGCGCATCTCGGTATATTCCACCTCGATGCCGGCGACATGGCCGTCGCGGGCGATGACGCGCTTCGGCTGGAGCCAGTGGCGGATCATCACGCCCTTGGAGGCGGCGAGGTCCTGCTCGAAGGGCGAGGCGTTCATGTGCTCCTTGCCGCGGCGGTAGCAGATCGTCACCTCTTCCGCGCCGAGGAGCTTTGCCTGCACGGCGGCATCGATGGCCGTCATGCCGCCGCCGATGACGACGACGCGCCGGCCGACCGGCACGCTCGCCTTGTCCTCGGCCTGCCGCAGCTCGGCGATGAAATCGACGGCATCCACCACGCCCGGAAGGTTTTCGCCTTCCGCGCCGAGCGCGTTGACGCCGGCAAGGCCCATGCCGAGGAAGACGGCGTCGAAATTGGCGGTGAGGTCGACGAGCGTGAAGTCGCGGCCGAGCTTCAGGCCGTTCTTCACCTCGATGCCGCCGATGGCAAGCACGTAATCGACCTCGCGCTGGGCGAAATCGTCGACCGCCTTGTAGGTGGCGATGCCGTATTCGTTGAGGCCGCCGGCCTTTTCGCGGGCCTCGAAGATCACGACGTCATGGCCGTTCATGGCGAGGCGATGGGCGCAGGCAAGGCCCGCCGGGCCGGCGCCGACGACCGCCACGGCCTTGCCGGTGCGCGCCGCGCGTTCGTAGAAATGTTGGTTCTCCGTCATCGCGACGTCGGTGGCGTAGCGCTGCAGGCGGCCGATTTCGACCGGGCGGTGTTCCGCGGTGTTGCGCACGCAGGCCTGCTCGCAGAGCGTCTCGGTGGGACAGACGCGGGCGCACATGCCGCCGAGGATGTTCTGGTCGAAGATGGTCTTTGCCGAGCCGATCGGGTTGCCCGTCGAGATCTGGCGGATGAACAGCGGAATGTCGATGGAGGTGGGACAGGCCGTCATGCACGGCGCGTCGTAGCAGAAGTAGCAGCGGTCGGCTGCGACCAGCGCCTCATGGTCGTCGAGGCGCGGGTGGAGGTCGGAAAAGTTCGTCTCGTATTCGGCCGGCGCAAGACGCCCCCGATGAATCCCAGATTGCGTCGTTCCCATAGTTATCTCCCATTCGAGTGGGCTTTTTGGATAAGAGAACGGTAACCCAGCTTTATTTTTTTATCAAACGGTAAAACTTCAAAAGAAATGCTGGTTTTTCAATGGTTGCAGCGAAAATAAACATGAGTAATCCGGTTATCTTTTTGCGACGTCAATAAAGCCGTGCGGCCTTGCCTGTCTTTCCTGCGCCATCACGCGGCGTTTGACAGGCCGGGGGAAAAGATGCAGCAAATCGTAGGAAAGGAACGGGGAATACGATGGCGAAGCGGACGGAAACAGCCGGGCGGCTGGACGATGCGGCAAGGGCCGGCTGGCTCTACTATGTCGCCGGCCGCACGCAGGACGAGATCGCCTCGGCCATGGGCATTTCCCGCCAGTCGGCGCAGCGCCTCGTCTCGCTCGCCGTCGCCGAGCGGCTGATCAAAGTGCGCCTCGACCATCCCATCGCCGAATGCCTGGAGCTGGGCGAGGCGCTCAAGCGGAAATTCGGCCTCGTGCATGTCGATATCGTGCCGAGCGATCCGGGTTCCACCTCCACGACGATCGGCATCGCCGAGGCGGGGGCGGCGGAGATCGAGCGCTGGCTGAAGAAGAGCGAGCCCATCGTGCTCGCCGTCGGCACGGGGCGCACGCTGAAGGCGGCGATCGACCAGCTTCCGGCGATGGAGTGCCCGCAGCACCGCATCCTGTCGCTCACCGGCAATATCGGGCCGGACGGCTCGGCCGCCTATTACAACGTCATCTTCTCCATGGCCGACGCGGTGAAGGCCCGGCACTATCCGATGCCGCTGCCCGTCCTCGTCTCCTCGACGGAAGAGCGCGATCTCCTGCACCGGCAGAGCCTCGTGCAGTCGACGCTGCAGCTCGGCCGCGAGGCGGACGTCGCCTTCGTCGGCATCGGCGAGCTCGGTGCCGACGCGCCGCTCTGCCTCGACGGTTTCCTCGATCCCGGGGAGATGGCGCGGCTGATGGAGGAGGGGGCGGCCGGCGAGATCTGCGGCTGGATGTTCGACAGCAATGGCAGGCTGCTCGACGGCAGCATCAACGAGCGCGTCGCCTCGGTGCCGCTGCCGCCGCGCGAGACGACCACGGTCATCGGCCTTGCCAAGGGCAAGCGCAAATATGCCGCCCTCCTCGCCGCCCTCAGGGGGCGCATGATCAACGGCGTGATCACCGACGAAGCGACGGCGCGCTACCTGCTTTCGGCCTGACGGCGCTTTCGCCGGACAGAAATTTCCCATGAGATTCAAGGCATGGCTGTGTGCATTGTGCATCGCAGCAACGAATGGTCGTTGACTTCCTGCGGCATTTTGTGAGTAATTGCCCATGAGCGAAGCAAATGCTCATAACTCTTCTGGGAGGAAGATGATGAATTTGAGAACCCTTCTGCTGGGCACCTGCTCGGCTGCTCTTCTTGCCGGTTTCGCCAATGCCGAAACCCTCACGATCGCTACCGTCAACAACGGCGACATGATCCGCATGCAGGGGCTGACGGAAGACTTCACCACCAAGAATCCGGACATTCAGCTCGAGTGGGTGACGCTCGAGGAAAACGTGCTGCGCGAGCGCGTCACGACCGACATCGCGACGAAGGGCGGCCAGTACGACATCGTCACGATCGGCAACTATGAAGTTCCGATCTGGGCGAAGCAGGGCTGGCTGGTCGCGCTCGACGGCCTCGGCGACGACTACGACGTCGACGACCTCCTGCCGGCGATCCGCGGCGGCCTTTCCGTCGACGGCAAGCTCTATGCCGCGCCGTTCTACGGCGAATCCGCCATGATCATGTACCGCAAGGACCTGTTCGAGAAGGCCGGCCTGACGATGCCCGATTCCCCGACCTGGGAATTCATCGGCGATGCCGCCCGCAAGATCACCGACCGCAGCGCCGACATCAACGGCATCTGCCTTCGCGGCAAGGCCGGCTGGGGTGAGAACATGGCGTTCCTCACCGCGCTCGACAACTCCTTCGGTGGCCGCTGGTTCGACGAGAACTGGCAGCCGCAGTTCGACCAGCCGGAGTGGAAGACCTCCCTCCAGTTCTACGTCGACATGATGAAGGATGCGGGCCCGCAGGGCGCCTCGTCCAACGGCTTCAACGAGAACCTGACGCTCTTCCAGCAGGGCAAGTGCGGCATGTGGATCGACGCGACGGTCGCCGCTTCCTTCGTCTCCAACCCGAAGGACTCGACGGTCGCCGACAAGGTCGGCTACGCGATCTTCCCGGATACGGGCAACGGTAACCACGGTCATTGGCTGTGGTCGTGGAACCTCGCGGTTCCGGCAAGCTCGACCAAGGCCGAGGCCGCGCAGAAGTTCATCGCCTGGGCGACCAGCAAGGGCTACACCGAGCTCGTCGCCAGCAAGGAAGGCTGGGCGAACGTTCCTCCGGGCACGCGCACCTCGCTCTACAAGAACGCCGAATACGAGAAGGCAGCGCCCTTCGCGGCTCCGACCCTTGCGGCGATGGATGCGGCCGACATCACCAAGCCCTCGGTCAAGCCGGTGCCCTATACGGGCGGCCAGTTCGTCGCGATCCCGGAATTCCAGGGTCTCGGCACGACGGTCGGCCAGCTCTTCTCGGCCGTGCTCGCAGGCCAGTCCTCCGTGGACGACGCGCTGGCACAGGCCCAGACAACGGCCGTGCGCGAAATGACCCGCGCCGGCTACATCAAGTAAGCCTCCTCCCCAAGGACGGGCTGCCCGGAATGCGTTCCGGGCAGCCGAGGACGCGGGGTGCCGTGCTCGGCGTTTGCCCCTCATCCCCCTGCCGGGACCTTCTCCTCGCAGGCGGGGAGAAGGAGGAAAACGGCGCGCCCATCGTTCCTCTCCCCGCCTGCGGGGAGAGGATGCCGGCAGGCAGGTGAGGGGCCGCTGGCGGCATATATGATCTGACAGCATCGGCCGGCCGCACCGGCCCTCGGGAGGAAATCATGGCGACGGAGAATACGCGCGGTTTGGCGCGGCTGATGTTGGCGCCCTCTGTGGGCTTGCTTCTGATCTGGATGATCGTGCCGCTGGCGATGACGCTGTGGTTCTCGTTCCAGAACTACAACCTCCTGAACCCGGCGAATGTCAGCTGGACGGGGCTCTTCAACTACCAGTTCTTCTATACCGATCCGGCCTTCTTCCAGTCGATCTGGAACACGCTGCTGATCGTCGGCGGGGTGCTGCTCATCACCGTCGTCGGCGGGACCGCCATCGCGCTTCTCCTCGACCAGCCGGTCTGGGGGCAGGGGATCGTGCGCATCATGATCATCTCGCCCTTCTTCGTCATGCCGCCGGTGGCGGCGCTCGTCTGGAAGAACATGATCATGCATCCGGGCTACGGGGTGCTTGCGGATATCAACCGCGCCTTCGGCTTCCAGCCCATCGACTGGTTCGCCCAGTTCCCGCTGCTGTCGATCATCATCATCGTCGCCTGGCAATGGCTGCCGTTTGCGACGCTCATCCTGCTGACCGCCCTGCAGTCGCTCGACGGGGAGCAGAAGGAAGCGGCCGAGATGGACGGCGCCGGCTTCGTGTCCCGCTTCATCTACCTGACGCTGCCGCATCTCGCCCGCGCCATCACGGTCGTCATCCTCATCCAGACGATCTTCCTGCTCGGCGTCTATGCGGAAATCCTCGTCACCACCAATGGCGGGCCGGGCTATGCCTCGACGAACCTCGCCTTCCTGATCTACCGCACCGCGCTCCTCGGCTACGACGTGGGCGGCGCCTCCGCCGGCGGCATCATCGCCGTCATCCTCGCCAATATCGTCGCCATCTTCCTGATGCGCGCCGTCGGCAAGAACCTGGACAAATAGGGAGAGAAGCCATGGCAAGAGCCGTTTCGACCCGCCACAAGGTTGTGGCCACGATCGCCGCCTGGATCGTCGCGCTGATCATCTTCTTCCCGATCCTCTATACCGTCATCACCTCGCTGAAGACGGAGCCGGAGGCGATCAAGGGCTTCAGCCTCATCCCGTCCTTCACGCTGGAAAGCTACGTGACGGTGCAGACCCAGCGCGACTATCTCAAGCCCTTCATGAACTCGGTGGTCATCTCCGTCGGTTCCACGCTGCTGGCGCTTATCGTCGCCATCCCTGCCGCCTGGTCGATGGCCTTCGCGCCGACGCGCCGGACCAAGGACATCCTGATGTGGATGCTCTCGACCAAGATGATGCCGGCCGTCGCCGTGCTGGTGCCGATCTACCTGATCTTCCGCGACACGGGCCTTCTCGACACGCGCTTTGGCCTCACCGTCATGCTGACGCTGATCAACCTGCCGATCGTCGTGTGGATGCTCTACACCTACTTCCGCGAGATCCCCGGGGAGATCCTAGAGGCGGCCCGCATGGACGGGGCGACGCTCTGGGGCGAGATCGTGCATGTGCTGACGCCGATGGCGGTGCCGGGCATCGCCTCGACGCTGCTGCTCAACATCATCCTCGCCTGGAACGAATCCTTCTGGACGATCCGCCTGACGACGACCAACGCCGCGCCGCTCACGGCCTTCATCGCCTCGTTCTCGAGCCCGCAGGGCCTCTTCTGGGCGAAACTTTCGGCGGCATCCACGCTCGCCATCGCCCCCATCCTCATCATGGGATGGTTCAGCCAGAAACAGCTTGTCCGCGGCCTGACCTTCGGCGCCGTGAAGTAAGGGGAGGGAACTCATGGGCAAGATCATCCTGAAGAAAGTCAACAAATCCTTCGGCGCCACGCAGGTCATCCCGGGCATCGACCTCACCATCGAGGACGGCGAGTTCGTGGTCTTCGTCGGCCCGTCGGGCTGCGGCAAGTCCACGCTCTTGCGCCTCATCGCAGGCCTGGAGGACACGACGAGTGGCTCGATCGAGATCGACGGCAAGGACGTCACCGCCGCCGCCCCCGCCAAGCGCGGGCTCGCCATGGTGTTCCAGTCCTATGCGCTCTATCCGCACATGACGGTGAAGAACAACATCGCCTTCCCGCTGAAGATGGCGAAGACCGATCCTGCCATCATCGACAAGAAGGTGACGGAAGCAGCACGCGTGCTGAACCTCACCAACTACCTGGAGCGGCGGCCGGGTCAACTTTCCGGCGGTCAGCGCCAGCGCGTGGCCATCGGCCGCGCCATCGTGCGCGAACCGTCGGCCTTTTTATTCGACGAGCCTCTGTCCAACCTCGACGCGGCGCTGCGCGGCACGATGCGGCTCGAAATCAGCGAGCTTCATCACCAGCTCAAGACCACGATGATCTACGTCACCCACGACCAGGTGGAGGCCATGACCATGGCCGACAAGATCGTGGTGCTGAATGCCGGCAATATCGAGCAGGTCGGCTCGCCGCTCGATCTCTACAACAAGCCGGACAACCTCTTCGTCGCCGGCTTCATCGGCTCGCCGCGCATGAACTTCGTCACGGGCGAGGCGGCAAGGCCCTGGAACGCGCCGACCGCCGGCATCCGTCCGGAGCACCTGAAGCTCTCCAAGGAGAGCGGCACCTGGAAGGGCGTCGTCGGCGTCGCCGAGCATCTCGGCTCCGACACGTTCCTGCATGTCAATGTCGACGGCGTCGGCACGATGACGGTGCGCGCGGACGGCGGCTTCCCCGTCACCCATGGCGACACCGTCTATCTCACGCCGGACGAGACCCGCATCCACCGCTTCGACGACAAGGGAATGGCGATCCGATGAACAGACTGGAAGGCAAGAGTGCGCTGATCACCGGATCGGCGCGGGGTATCGGCCGCGCCTTCGCGGAGGCCTATGTCCGGGAGGGCGCGCGCGTCGCCATCGCCGACATCAATATCGAGCGGGCCGAGGCGACCGCGAAGGAGATCGGCCCCGCGGCCTATGCGATCCAGATGGACGTGACGCGGCAGGAGTCCATCGACGCGGCCATCGGGGCTTGCGTGAAGGAGGCCGGCGGGCTCGACATCCTCGTCAACAACGCCGCGCTCTTCGATCTCGCGCCGATCGTCGAGATCACGCGGGAGAGCTACGACAGGCTGTTCTCGATCAATGTCGCCGGCACGCTCTTCACGCTGCAAGCGGCGGCGAAACAGATGATCGCGCAGGGCCGCGGCGGCAAGATCGTCAACATGGCGAGCCAGGCCGGCCGGCGCGGCGAGGCGCTCGTCGCCATCTACTGCGCCACCAAGGCGGCCGTCATCAGCCTGACCCAGTCGGCCGGGCTGAACCTCATCAGGCACGGCATCAACGTCAATGCCATCGCCCCCGGCGTGGTCGACGGCGAGCACTGGGACGGCGTCGACGCGCTCTTTGCGAAATACGAGAACCGGCCGCTCGGCGAGAAGAAGCGCCTCGTCGGCGCCGAAGTGCCCTTCGGCCGCATGGGAACGGCGGACGACCTCACCGGCATGGCGATCTTCCTGGCCTCGCAGGAGAGCAACTACGTCGTCGCCCAGACCTACAATGTCGACGGCGGCAACTGGATGAGCTGAGCCCGCGCCGAACGCGGACCCCGGCAAGAGAGATGACCGGACAGACCGGAAGGAATGGACCATGACCACGAAACTGTCGCTCGCCAACCTCAGGGAAATCGCCAGGACGGCAAGCGTGCCCGCCTATGAGCGCGGCAGCCTTGCGGCCGGCATCGTCCATTTCGGCGTCGGCAATTTCCACCGGGCGCATCAGGCGGTCTATCTCGACGACCTCTTCAATCTCGGCCTCGACCATGACTGGGCGATCATCGGCGCGGGTGTCCTGCCCTCGGATGCGGCGATGCGTGACAAGCTCGCGGGCCAGGATTTCCTGACGACCGTGGTCGAGCAGGACAACAACCGCTCCGGCGCGCGCGTCACCGGCGCGATGATCGGCTACCTCGCCCCCGGCAATGCCACGGCGACTATCGCCCAGCTCTCGGACCCGGCGATCCGCATCGTCTCGCTGACCATCACCGAGGGCGGCTATTTCATCGATCCGGCCTCCGGCGTCTTCGATCCCACCCATCCGGCGATTGCCGCCGACGCCGCAAATCCCGGCGATCCGAAGACCGTCTTCGGCCTCATCCTCGCAGGGCTCAAGGTGCGCCGGGAGAAGGGCATTCCGCCCTACACCGTCATGTCCTGCGACAACATTCCCGGCAATGGCGAGGTCACGCACGCCGCCGTCTCCGGCCTTGCCCGCCTCTCCGATCCGGCGCTCGCCGACTGGATCGACGCCAATGTCGCCTTCCCGAACGGCATGGTAGACCGCATCACGCCCGCCACCGGGCCGCGCGAGATCGGCATCGCCGCCGCCGACTACGGCATCGACGACGCCTGGCCGGTCTTCTGCGAGGAATTCAAGCAATGGGTGCTGGAGGATCATTTCCCGCAAGGTCGCCCGGCGCTGGAGAAGGCCGGCGTCCAGTTCGTGCCGGATGTCGCGCCCTACGAGCACATGAAGATCCGCATCCTCAACGGCGGCCATGCGGCCATCGCCTATCCGGCGGCGCTGCTCGACATCCATTTCGTGCACGAGGCGATGGAGGATGCGGATATCCGCGCCTTCCTCGCCAAGCTGGAACGGGACGAGATCATCCCCGTCATCCCGCCCGTGCCGGATACCGACCTCAACGACTATTATGCGCTCATCGAGCGGCGCTTCTCCAATCCGAAGATCGCCGATACGATCCCGCGCCTTGCGCAGGACGGGTCCAACCGCCAGCCGAAGTTCATCCTGCCGTCCACCGCCGACCGGCTGTCGCGCGGCGAGGATGTCGTCGGCCTCTCGCTGGTCTCGGCGCTCTGGTGCCACTATCTCGCCGGCACGACCGACAGCGGCAAGGATATCGCCTTCAACGATCCCAATATCGACCGCATCCGTGCCGCCGCGACGGCCGCCAGGGACGAGCCGCTCGCCTTCCTCGACATGAAGGACATCTTCGGCGCCGTCGGCACGTCGGAGCTCTTCCGCCGGCGCTTTGCCGATGCGCTCCGCTCCCTTCAGCAAGAAGGAACGCGTGCGACGCTGACGCGCTATCTGGAAGGCCGCCTGGCAAATTGAGGAGATCGCCAATCGGGGCTTTTCATCGCGCGGGGCAGACAGTACCAACGGGGGCCTGAAAACGGAACGGAACGCCATGGCCGCCAAAGCGACAGAACTGGTCATCTTCGATTGCGACGGGGTGCTCGTCGACAGCGAACCCATCTCGATCACCGTTCTTGTCGAAGCGCTTGCCGCCGCGGGCGTCGCGATGAGCGAGGCGGAGGCGCATGAGCGTTTTCTCGGCCGCAGCCTCAAAAGCATGTCGGAGATCCTGCACGACGAATACGGTCTTGCGATAGATGCGGCCTTCCTGGAGGCCATGCGCAAGGTGCTCTACGAGCGCTTCCGTTCGGAGCTCCGGCCCATCGCGGGCGTGGCCGAGACCGTCGATGCGCTCGGCGTCGCCCATTGCGTGGCCTCGTCCAGCCAGCCCGAGCGCATCCGGCTGTCGCTTTCCGTCACCGGCCTCATCGGCCGCTTCGAGCCGAACATCTTCAGCGCCAGCATGGTCGTCCACGGCAAGCCGGCGCCGGATCTCTTCCTGCATGCCAGCGCCGAGATGGGGGTGGACCCTGCGCGCTGCGTGGTGGTGGAGGACAGCCCCGCCGGCATCATGGCCGCCAAGGCCGCCGGCATGCGGGTCGTCGCGTTCACCGGCGGCTCCCATGCGCGCACGTCCCGCCATCGAGACGCCCTGCTCGACCTGCGTCCCGATGCCCTGTTTGACGACATGCGGGAATTGTTACAGTTTGTCCGCGAGGAAGAGGACGTCGGGAAAGAGCATTGATGCGCGATCTGATCGTTGCGGTGGACATCGGCACGGGCAGTGCCCGCGCCGGTGTGTTCGACCGGAGCGGCGCGCTGCTCGGGCGTTCCGAGCATCCGATCGCCATGCGCCGCCCGGCCGCCGACCATGCCGAACACGATTCCGAGGATATCTGGCGCGCCGTCTGCGGCGCGGTCCGGGGCGCCTGCGCGGCGGCGGATGCGCGCCCGTCGCGGGTCGCCGCGCTGGGCGTGGATGCGACCTGCTCGCTGGTCGTCCGCGACGGGGCGGGAAAGCCGCTCGCCGTTTCCGGCGATGACGCGCGCTGGGATACGATCGTCTGGCTCGACCACCGGGCGCTGGAGGAGGCCGATGCCTGCACGGCGACGGCGCATCCGGCGCTTGACCATTCCGGGCGCGTGATGTCGCCGGAAATGGAAATGCCGAAGCTCATGTGGCTGAAGCGCCACCGGCCCGGGCAATGGGCGAGGGCCGGCTATTTCTTCGATCTCGCCGATTTCGTCACCTGGCGGGCGACGGGCTCGAATGCCCGCTCGCGCTGCACGATGACGGCCAAGTGGAACTATCTTTCCCATGCGGAAGAGCCCTGGAGCGAGGATTTCCTCGCCGCGGTCGGGCTTGAGGACGTGCGCGAGCGTGGATCGCTGCCGCAAACGACCCTGCCCGTCGGGCAGGCGGTCGGGCGGCTTGCCGCCGGGGCGGCGGAAGACCTCGGGCTGGACACGGACTGCGTGGTCGCGAGCGGCCTCATCGATGCCTATGCCGGCGCCTTGGGCGTGCTCGGCCCGTTTGCCGGCGCGCCGGAAAAGCTGGAGCGGCAGCTTGCGCTGATCGGCGGGACGTCGAGTTGCATCGTCGCCTTCGCGCGGGAAAAGAAATTCGGCTACGGCATGTGGGGACCCTATTACGAGGCGGTCCTGCCGGGCCTCTGGCTGCTGGAGGGCGGCCAGTCGGCGGCGGGCGCGCTGCTCGACCATATCGTCCGGACGCACAGCGCCGGCGGCGAGCCCACGGCGGTAACGCATGCCCGGATCGTCGAGCGGATCGGGGAACTGCGGGCCGAAGAGGGCGAGGCCTTCGCAGAGCGGCTGCATGTCCTGCCCGATTTTCACGGCAACCGTTCGCCGCTCGCCGATCCCCATGCCCTCGGCGTGATCAGCGGGCTGGCGCTCGATGCCTCCTTCGACGGGCTCTGCCGGCTCTACTGGCGGACCTCGGTCGCCATCGCGCTCGGCATCCGCCATATCCTTGAAAAGCTCGCCGACGGCGGCTATCCGCTCGATACGCTCCATGTCGCGGGCGGCCATGTGCGCAATCCGCTGCTGATGGAACTCTACCGGGATGTGACCGGCTGCCGCCTCGTCGTGCCGCAGACGCAGGATGCGGTGCTGCTCGGCACGGCGATGGCCGCGGCGGTTGCCGGCGGCCTCTATCCGGACCTGCCGGCGGCGGGCTCCGGCATGTATCCGGGCGGGCGGGAATACCTGCCGAATGCGGCCCGCAAGGCCCGCTACGACCGGGATTTCCGGCGTTTCCTGGCGCTCTATCGCCATCGCGCCGAACTCGACGCCATCGACTGAAAAATTTCTCGAAAAATCCGCAACCGGTCGGAACCAAATCGCGCGCCGCGTGTTTATCGGTTGTCACCGGTCTGCGCATATCCCCCAAATGCGAGGCCCTCGACCGGTGATCGACCACGACACCGTGTCCCCCTCCGGTCCGTGGACATTCAAGCAGCCAGTGCCTCCCCGGCGCTGGCTGTTTTCTTTTGTCGGCCTTTCATCGTTGCGGACAAGGAAAGGCGGCGGTGGGCGTGCCGTCCCACCGCCGCCGGCCGCGCCGCCGCTGCGGCTATCCGGGAGCGAGATCAGGCCGCTGCGCGGGTCTGCGGCGTAAAGAGGAGAGCCTGGTTGATCAGCACCTTCACCTGTTCGGGGTTGAAGGGCTTGGAGACGAGGAAGGCCGGTTCGGGCCGCTCGCCGGTCAGGAGCTTCTCCGGGTAGGCGGTGATGAAGATCACCGGGATATCCGTGCGCGAGAGGATGGTGTTGACGGCATCGATGCCGGAGGAACCGTCGGCAAGCTTCACGTCGGCGAGCACCAGGCCCGGGCGGCTGTCGCTCCACAGCGTCTCGGCCTCGGCCTGGGTGCGGGCGATGCCGGTGACGCGGTGGCCCATGCCGGCGACCATGTGGGCAAGGTCGAGCGCGATCAGCGGCTCGTCCTCGATGATCATGATGCCCGTTTCCGCCTGCGCCGCGATTTCCGCGAAGGCGGCGTCGAGCAGGTCGCGGATGTCCGCGGCGTCAGCCTCGAGGATCTCGGCGGTCTTCTCGACCGAGAAGCCCTCGACGGTTGCAAGCAGCAGGGCCTGGCGGCCGAGCGGGGGCACGCCGGAAAGATCGAAGGGCGCCTCCTTGCCCGGCACGATGGCGCCGGCGGCGCGGCTCATGGAAACCGGCAGCGATGCGATGATGCGGCTGAGGAGCCCGAAGAGCCTTGCCTTGTCGTCCTGGCCTTCCGGCATGGTCGAGGGATCGATGAGGATGGTTTCCAGGGTGGCGGCCACATAGGCGTCGCCGGAGGACTGGGTGCCCGTAAGCGCGCGGGCGTAGCGGCGAAGCGCCGGAAGATGAGGTCCGATGCGGTCGGAAATCGGCATAGTGTGTCCCCTGTTCTCGAATTGCTGCACTGGCAGTTGACGGTTTGAACGCGGCAATCAAATTTAGGTTCCGGGGGAGGGAACTTTTTTCGCCAGGCGGCATTTTGACGCCGAAATCTTCACCGGGGCGTGGAGCGACACAAGATGAAAGTGGCCAAGAGTGAATAGTTTGGAAAAACAGACGAGGGCGGGACCGTCCGCCAGAAAACCGGACGATCCGAACGGGCAGATCGCGATGAAGCTTCGCGCCTTCTACCATTCGGTTCAGGATGAGGCGCTTCCCCAGAGGTTCCTGGATCTTCTCGAAAAATTGGATGCTGTCGAAAACAGCGTTCAACGGGCCGAGTGAGGAAGCAATGGACAGGGACCAGACCAATTTCAAGCGGGAGCTGCTGGCCGTTCTGCCGAGCCTGCGCGCCTTCGCCATTTCGCTGATCGGCCGCCACGACCAGGCGGACGATCTCGTGCAGGACACGATCATGAAGGCCTGGGCGAAGCAGGAGCAGTTCGAGATGGGCACGAACATGAAGGCCTGGCTCTTCACGATCCTGCGCAACGAGCTCTACAGCAAGCTGCGCAAGCGCGGCCGCGAGGTGCAGGATTCCGACGGCATCTTCACAGAGAACCTCGCCCAGCATCCCTCCCAGTACGGCTCGCTGGACATGCAGGATTTCAAGAAGGCGCTGGAAAAGCTGCCGGACGAACAGCGCGAGGCCATCATCCTCGTCGGCGCCTCGGGCTTTTCCTACGAGGAGGCGGCGGAAATCTGCGGCTGCGCCCTCGGCACGATCAAGAGCCGCGTCAATCGCGCCCGCCAGCGCCTGCAGGAGCTTCTGCAGGTCAGCGGCGAAAGCGACTACGGTCCGGACGCCGTGTCCGCGCCGATCACCTCGCGTGCATTCGCATCCTGATGGCTAGAAAGCCGCCCGTCCTCGTGGCGGGCGGCGGAAAGATTGAGGGAGAACGGCGAAAATACAACCGTTTTCGCGCCTGACGGGTGAAATCGGACGTGGAATCGCCTACCAAAGGGCATGAAGGACAACGTTCAGCCATTGCCGACCGGTGTTGCTGCGATTCTCGGCGCGCGGGATCGGCTTGCGGCATTGCAAGCCGCCATGCCGGTCTTTCTTGGCCCCGATCCCGATTTCGACGATATTGTTGGCCTTGCCGCCTGTCTGGCCGATACCCCCATGGCCTTCGTCACCGTTCTCGGCGAGACGGACCAATGGTTCCTGGCGCGCCGCGGCACGCCGGACATCCGCTCTCCCTCGGAGGAGACCTTTTGCGCACGGATGCTGGCGGAGAAGGATGCCGCGCCGCTCATGGTGGCCGACGCGTGCAAGGATCCCCGCTTTTCCGGCCTGCCGAGCGTCAGCGGCGAGGCGCATGTCCGTTTCTATGCGGGCGCGCCGATCGTGATGGACGGCCAGTCCATCGGCACCGTCGCCGTCGTCGACAGGAAGGCGCGCACGGCCGCTGCCGATACCCTGCTGCCGCAGCTCGTCAAGCTCGCCTCGCTCGCGGGCGTCCTGATCCGCCAGAAGGAAGAGGCGCGGCGGCGCATGCTGGCCGCCGAGGTCCTGTCGCGTGACGAGAAGCGCCATGCGCTGGCGCTCGACGCCGCCAATGTCGCAAGCTGGATGTGGGACCTCTCCACGGGCATCGTGTCGGGCAACGATACTTTCCACCGCATGCTCGGCTTCCGCACGACGCGGCCGATGAGCGCGCGCAGCTTCTTCAGCGCGGTCCACCCCGCCGACCGCAAGACGACCATCGACCGGCTGCGCAACGCGCTCGCCACCGGCAAGGAATATGACGGCCTGTTCCGGGCGTCCAAGTCGGGCCGCTGGCTGCTCGGACGCGGCCGGGTGCATGAATGGGACGCGGAGGGCAAGCCGACACTCTTCCTCGGCATCAATGTCGACGTCACCGACGGGCAGCTCGCCTCCGAGCGCACGCGGCTCCTGCTGCGCGAATTGAACCATCGCGTCAAGAACACGCTCGCCATGCTGCAGTCGCTCGCCCGCCAGACCCTTCGCCAGACGAGCGATCCGGTGGAGTTCATGGATGCCTTTGCCGGCCGCCTGCAATCGCTCTCCGAGGCGCATGGGCTGCTCAGCGATCACGAATGGGGCGTCATCCATCTCAAGATGCTGCTGCAGAAGCAGATCATGCCTTATGCGCTCGACTACGAGAGCCAGGTCGAGATCCACAAGGACGAGGTGGAACTGGGGCCGGACGAGGCGGTCGGCCTCGGCCTCGTGCTGCACGAGCTTGCCACCAATGCCCGCAAATACGGGGCGCTCTCGGTCCGCTCCGGCAAGGTGGTGATCACGGCGCGCATCGTCAACGAAGAGGGCCGCCGCGTGCTCAACATGACCTGGCACGAGGTCGGCGGGCCGCCGGTCAATCCGAACGGGCGGCGCGGCTTCGGCTCCGTGCTGATCGAGCGCAGCCTCGACAAGATCCTCGGCAGCAGCGTGCATGTCGAATATCTGCCGAAGGGCGTTACGGCCGTCGTGCGGATGCCGCTGTAAGTTTTAAGGAAACGGACGTCCTTGTGCGCCCGTTCGGGCGCACGGCTCTCTTGTCAGCAATCCCCGGATTGTCAGTCAGTCGTCGCGGCGCGATTTCGGCGCCAGCAGGAAGCCGAGGGCAAGCGCCACGGCCGTCGCGGCGAAGGGCTTTTGCGTGGCGACGGTGGCGGCCGCGGCCATCAGGTCGCGGCGCGCGGCAAGCTGCTGCCGGCGGATGCGGCGCAGTTCCCGCTCCCGCCTGTTGCGGGCGGCGACGACGACGAGCACGATGATGGCCAGCAGGAGGAAGCCGCCGGCAAGGCCGAAGAGGGCCGGCGCCGTGCCGTAGCGCTCGGCCAGCAGCACCGCGCCGCCGACGACGGCCAGCACATAGGCGGTGACGAGCAACACGCCGGCGATCAGGCCGCCGATCGCGTTGCGCCGGGCGCTGTCGACCGTTTCCTCCACCCGGTCCGTGACGCGGGTGACGAGATTTTGCACGAGAATGGCCCCCAGTGACAGCATGCCTTGTGTGCTCCGCGGAAGTGAGGGGACGCCGGAGCGTCCCGGGATCGTGAAGGGATGGATCAGCGCCGCAGGAGCGCGGCCAGAAGGAAGCCGGCGGCGGCGGCAACGCCGAGCGTCGTCAGTGGGTGCTCCTTGACGGCCTTGCGGGCCATGCGGCCGGAATCCTGGTAGCGGGACTGGAGCTCGGAGAGGATGTCCTCGCCGGCGGCGATCATGTCGCGGAAGTCGCTTTCCGCGCGGTCCTTGAGGCCATGCGCGGCATCGCTCATCTCGGCCTTGGCCGCCCGGGCCTTCTTGCGGATGTTTCCTGCCCCCTTCGAGGCGTCGTCGGCGAGCAGGCGGGCGAGCGAGGCGATTTCCTCGCGAAGTTCCGTGATCTGGTCCTCGACGGCCAGGGCTTCGTCCTTGAGCCCGTTTTTGAGGTTCTTGCTGCGGGATGAAAACATTCCGTTGGCCATGCCGTTTCTCCTTTGCGGTCGCCCGCGTGTTCGCGGGCCGAACTGCGCTCCACCCCCTTGGCGGAACGGTCTTCCGGGGCAGAAAACGTGCAATGTCGCAAAAAGTTCCCTGGATCTGCTCCAGGACGCTGGAACGTCAGGCCGAAGCGGTATGGGGCAGCACGAAGGGCACGCCCGCCTCGGGCACGCCGTTGATGCGCATGCGGCAGCCGAAGACGGCTTCCATCGCATCGTCCGTCATGACATCGGCCGGACGCCCCGCCCGCTCGATGCGGCCGGCCTTCATCATCACCATGTGGTCGGCGAACATGGCTGTGAGGTTGAGGTCGTGCATGACGGCGATCACCCCGCCGCCGTTTTCGCAATAGCGGCGGGCGAGCTGCATGATGGTGAGCTGGTGGCGGATGTCGAGCGCCGAGACCGGCTCGTCGAGCATCAGGAAGCAGGGCTCGCCGTCGAGGACGGGCTCCCAGATCTGGGAGAGCACGCGGGCAAGCTGCACGCGCTGCTGCTCGCCGCCGGAAAGCTCCTGGTAGAGCCGCCCGGCAAAGCCCGAGAGGTCGACGGCGCGGAGCGCCTCGGCCGTGATGGCGTCGATGCGGTCGGCATGGCGGTTCGGGCCGACGGTCAGGCCGAGGCGGACGATCTCGCGCACGGTGAAGGGAAAGGCGATGGTCGCGGCCTGCGGCAGCACCGCGCGCTTGATGGCGAGCTGCCAGGGCTCGAGCGCGCGGATGTCGTGGCCGTTGAGGGTGATGTCGCCCTTGCTGGCAAGCTCGCCGGCGACCGCCTTCAGCGTCGTCGTCTTGCCGGAGCCGTTGGGGCCGACGATGGCGGTCAGCTCGCCGGCCTTCGCCTCCAGCGATACGCCATGGACAATGGTCTTGCCGGAAAGGCTGACCGTGAGGTTCCTTGCAGCGATCATCGCGTCCTACCAGCCGTTCCGCGTGCGGTCGCGCAGCAGCACCCAGAGGAAGAAGGGCGCGCCGGCCAGCGCAGTGATGATGCCGATGGGCAGTTCCGCGGGGGCGACGATGGTGCGCGCCAGCATGTCCGCCCCGAGCATCAGCACGCCGCCGAGCAGCGCGGAGGCCGGCAGCAGGTAGCGATGGTCCGGGCCTATGACGATGCGCAGCAGGTGCGGCACCACGATGCCGACGAAGCCGATGCCGCCGCTAACGGCGACCGAGGCGCCGACGGCGCCCGCCACGGCCACGACCGCGGTGTATTTCAGCCGCTGCACCTTCACGCCCATGTGGAAGGCGGCGGCCTCGCCGAGGGTGATGGCGTTGAGCCCGCGCGACAGGAAGGGCACGACGAGGAGGGCGATCAGGATGATCGGGCCGGCGGCGAAAAGCTTCACCCAGGTCATGCCCGAGAGCGAGCCGAGGCTCCAGAAGGTGACGTCGCGAAGCTGCTTGTCGTCGGCCATGTAGATGAGGATGCCGGTGACGGCGCCGGCAAGGGCCGCGATGGCGATGCCGGCGAGCAGCATGGTGGCGACGGAGGTCTGCCCGCCGCGCGTGGCGATCTGGTAGAGCAGCAGCGTCGTCAGAAGCCCGCCGAGGAAGGCGGCAAGCGGCAGCGCATAGGCGCCGAGCGCCAGCATGAGGCCGGTCGGCAGGCTGCCGCCGAGCACGATCATCAGCACCGCGCCGAGCGCCGAGCCCGAGGAGATGCCGACGAGGCCGGGATCGGCGAGCGGGTTGCGGAAGAGGCCCTGCATGACGGCGCCCGACATGGCGAGCGCCGCGCCGATCAGGAAGCCGAGCAGGGCGCGGGGCATGCGGATGTCGAAGACGATGATGCGGTCGCGCATGCTGAGCGCGGTGTCTTCCGCGCCGGTGAGGAGCGCGCCGATGACATTGACCGCCGATGCGTCCGACGCGCCGGTCGCGATGGACAGCGCGATCGCGGCGACCGACAGGATGACGAGGAGACAGAGGGTGAGGCGGGCGATCGCGGTGCGGTCGCCGGCCGCCTGCCCGCCGGCGGCGCGCATCAGGAAGGACCTGCGTGCGACCGGGCCGCGCATGGCGTCATTGAGAGACATTGCCGGGCTTGCCGTAGAGTTCTTTGTTGAGGTCGCTGACGGCCGAGGCGGTGCGCGGTCCGAAGCCGAGCAGGTGCAGGCTGTTCATGCGCAGGACCGCCTTGTTCTTGCCGGCCGGCGTCACGGCGATGGCGGGATGGGCGAGCACTTCCTCGTCCGTGCTGCCGGCGCCCGGGCGCGTCATGACCATGACGACGTCGGGCTTGGCATTGATGACCGCCTCGTCGGTGAGCGGCTTGTAACCGTCGAAGGTGCCTTCGGTGGCGTTGATCGCGCCGGCAAGGCCGATGATGCCGTCGGCGGCCGTGTGGTTGCCGGCGGCCATGATGCGGCCGTTCTGGAAGCTCAGGATGAAGAGCACGCGCTTGCGCTCGCTTTCCGGCCGCTTGGCGGCATCGGCGATGGCGCCGTCGAGTTCGGCGCCCACCTTCTCTTCCAGCGCCTTCGCCTTTTCCGGCACGCCGAGGAAATTGCCGACAACGTCGATCTTCCTGAGGATCGCGGCGCGGTCATAGCCTTCCGGCACGGTTTCGAAGGGAATGCCGGCGCTCTTCAGCACGGCCAGCGCATCGGCCGGGCCGCTGCCTTCCACCGCGAGGATCGCGGTGGGATTAACGGCGATGACGCCTTCCGGCGAGAGGGCGCGCATGTAGCCGACGTCCGGCAGCTTCAGCGCCTCCTCGGGATACATGCTGGTGGAATCGCGCGCGACGATCCGTTCGCCTTCGCCGAGCGCATAGACGATTTCCGTCACCGCGCCGCCGATCGTCACGAGCTTCGACGTGTCGACCTTCTGCATGTCCTGCGCGGCCGCCCTGCGGACGAAGCCGCCGTCGACGGGCATGGTGAAGGGCGCCAGCAGCGGGGCGGAAAGCGCGAAGACGGTGAGGGCCACTTCCCACGGGCGGGCGCGGCGCAGATCGAAGCTCTTGCTCATGATCGTAATCCTTGGGTCGTGGTCCCTGGGGTCGTGTTCCCCGATGGTGCTCGTCTTCAGGCGGCGGCGCTGTCGGGGCGCGGCAGGCCGTCGAGGATCTCGCGCCAGTCGGCGCGCTCGCTCATGCCTTCCTTCCGCTTGCCGAAGAACTGGACGATCATCTCGCCGCTCGCGTCATAGGCTTCGAGCGAGGTGACGTGGCCGTCGCTGGTCGGCTTGCGGACCACCCAGCATTCGGCGATGTGGTCGGTGCGCAGGTGCATGTGGAAGGTGGGGTCCATCACGTTGATCCACGGGCCCATCGGCTGGATGTTCTTCACCGGGCCGGTGTGGATCTGGATCGTGCCGTGATTGCCGACGAAGCACATGATCTCGGCGTCGCGCTCGGCCGAGGCGCGCAGCAATTCGCTGACGGCATCGGCGCGCACCTGACGGGCGAAATCCTCGCCGACGCTGCGCACGGCGTCCTGGCGGGCGATCTTCAGCTTGCGCAGCATGCCGAAGAACTGGTGCGTATCCGTCATGGCGCTCCAGTTCTCGCGCAGCGCGTCGACGTCGACCGGGCCGGTCTCGACGGTCTTTTCCAAGACGACTTCCACGAATTCCTGCGACTGGTCCTCCAGGCGGAAGTCGGCGACGATGGCCTCGTAGGCTTCGAGGCTGGAGGCCGGGCGAAGGTGGACCTTGTGCACGGCGTCGCCGGCCTTGTCGAAGAACTGCAGGCTGCGGCGGGCCTGTTCGCCGTCCGTCTTCGTCACGGCGAAGCCGTGGGCCCAGGTGCCCGGGAAGATGCGCAGGTCGATGTTCTCGCCGAGCACGATCGAGGCGTGCTTGCCGGTGGTGACCTTCTCGAACACGCCGATCTTCTCGTGCACGACGCTTTCGTTGCGGGTCAGCGCCATGATCTCGCCGAGGGTTTCGGCGCGCTCGAGGAAGCGGTTGGCGCTGCCGTCGATGCGGATCGCGGTGAGCCCGACCTCGGCCGCGACGAGCGCCGCCTCCGAAATGCCGAGCTGGGCGGCGATGTCACGCTCGCGCATCTTGGGGTTTTCCGCGCGGAAGGCGCGGATTTCGGCAGGGGTCGGTCGGGTCGTGTCGGTCATGGTCGCGGCCTTCGTCAAATGTTCCGGGCCAATTTCCTTTCGGCTTCCCCTTGGCTGATTTCATCGGCGAAACAGGAGTTTGCAGCGGAATTTGGCGCTTACTATCTTGACTTGATTACTCATATTTATCTATAGGCGCAATACCGGACTGACAACCTCATGTTAATTTTGTAAGACTCCGTTAGCCAGGGCGGATGCCCGGGCCGGGAACCCGAAACAGGCAAGCCATGATCGTACGCACCCTTCTACTCTCGTCGATGCTTGCAGCCGCCGCCGTCTCCGGCGCGGCCGCGCAGGAAGCCGCTCCCAAGGGGCTGGATGTCGAACTCAATGCGCTTGCCGCCTCGCAGAAGGGCTGCCTCTTCACCTTCGTCGCGGTGAACGGCTTTCAGCAGAACGTTTCGAAGGTCTCCTTCGAATTCGTGATCTTCAACGACAAGGGCACGGTGGAGCGGCTGGCGCTGCTCGACTTCCGCGACCTGCCGGCCGGCAAGTCGAAGGTGCGCCAGTTCGACGTGCCGGGCATCAAGTGCGAGGCGGTGAAGAACCTGCTGATCAACGACGCGCCGGTCTGCGAAGGTGAGGGGCTCGACAAGGCCCGCTGCATGGACGGCATCGTCACCCGCAGCAAGGCATCGGCCGGTCTCGAAGGTTGAGTTGAGTGGCGGCCCGCATGACGCGGGATCGCGGAAAACGGAATGGTGGATAAGACGATGGCTGGAAGCAAGTGGCTCTGGATCGGTGCGGGGGCTCTTTCCCTGCTGGCCCATGCCGGGGCGGCCGCGATCCTCACCATGACGCCGGCGGCGCCGGAAGACGAGGCGCTGATCGCCGGCGGCGTCGTCGCGGAAGTGGCCATGCTCGGCAACGGCGCCTTCGAGGCGGTCGAGTCGGGCAATCCCGAAGAGGCGATCACACCGGAAGCGATCCAGCCCGACATCACCGAGCCGCAGGAAGTCGCGGAAATCCAGCCCACGGAGATCCAGCCCGAGACGACGGAGATTACGCCCGTCGATCCGGTGATCTCGGAGCCCGTGCAGGAGCTGATCGTTCCCTCCGCCGAGGTGGAGATCGCCGCGATCCCGATCCCGGAAATCAAGCCCGAGGTCGAGCCGGAAGAGGAGATCAAGCCGGTTCCCGAGGTGAAGAAGGAAGAGCCGGTCAAGAAGGTCGAGCGCAAGAAGCCGAAGCAGAAGGTCGTCCGCAAGGCCGGCGAGAAGGGCACGGCGAAGGTGAATGCCACGAAGGGCGAGGTGGACGGCTCGGCCGACGTGAAGACCGCTTCCGTCGGCGGCCAGCAGAAGGGCAATTCATCGACGGCCGGCAATGCCGCCGTCAGCAATTATCCGGGCAAGGTCCGCAACAAGATCAACCGCGCCAAGCGGCGCGCGCCGGGTGGCGAGAGCGGCAGCGTGGTCGTGAGCTTCGTCGTGGGTTCGGGCGGGCAGGCGAGCGGCATCCGCGTTGCGCGCAGCTCCGGCAGCGCGGCGCTCGACAGGGCCGCGGTCGATTCGGTGCAGCGGGCCGCGCCCTTCGCGAAGATCCCCGAGGCCGCGGGGCGCTCGTCCTGGGCGTTCAACGTGCCGATCGTGTTCAACTGAGGCGATCTTTCCCGCCGCCTTCCGGACGGCGGGATTTTTTTGTCGGAAAATATGACTTTGATAGTCATGTTTATACTTTACTCTGAAAATCAAGTTTTGTAGGTTGCCCCGGACTGAGGCTCCGCCCACGCGGAGTGCCAAAGGGGATACTGCATGAATATGATGACTGCGGGCCGCATGGAGTCGGTCCTGAAGGCAATGATCGCCGAGCGCGACCGGCGCATCGCCGATCTGGAGCGCCAGCTTGCCGCGCTCCGCAAGCAGATGGCCGAGGGTTTGCAGGAGGGAGCGGCCGCAGCGCCGGCCGCCCCGCGGATGGAGGTGCGGGCGCCGCAGGCGCAGGCCCCCCGCAGCGTGGAAGTCACCAGAGTAAAGCGCCGGACCGGCGAAGCGGAGAGGAAGGCGATGCGCGAGAAGAGGCAACAGCAGCAGGCCCGCCAGCGGCAGGACAATGACGAGAGGGCCGAGGGCAAGGCGGGCCTCGAAGGCCGCAGCTTCCTCTATGTCGGCGGTCGCGACTGCCAGGTGGCGCATCTGCGCCAGATCGCCAGTTCCTACGGCGCCAACCTCATCCATCACGACGGCGGCCTGCGCGAGGCGGTTTCCCGCATCGACAACGTGCTGCCCTCCGTGGACTGCGTCTTCTGCCCCATCGACTGTATCAGCCATGATGCCTGCATCCGCGTGAAAACGGGCTGCAAGAAGTGGGAGAAGGCCTTCGTGCCGCTGCGCAACGGCAGCAAGTCCTCCTTCGAGCGGGCCCTGCAGAGCATGAGCCAGGGAGATAGTACCCAGTGAATGACGAAAGACCCGAGGCCTTCGCGATGATCGGCCTGCACAAGCTGGCCGCCCAGAACGGCGACGGCCTCGTACCGGAGCTCTATGCCCTCCTGACGCGCCGCGCTTGCCTGCTGGACAGCGCCAATGTCGTGGAATTTCCCGTGCACGACGCCCGCCCGCCGGCGCGCCGGGCGGCTTTCGAGGACGATATGGCCCTCGATGCGCGCAACGACAATGTCGTCGCGTTCTCCTCGCTGCGTCGCGCGCCCTCCGGGCGCTGACGTCAGGCTTGCTTCTTAGAGCATTTCCGCTTTTCTCCGAATCGCGAAAACGCTCTAACTCTTTGTTTTAACGCAATTCCGGACGCAAAACCGCTTCACACTTTTGCTGGAATTGCTCTAGGCAGGAACGCGCCGAGCGCCACTGCCAGCCATCCCGCCATCATCACGACGCCGCCGGTCGGCGCGGACATGGGGAAGAGCCCGTGTCCCGCCGAATGGCGGAAGACGAGGTCGCCGGCAAAGAGCGCCGTGCCGAGGGCCAGCAGCAGCGCGGCGAGCGGCGCGGTCCGCACCGCAGGCCAGGCCGCGTGGAGCGCGACCAGCGCCGGGGCATGGGCAAGGCACATGGCGGAAGCGCCGGCCATCAGGCGCGGATCGCTGCCATGCGAGGCGGCCGCGGCCGTTGCGACGCCGGCAAGGCCCATCAGGCCGGCGACGAGAAGGCTTGCCGAGCGGAGCGAAAAGGACATGGATGACTCCCGGGGCTATTCCTGGTTCTGCATGTGGTGGGCAAGCCGGGTGACCGGCTCGAGGATGATCTTCCGCAGGCCCTCGCCGGGCACCGTCTCTTCCAGCGCGCGCACGAAGCAGAGCAGCCATTCGTCCCGTTCGGCCGGGCCGATCGGCGCCACGAAATGGCGGCGGCGCAGCATGGGGTGGCCGCGCTTCTGCGTATAGAGCGGCGGGCCGCCGAGCCAGCCGGTCAGGTATTCGTAGAGCTTTTCCTCGCTGCCCGTCAGGTCCGGCGGATGGATGGCGCGGCAGCGGGCCGCTTCCGGCATTGTATCCATCAGTTCGTAGAAGCGGCGCGTCAGGGCGCGCACGCCCGTCTCGCCACCCACCGCCTGGTAGAGGGTGATCGTCTCGCCCTGCCGTTCCTGCTCTTCCGTCGCGTCGGTCATGGTTCTTCCCGTTGTCCAGGGTCTTAGCGCCGCCGCATCCGCCACGCAATCCCGGCTGAAAAGCTGCGGCAATGCGCCCGGGAGTGCCGTTTGGAGGAGATTGACAAGAAACCGTCCGGACGGTATGTTTTTATCATGAGCAAGGCCCATCACCGCAAGAAGCATCCCGAAGCCGTCCGCCAGCAATTGCTGGAGGTCGCGGCGAAACTGTCGCTGGAGAAGGGGCCGGCGAGCGTGACGCTCGATGCCGTTTCCCAGGCGGCGGGGGTCAGCAAGGGCGGTCTGCTGCACCATTTCCCCAACAAGCTGTCGCTGCTCGACGGCCTGTTCGACGACCTGACGGAAAAGTTCGACCGGGCGCTTGCCGAGCGAATGCGCGACGATCCCGAGCCGAAGGGCCGCTTCACGCGGGCCTATGCGGCGATCTGGTTCCTGCCGGAGGGCCTTTCCGACGGCGAGCAATGGAAAGTGCTCACCGTCGCGCTCATCTCCGAGCCGCACCTGCGCGAGCGCTGGGGACAATGGGTCGACCGGCACCTTGCCGAAAATGTCGGCACGGATTCGACGCTCGACGCCATGCTCGTCCGCTATGCGGTGGACGGGCTGTGGCTGGCCGACCTGCTCGGGGCGCCGGCCATGGATGCCGCAACGCGCGCGGCCATGCTGGAGCGCCTGATGGCCCTGTCGCGCACCTGACCGTCTTTGCAATCTGCGCCGGAAGGCGCCCGTTGGCGCGGCCCGCGCCGGAGACCTCGCATGAACATCACCGCCGTCTATGCCGTCCTCGTCCTCGCCATCGTCTTCGAAGTGCTCGGCACCTCCGCCATGCAGGCCGCGCAGCACTTCTCCCGCCTCGGGCCGACCCTCGTCATGGTGGTCTGCTATGCCGTGGCGTTCTACTTCCTCTCCTGGAGCCTGCGCTACGTTCCGGTCGGCATCGCCTATGCGATCTGGAGCGGCCTCGGCATCGTGCTGATCTCGCTCGTCGGCTATTTCGCCTTCGGCCAGAAGCTCGATCTTGCCGCCATTGCCGGCCTCGGGCTGATCATTGCCGGCGTCCTCGTGCTGAACCTTTTCTCCAAATCGACATTCCACTGAAAGGGAGCCGGAATCGCGAGGGGACCCGCTTGCCAAAAAGCGGGACTGCCTCTAACGGTTTCGACGAATTGAAAGCGGTTTCAATTTTCGGCCTTGAAGGAATGGCACATGGCAATACGCACCATCGTATGGGGTGAGAACATCCACGAGCAGACGAACGAGATCGTCCGCTCGATCTATCCGAACGGCATGCACAACACGATCGCCGAGGCGCTGAACAGGGATCCGGCGATCCGCGCCACGACGGCGACGCTGCAGGAGCCGGAACACGGGCTCACCGAGGCCCGCCTTGCCGAGACGGACGTCCTCGTCTGGTGGGGCCACAAGGATCACGGCGCGGTCGACGATGCGGTGGTGGAGCGCGTGGCGCGGCGCGTGTGGGAGGGCATGGGCCTCCTCGTGCTGCACTCCGGCCATTTCTCCAAGATTTTCAAGCGTCTGATGGGCACGCCCTGCGCGCTGAAATGGCGCGAGGCGGGCGAGCGCGAGCGAGTCTGGGTGATCAATCCCCGCCACCCCATCGCCGAAGGGCTCGGCGAGAATTTCGTGCTGGAAAACGAGGAGATGTATGGCGAGCAGTTCTCCGTGCCGGAGCCGCTGGAGACCGTCTTCATCTCGTGGTTTGCGGGCGGCGAGGTGTTCCGCTCGGGCCTCACCTGGCGCCGCGGCGCCGGCAACATCTTCTATTTCCGCCCGGGCCACGAGACCTACCCGACCTATCACGACGCCACGGTCCAGAAGGTCCTGGTCAACGGCGTGAAATGGGCCTTCAACCCGCAGGGCACCTATGCGGCGATCCACGACGCGCCGAACGTGCCGGTCGACAAGGCCCTGGAGCCGATCGAGGAGCGCGGCCCGAAACTGCATGAGGCCGGCGAAGCCGGTTACCGCTGAGGCGAACGATGCGTCTTCTCGTTGTTGGAACAGGCGGCATGGCCAATACACATGCCAGATATTTTGCCGCGATAGACGGCGTCGAGCTGGTCGGCGCGGTCGATGTCGACCCCTCGCGGGCCAAGGCCTTCGCCGACCAGCACGGCATCGCGAACGTCTTCACCTCGCTGGAGGACGCCATCGCCTGGAATGGCTTCGACGCGGCGACCAATGTCACGCCCGACCGCGCCCACCATCCGACGACGCTGGCTCTGCTGGCGGCGGGCAAGCATGTGATGTGCGAGAAGCCGCTGGCGGAAAACCACGCCAAGGCCGACGAGATGGCCCGCGCCGCCGAGGCCTCCGGCCTCGTGACCATGGTGAACCTCACCTATCGCAACGTGGCGCCGCTGCAGAAGGCGCGCGCGATGGTGCTGGCGGGCGAGATCGGCCGCGTGCGCCATGTCGAGGCGTCGTACCTGCAAAGCTGGCTCGTCTCGAAGGCGTGGGGCAACTGGGCGACGGAAAGCCAGTGGCTCTGGCGCCTTTCCACCCGGCACGGCTCGAATGGCGTGCTGGGCGATGTCGGCATCCACATCCTCGATTTCGCCAGCTACGGCGCGGCGAGCGACGTGGACCACGTCTTCGCGCGGCTGAAGGCCTTCGACAAGGCGCCCGACAACCGGATCGGCGAATACGACCTCGACGCCAATGACAGCTTCACGATGACGGTGGATTTCGACAACGGCGCGCTCGGTGTCATCCATGCCAGCCGCTGGGCGACCGGCCATCTCAACGAGCTTCGCCTGCGCATGCATGGCGACAAGGGTGCCCTCGAGGTCATCCATTCGACCGAGGGATCGAAGCTGCGCGGCTGCCTCGGCGAGGATGTCGAGCAGGCCGTTTGGCGCGAGATCGACGCCGGCACGGTGCCGACCAATTACGAGCGCTTCGCAGCGGCCGTCGCGGCGGGCGAAAGGATCGAGCCGGGCTTCCGCCATGCCGCCGAGCTCCAGAAGGTGCTCGATCTTGCCATTGAAACCGAGAAGGGGCGCTGCGAGCTGGCGGTCTGATCTTAAGTCCGGGCCGGGCCTGTCGAGCCGCGGATGACGAACTCGACCGGCCAGACCTCCTGAAGCGCTTCCGGCGCTTCCCCCTGCAAAAGCCGCAAGGCCATGTCGCCGATCCGCCCGCCCGCCGCGCGGATCGGCGATTGCGTCGTGGTGACGGCCGGAACGAGATTGTCGGGGCTGAGATAGGGAAAGACGTCGTCATGGGCGATGAGCGAGACATCCTCGCCCACGGCAAGCCCCGCGATGCGGATCGCCCGCATCGCGCCGAGCGCCGACATCATCGACCCCGCGATGACCGCCGTCGGCGGGGCGGGGAGGGCGAGGAAGCCCTGCATGAGCCGGAAGCCGGTCTCGTCGGTGAATTCGCCGTGGCCGGTCAGCGCCGGATCCGCCGCGATGCCTTCTGCCGCGAGCGTCCTGCGGTAGCCCTCGTCCCGGTCGCGGGCATAGGTGCTGTCCGTATCGCCGTTGATGAGGGCGATGCGGCGATGGCCGAAGGCGGCGAGATGCTTCGTCGCGGTGGCGATGGCCCCGAAATTGTCGATGTCGAGGAAGGCGAAGGGCTTTTCCGCCTCGCTCCGCCCATGCACGATGAAGGGCAGGCCGAGCGCCTGCAACAGCGCGATGCGCTCGTCGGTGCAGGCGGGCGTATGCACGATGACGGCATCCACCCGCTTGCTCGCCGCAAGCCGGCGATAGGCGGCCACCTCGTCTTCCGCGGTCTCGACGGTCGAGACGAGGATGTCGATGCCTTCCTGCTGCAGGCGCGTCGAAAGACCGCCCATGAACTCGCTGGAATGGGGCCCGAAGCGCCCGCCGCCCTGGAAGACGATGCCGATGGCGCCGGCCCGGCCGGTCGCCAGCCGCTGGGCGATGCTGTTCGGGCGGTAGCCCAGCTGCTCCGCGGCCTCCAGCACGCGCGCGCGTGTCTCTGCCTTGACCTCCGGGTAGCCGCTTATCGCCCGGCTCACCGTCGTCTGGGAGAGGCCGATGCGCGCGGCAAATTCCTTGAGGTTCATCCTCTTCCCCTCGGAGGCAGTCTTTCGATTGCGGCCTTTATGGACTCTCCCGCCCATCGCCGCAAGCAAGGGCAGGGGCATGGCTGTCCGCTTCCGGTAAAGCCGTTCGCGCGAAGGCATCATTCAGGTTGCAGAATCCCGCTTGATAAATGTTAACGACACGTTAAGGTCCGGATTTGAACGACATGGTTGTGGCGGAGGTGAGTTTCGCTTCTGCTAATATGTCGATGGGGTGAGGGCCGGAGGGAACGCGGCCGCTCATCCGGGCCTTTCGGGCAGGGACGGCTTCGAGGGCTATTCGCGACGATTTTGGGGGGAAGATCATGCAGGCGGGCAGCGTGTTGCCGGCCGCGACGGGTCCGTCTGTTCGATCGGATCTGCAGCCGGAAAATCTCGACGCGAGGGCAGGCGGGCGGTCACGCGACGCCTTGGCGGGGCAGGGCCGGCCGGGCGCGCCGTTCGTGTATAGCCGGAGCGAGGCTGGCCGGCGGCCCGCCTATTTCCGCGTGCTGGAGCGGGTGTTCGGCGCGCGGCGGGCGCGGCTTCGCAGCCTCCTGTTCGCGCGGGCGCCAGTGCTTTTCCTTATGGTGGAGGAGGCGTTCCTTCTTTATGTACTGGTCGGGCTTTTCCGTGCCCTGCTGGGACGGCGGACCGTGGGGCTCCTGCTCAAGCCGGGGCCGCTCGCCATTTCGCCCCGCTGGGGAAACCGCTGGCGGCGCGCGGTGCTGCAAAGGCTGAAGCGCTGCCGCGCGGTGCGCACGCTCTCCATCGTGCCCTTCAGCGTCCTTCCGCCCGCCGCCGCCATTGCCGATGGCTATATCTACGATTTCCAGCTCTGGGACCTGAGCGAGGAGGAGCGCAAGGCGGTGAACGCTCTGCGCGCCGAGCGCCGGCCGGGCGACCGCCTTGTGCTGACGGCCATCGGCAGCCAGTGCGGCCGGAAAGGCTTCGATCTCTTCGCCGATATCTATGCCCGGTCCGCGCGGCTGCGGGCGTGCTACCAGTTCATCGCCTGCGGCAAGGTTGCCGTGGCCGCGGCCGAGCATGCGGAGGTCCTGCGCGAGGGCGGCGGCGTCACGGTCGACCGCTTCATCTCCGATGCCGAGCTGCTGGGCGCCTATGCGGCGAGCGATGCGATCTGGTGCTTCTACCCGCGGACGGGGGACCACGCCTTCGGTATTCTCGGGCGGGCGGCGCAGCTCGGCCTTCCGGTGGTGGTGCGCGAAGGCTCGCTCGCCCATCGTCTGTGCGCCATCGAGGACGTGCCGCATCTCGCCGCCCGGATGGAGGGGCTTTCGGCCCGTCTCGCCGGCCCGCTGCCGCCGCGGGACGAGCTGCGCGGCCGCCGCGCGGCCGAGCGCTTTGCCCTCGAAAGCGAGGCGACGCTGCGCGTCGCCCTCGGCCTTGCCGCGCCGCATACGGCCACGGAGGCATAAAGCTCTCAGGTGAGCCGCTTGCCGTCCTCGCCGATCACCTTCTCGCCATCCTCCTTGGCGAAAGGCCCCTTGTGCGTGTCGGGAAGGATATCCAGCACGACTTCCGAAGGCCGGCAGAGCCGCGTTCCGAGCGGCGTCGTCACGAAGGGGCGGTTGATGAGGATCGGCTCGGCCAGCATGTGGTCGAGCAACTCATCGTCCGACAGCGCGGGATCGGCAAGGCCGCGGGCAGCATAGGACGCCTCCTTCTCACGAATGGCGGCGCGCACCGCAAGGCCGGCGGCGGCGATCAGGGCCCGCAGCTCCTCCCGTGTCGGCGGTGCGGCGAGATAGTCCACGATCCTCGGCTCGATGCCGGCATTGCGGATGAGGGCCAGCGTGTTGCGCGAGGTGCCGCATCGCGGATTGTGATAGATGATCGCTTCCATGGCCGGCCTTTTGAAGAGGTGTCCGGCAAGGGATACGCGATCCCGGCGCAGCGTCAAGCCGGAAGGCGAGGCGACGCCATCCCCGCCATTTCGGAGCTGGCGTTCAGCGCCCTGTCAGCCGCAAGGCCTTTCCTGCCGCCGAAACCGGCAGGAAAGGCGATCATGAAACGGTTCTTGAAATGGACAGGGCTTGCGTCCGTCGTGGCGGGCCTCGGGCTCGGCATCTATCTCGTGGCAATACAACTGACAGGAAATTTCGCCGCCGTGGTGCCGGGGGAAGCCTACCGCTCCAACCAGCCCACGCCGGCCGATCTTGCGGCCTATGCTGAGCGCTACAAGATCCGCACCGTCATCAACCTGAGAGGCCGGGATGAAAAGTCGGCCTGGTACAAAAACGAGGCCGCCGCCGCAAGACAGCTCGGCCTCACCCTGATCGACTTCCCCCTGAACGCCAGCCGGCGCCTCGACGCGAAGACGGCGGACGGCCTTGTCGCAACCCTCCGCGACGCTCCACGCCCGATCCTTATCCATTGCCGCTCAGGCGCCGACCGAACCGGCCTCGCCTCCGTCATCTATCTCTCCCGCATAGCCCAGAAAGACGAGGAAACCGCCGAACGCCAGCTCTCCATCCGCTACGGCCATTTCGGCGTTCCCTTCTTCTCTCCCACCTATGCGATGGACGAAAGCTGGGAGGATATGGAGGCCGCGGCGCGTTCCGCCGGCTGAGAGTTCCCGCTTGCAAAGGGCGGGTGCATTGGGTTCGGGAGAACGGGGCTGTGAAGAGAAGGGAAGCGATATGGAGGCGGCAAATATCGGCCGTCTCTGACCACTCTTCTGCTTCTTCAGCTTCCGCTGACCGGCTTACTCGCGAAACGCACGTAATTCATTTCATCCGTTTACTAGAGACGACGGACTCTCCAAAACTTGGATAGCGATAAGAGACCAGGCCGCAATCACTGAATGATGCAGGTCCCCGGCCAATCGCTGCATTGGCGGCCGGCGCAGTTCGCCAGAGACAAGCCAACGATCAAGATGCAGGTGATGGTGGTGATCTTCTTCAACGGATGGTTCCCTTGCGTCTGGCGATGTATGTGGCATTCAGCCATTCCACCGCGCCGGCGGCAACACACCATTTGTCGAGAGGTCCACAAAGGGTTGATTTTGGTGGCGCACCCGACAGGATTCGAACCTGTGACCTTTGGAATCGGAATCCAACACTCTATCCAGCTGAGCTACGGGTGCATCCAGGGCGATGACTCGCCTGTCCGATGAGAGGGTTCTTAACCCAGGTGGGGGCGGGCTTCAATGCGGAAATTGCGGAAATGGCAAACTGTTATGGGTTTGCCGGTGATGAAGGGGAAAGGCCGCCTCTTGGGGCGGCCTTTCTGGCGTTAGGGGGATCAGGCGGTCTGCATGGCGCCGGGGCCGGGGATGGCTTTTTCGGGGACCTTGCCGAGGATGATCATGCCGAGCACCTCGTCCTTGGTGACGTCCTCGGTGCGGGCGTGGCCCACCACTTGGCCGTTCTTCATCACCGAGACGCGGTCGGCGAGGTCGAAGACGTCGTGGATGTCGTGGCTGATCAGGAAGATGCCGATGCCTTCCTTCTTGAGCTGCTTGATCAGTTCGCCGACCTGCGCCGTCTCCTGGGGCCCGAGCGCCGCTGTCGGCTCGTCCATGATGAGGATGCGGGCGTTGAAGAGGATGGCCCTTGCGATCGCCACCGACTGGCGTTGGCCGCCGGAAAGCGCCTTCACCGGCTCCTTGAAGCGCTGGAAGTTGGGGTTGAGGCGGCCCATGACCTCGCGGGTCTTGGCCTCCATCGCCACGTCGTCGAGCGTGCCCCAGGGGGTGCGCAGCTCGCGGCCGAGATAGAGGTTGGCGGCGGCGTCGACATTGTCGGCGACGGCCAGCGTCTGGTAGATCGTCTCGATGCCGTATTTCTTGGCGTCGCGCGGGTTGGCGATGTCGGCGGGCTCGCCGTTGATCAGGATCTCGCCGCTGTCGCGCTTGTAGGCGCCGGAGAGGATCTTGATCAGCGTCGACTTGCCGGCGCCGTTGTGGCCGAGCAGGGCGACGACCTCGCCGGGATAGAGATCGATAGAGGCATTGTCCACGGCATGGATGCCGCCGAAGGAGATGGAGATGTTCTTCATCTCCACGAGGGGCGTACGGGTGTCCGTCATTGGGTGGGCTCCTCTTACTTGGCGCGGGCGCGGTAGATCGTGTCGAGCCAGACGGCGACCACGAGGACCACACCGACAACGATGCGCTGGAACGGGGTGTCGATGCCGACCAGCACCATGCCCGATTGCAGCGATTGCATGACGAGGGCGCCGAGCATGGCGCCCGCGATGGTGCCCATGCCGCCGCCGAGCGAGGTGCCGCCGATGACGGCGGCCGCGATGGTGTAGAGCTCGTCGAGCTCGCCCTGCGCGTTGGTCGCGGCGTTGAGGCGGGCGGTGGAGATGGCGGCGGCGATGGCGCAGAGCATGCCCATCAGCGCGAAGATCTTGACCGTGACCCAGCGGGTCTTGATGCCGGCGAGCTCGGCGGCTTCCTGGTTGCCGCCGATGGCGAAGACATAGCGGCCGAAGCGCAGGCGCGTCGAGATGAAGGTCATGACGATGCCGACGACGATGGCGATCAACACGGGGATGGCGATGCCGTGCGGGATGAAGAGGCCGCCGTCCGGCCAGGCGATGCCGTTGGCATCGGCATATCTGCGGGCGATGGCGACGGGCCAGGGATAGCTGTTGACGACCCCGACGGCGCCGAGCACCAGCGCGCAGCCGATGGCGACGAGGAAATATTCGGCCCACATGGGGCGAAGCGGAAAGCCGAAGCGCTTGCGCTGCTTGCGGGAATTAGCGATCGTCGCGACGATGGCGACGCAGGCGAGGGCGCCGACGATCCAGCTTGCCGTCGCGCCGATCGAGCCCTCGGTGCCGCCGCCCATCAGGCGGAAGGTGGCGTCCATCGGGGCGACCGTGCGCCCGCTGGTGACGAACCAGGTGGCGCCGCGCCAGACGAGCAGGCCACCGAGCGTGACGATGAAGGACGGCACGTTCATGAAGGCGATGATCGAGCCTTGCAGCGCGCCGATGGCGGCGCCGAGCAGGAGGCCGGCGAGCAGCGTGACAATCCAGGTGGCCGGATGGTTGAAGCCGAGAAGCTGCGGCAGCAGCTCGGCCTGCAGCACGCCCATGATCATGCCGACGAACCCGAGGATCGAGCCGACGGAAAGGTCGATGTTGCGCGTGACGATGACCAGCACCATGCCGGTCGCCATCACGGCGACGGAGGCGGTCTGGACGGAGAGGTTCCAGAGGTTTCGCGGCGTCAGGAAGAGGCCGCCGGACAGGAAGTTGAAGCCGATCCAGATGATCAGCAGCGCGCCGACCATGCCGAGCAGGCGCGTGTCGATCTCGGTCGCGCGGAAGAAGCGCTTCACCGGATTCTCGCTCGCCGAGCGCGCACGGTTGGCATGTGCGGTATTCGTGATGTCGGCCATGGTCTTGCCGTCCCCCTCACTTCTGTTGAACGTTCGTTTCGGGCGCGCAGTTCGGGTGCTGCTTCTTGAAAGGATGGATCCGCGTCATCCTCCGCCCGCTGCCCACCTTGCGCAAGCGCCGCAACGGTGTCGTTGCGGCGCCTGGCGATGGTCAGGTCGTTACCGGTAGATCGGGCTCAGTCGCAGGCTGCGACCGAACCGGCCTTCACGCCCTGGCAGGCCGCGTCCTTGGAGATCCAGCCGGCGTCGATGACGACGTTCAGGTTGTCCTTGGTGACGGGCAGGGGGGCGAGGAAGACGGACTTCATCTCGACGCCCTTCGGGCCGCCGTTGAAGGTGGTGACGCCTTCGATCTCGTCCATGGTCTTGCCACCGGCAAGCTCGGCCGCGATTTCCGCGGCGCGCTTGCCGAGTTCACGCGAGTCCTTCCAGACCGAGACGGTCTGCGTGCCGAGCGCGACGCGGTTGAGCGCGGCGTGGTCGGCGTCCTGGCCGGAGACCGGAACGGAGCCGGCAAGGCCCTGGGCCGCGAGCGCCGCGATCGCGCCGCCGGCGGTGCCGTCGTTCGAGGCGACGACCGCGTCGACCTTGTTGTCGTTCGCCGTCAGGAACTGCTCCATGTTCTTCTGGGCATTTTCCGGCTTCCAGCCATCGGTATAGGCTTCGCCGACATTCTTGATCTTGCCGGCGTCGATCGCTTCCTTCAGCACTTCCTGCTGGCCAGCGAAGAGGAAGTCGGCGTTCGGGTCGGCGGAGTTGCCCTTGATGAAGACATAGTTGCCTTCCGGCTTCACCTTGAACACTTCGCGGGCCTGCATGCGGCCGACTTCCTTGTTGTCGAAGGTGATGTAGAAGGCGGCCGGGTTTTCGATCAGGCGGTCGTAGCCGACGACCGGGATGCCTTCCGCCGCGGCCTTCTCGATGGCCGGGCCGATGGCATCCGAATCCTGCGCCAGGACGATGATGGCGTTGGCGCCCTGCGAGATCAGCGATTCGATGTCGGTCAGCTGCTTTGCGGCGGACGACTGGGCGTCAGCGGAAATGTACTTGTCGCCGGAAGCCTCGAGCGCTGCCTTGATGGCGGCTTCGTCGGTTTTCCAGCGCTCTTCCTGGAAGTTGGACCAGGAGACGCCGACGACGAGGTCCTTGGCGTGAACGGCGGAATGCATGGAAACGATGATGGCAGCCCCTGCCATCAGCTTCAAAACGGATTTCATCTTATCTCCTCCCAAGTGAACACCGGCCGCCTGGACGAACCCCGTCCTTTCAACGACCGGCCACGATAGCACTGTCTCGACAACCCCTCCCGACACGCCGGGACTTTTTTCTCGACAGTCGAGAAAATAAATGTCAGATGTTTCGAAGGCTGTCAACAAGGCTTTGACGGCTCTTGAACGGCGGCGTGACAGGTGCTTTGGAGGGGCATGTGTTGCATCTCATGAAAGCGAGCGGAAACAGGCGATGCTGGTGAAGTCGAGCACGGAGCTAGTGCGTCAGCAGAACAGCGCGCTCGTGCTCGCCTCCCTGCGCCGGCATGGCCCGCTCGCTCATACCGATATTTCCCAGCATACCGGCCTTGCCTCGGCGACCGTCTCGGCCATCACGGCGGAGCTCGAAAAGGCCGATGTGCTGGAGCGGCGCGAGCAGCAGGCGACCGCGATGCGCGGGCGGCCCCGCGTCATCTTCGGCCAGCGGCGTGCGGCGGGCTATCTCATCGCGGTGCGCATTTCCTCCGACATCGTGCAATATTCGCTGGCGGACTATGGCGGCACGCTGATCGACCGGTTCGAGGAGGCGCGCAACCATGCGGACAGCTCCACGCAGCCCTTTGCGGAGGCCTTCGTGGCGGCGCTGGAGAAGCTGGCAAGCCGGTCGCGGATCGCGCGGGAAGACGTGCTCGTCGTTTCGATCAGCAGCAAGGGGCTCGTCGATCCGGCGCTTGCGCGGCTCGTCTGGTCGCCGATCTTCGGGTCGCAGCAGGTGGATTTCGCCGCGCTGCTCCAGCCGCCCTGGCGGGCGAAGATCCTGCTCAGCAACGAGACGCTGCTTGTCGCGCATGCCATGGCGCTGCGCATGGAGCGGGCCGGCATGGAAAACCTGCATTCCGTCGCCGCGCTGTCGCTCGGCCACAGCATCGGGCTCGGCATCGCGCGCTTCGACCGCTCCGGCGAATTGTCGGTGACGGCGCCGAATTTCGGGCACATGCTGAATTCGTCGGACGGCAAGCTCTGCCGCTGCGGCTCGCAGGGATGCATCGAGGCCTCCGCCGGCTTCTACGGCATCCTGCGCACGGCCTTCGAAGTGCCGCCGGATACGATTCCAGCCAAGTTCGTGCCGCTGGCCGAGATGGACAAGATCGCGCTCCGGGCGCGGCAGGGGCACCGCATGTCGGAATATGCCTTCCGCCAGGCCGGGCTTGCGCTGGGGCAGGGGCTGTCGCGCATGGTCAGCCTCCACGAGAGCATGCCCATCGCCATCACCGGCCCGGGCACGCGCTATTTCGATCTCATGCGGCGCGGCCTCCAGGAGGGGCTGGCGCAGTCGCAGCAGGTCCGCCTCTTCGGCGCGCCGCCGATCACCGTCGTGCCGGAGGAGGCGACGCTGGTGCTGGAGGGGCATCTCGACCGGGCATTGGCGGAGATGGACCACGATATCATCGCGGCGCGGACGAGCGGGGATTAGGGCGCGCCCGCCGGACGCAAAAAGACCGGACGATGGAACCGCCCGGTCAGGTGCCTTGGCAGTCGTCTTCCGTCAGGCGACGGAGATCTGGCGCTTTTCTTCCACCGACTTCACGGCCGCGTCAGCGAGCGCCAGGGCGGCGAGGCCGTCGGCGCCGGAGGGCGAGATGGCGGCGCCCTTCTCGATGGCGGCGATGAAGGCCGCGATCTCGTTGGCATAGGCCTCGGTGTAGCGGGTCATGAAGAAATCGTGCAGTGGCGGGCGGGTGTAGCCGTCGCCGTTGGCGATCTCGATGGAGACCGGGCGCTGGTTCTCGGCGGAGACGACGCCCTTGGAGCCGTGCACCTCGATGCGCTGGTCGTAGCCGTAGGTGGCGCGGCGGGAGTTCGAGATGATCGCCTGCTTGCCGGACTTCGTCTGGAGGATGACGGAGACGCTGTCATAGTCGCCGGCCTTGCCGATTTCCGGATCGACCAGCACGGCTGCCGTCGCGAAGACAGAGGCGACCTCCTCGCCGAGCAGGAAGCGGGCCATGTCGAAGTCGTGGATCGTCATGTCGCGGAAGATGCCGCCGGAGCGCTTGATATAGTCGACCGGCGGGGCGCCGGGGTCGCGCGAGGTGATCGTCACCATCTCGACGTCGCCGATGCGGCCGTCGTCGATGGCCTTGCGGACGGCCATGAAATGCGGGTCGAAGCGGCGGTTGAAGCCGACCATCAGCTTGCCCCTGGTCTCCTCGACCACCTTCATGCAGGCGCGGACGCGGTCAACGTCGAGGTCGATGGGCTTTTCGCAGAAGATCGCCTTGCCGGCGCGGGAGAAGCGCTCGATGAGGTCGGCATGGGTGTCGGTCGGCGTGCAGATCACGACGGCGTCGATGTCCTTGGCGGCTTCGATCGCCTCGATGGTGCGGACCTCGCAGCCATACTGCTTGGCGATGGCGTCGGCAGCGGCGGGGAAGGCATCGGCGACGGCGACGAGCACGGCATCGGGATTGCCGGTCACGGCCTTGGCGTGGACCTTGCCGATGCGGCCGGCGCCGAGAAGACCAAATCTCACAGTCATCTTCATTCTCTCTGGTGTACTGCCGGCCGCGCCGGCGGGGAGGGACGGGGCGATGCGCTCGCCCCGCGAAGGCGCCGCGGCCGGGCCGCGGAGATTGAATCAGACCTTGCGCTTCTTCTGGCGGTAGACGTCGACGACGACGGCGGCCACGATGATCACGCCCTTGACGATCTCCTGGTAGAAAGCATCGACGCGCAGGAACGTAAAGCCCGATGTCATGACGCCGAGGATGACGGTGCCGATGACCGTGCCGGTGATGCGGCCGACGCCGCCGGCAAGCGAGGTGCCGCCGATGACGGTCGCGGCGATGGCGTCGAGTTCGTACATCACGCCCATGCCGGCCTGCGCGGTCTGGGCTCTTGCCGCGGTGACGACGCCGGCAAGACCGGCAAGCGCCCCGGCGATGGCATAGACCTTCACCAGATGGGATTCGACGTTGATGCCGGAGACGCGGGCGGCCTGCACATTGGCGCCGATGGCGTAGGTGAACTTGCCGTAGCGGGTGTAGCGCAGCGCGATGTGGAAGATCACCGCGACGACGAGGAAGATCACGACGGGCCAGATGCCGGTGCCGATGAAGTTGAACTGCTCGGTGAGGCCGGAGACCGGCTGGCCCTTGGTGTACCACTTGGAGATGCCGCGGGCGGAGACCATCATGCCGAGCGTGGCGATGAAGGGCGGAATCTTCGTCTTGGCGATGAGCTGGCCGTTGATGAAGCCGGCCAGAAGGCCGACGCCGATGCCGACGACGACCGGCACGATGACCGGAAGGTCCGTCAGCGAGGGATAGAGCGCGCGCGGCCATGTCGAGGCTTGGGCGAGCGAGGCGGTGAACATCGCCGTCATGCCGACCACCGAGCCGGACGACAGGTCGATGCCCCCGGTGATGATGACCTGCGTCACCCCGACGGCGATGATGCCGATGACCGAGACCTGAAGGATGATGATCGTCAGGCGCTGCGAGTTCATCAGGAAGCTCTGGCCGACGAAGATCCAGCCGAGGATCTCGTAGACCAGCGCGATGCCGACGAGGACGAGAAAGATGCTGAGTTCCGGCGGCAGCCGGCGGGCAGATTTCTGCGCGGCGACCTGGGCCTGCGCTGCGGAATTCGTGCTCATGATTACCTCCCTTGCGGCCGCTCGGCGGCCCTGAACTTATTGGGCCGCCAGTTCCATGACCTTGACCTGCGTCGCCTCGGCGCGGTCGAGGATGCCGGTGACGCGGCCCTCGTGCATGACCATGACGCGGTCGCTCATGCCGAGCACTTCCGGCATTTCCGACGAGATCATGACGACGGCGACGCCGTCGCGGGCAAGCTCGGTGACGAAGCGGTGGATTTCCGCCTTGGCGCCGACATCGATGCCGCGCGTCGGCTCGTCGAGGATGAGGATGCGCGGATTGGTGAGCAGCCAGCGGCCGATCAGCACCTTCTGCTGGTTGCCGCCCGAAAGGTTCTCGATCCTTTCGGAAAGGTTCGGCGTCTTGACGCGCAGCTTCCGGCTCATCTCCTCGCAGACCTTGCTCAGCGCGCCCTCCTGGACGAAGCCGTTCTTGACGAACTTGTCCTGCAGCACGGCGATCTGCATGTTCTCCAGAATATCGAGGATCAGGAGACAGCCGGTGTCCTTGCGGTCTTCCGTCAGGAAGGCCATGCGGTGGCGGATCGCCGTGTTCGGGCTGTCGATCGCGACTTCCTTGCCGTTGATCGAGATCGTGCCTGATGTGGCGGGCGTCACGCCGAAGATCGTCTCGGCGACGTTCGAGCGACCCGAGCCGACGAGGCCGGCGAGGCCGAGGATTTCACCGGCGCGCACGTCGAAGGAAACATCGTGGAAGACGCCCTTGAGAGTGAGGTTCTTCACCGACAGGACGACGTCGCCGATCGGCACCTCCTCCTTCGGGAACATCTGGGTGATCTCGCGGCCCACCATCATGCGGATGATGTCGTCGCGCGTCACGTCGGTCGAGGCGTGGGTGCCGATATACTTGCCGTCGCGGAACACCGAGAATTCGTCGGCGATCTCGAACAGCTCGTTCATCTTGTGGGTAATGTAGACGATGCCGATGCCCTGCGAGCGCAGGTCCCGGATGATGGTGAAGAGATGCTCCACCTCGCGCTCGGTCAGCGCCGAGGTCGGCTCGTCCATGATGAGGACATCGCTCTCGTAGGAGACGGCTTTCGCGATCTCGACCATCTGGCGGTTGGCGACGGAGAGGTCGCGCACCTGCGTTTCCGGGTCCATCGCGATGTTGAGGCGCTTGAAGAGCTCGGCCGTCTTGCGGTGCATCTCGCCGTGGTCGACGAAGCCGAAGCGGTTCTTCGGCTCGCGGCGGATCCAGATGTTCTCGGCGACCGTCATGAAGGGCATCAGGTTGAGCTCCTGATGGATCATGGCGATGCCGTTCTCCAGCGCGTCGAGCGGCGATGCGAGCCGGATCTTCTGGCCCTTCAGCAGCACCTCGCCCTGGTCGGGCGTGTAGATGCCGGCGAGAATCTTCATCAGGGTGGACTTGCCGGCGCCGTTCTCGCCCATCAGGGCATGCACGGTGCCGCGCTTCAGCTTGAACTGGACGTCGTCGAGCGCGACGACGCCGGGGAATTCCTTGCGGATGCCTTCCGCGGACAGAAGATAGTCCGCATTCGGAATGGCGCCGCTTGCACGAACCGCGGCCATGGTGGTCGGACTGACCATCGTGTTCCTCCCTCCCGGAGCACCTGAAACGGGTCGGACGCGCGCACGCAGGCGTGCGCGCGTCCATGGCAGTCTAATCGGTTTTCGTTTGCCGGCGAGCCGGTCAGTTCTTCGCCTGGAAGTCGGCGATGTTCGCCGGGGTCACGAGCTGGAAGGGGATGTAGACCTTGGTATCCACCTTCTCGCCCTTGGCGAGCTTCAGCGCGGCGTCGACCGAGCCCTTGCCCTGGCCGGCGGCATCCTGGAACACGGTGGCGTCGAGGTCGCCGGCAGCCATGGCGGCGAGCGCGTCCTGCGTGGCGTCGACACCGGCGACGACGACGCTGTCCATCGAGCGGCCGGCGGCCTTCAGGGCCTGGATCGCGCCAATGGCCATTTCGTCATTGTTGGAGATGACGGCATCGAATTCCACGCCGGCGGAGAGCCAGTTGGTCATCAGGTCCGAGCCCTGCGTGCGCGACCAGTTGGCGGTCTGCTCCTCGACGATCTCGAGGCCCTTGCACTCGTCGGTCGCGATGACGTCCTTGATGTCCTGCGTGCGCATGCGGGCGGCCTGGTTGGACAGCTCGCCCATCATGACGACGACCTTGCCCTTGCCGTTCAGCAGGCGGCAGACTTCCTGGGTTTCCAGCGTGCCGGATTCCTGCTCGTTGGAGGCGACGAAGGCCTGCTTTTCCGGCAGTTCGTTGATGTTGACCGGCTCGCGGTTGACATAGACCAGCGGAATGCCGGCATCGGCGGCGGCCTTGGAGAGCGCGGCGGTCGCGTCGGTATCGACCGGGTTCACGATGATGGCGCTGACGCCCGAGGCGATGAAGTTCTGGACCTGGCTCTGCTGCTTGGCGACGTCGTTCTGGGCGTCCTCGATCTGCAGCTCGACGCCGTCGAGCGTCTTGGCGTAGTCGGACATGCCGTTGCGCAGGACGGTCAGGAAGTTGTCGTCGAACAGCGCCATGGAAACGCCGATCGTTTCGGCATGGGCGGCCGTGGACATCATGACGGCGAGCACCGAACCAAGAATGAATTTTTTCATGTTGTTCTCCTCCTCAACATGGTGTCCGGCGGCACCACAGATCAACCGGATGACCGGCCCTTGCGGGACGGCCCGCCCCTTGCTCCTCCCGGGATGCAAAAGGTCAAAACAGAATAAACAAACCGCGAATTCCGTATTGCGGAATGTTTATTCCATTTTCTGCCCGGGACGTCAAGCCCGTTCCATTTCTGCGATAAGGCAAGGCCCGGGTCCTGGGGAAAAAATACCGGCGGCGGGGCCGCCGGCGTGAGGCTTTTCAGATATTTGCGCTGAGGAACGCGACGCTTTCGGCAACGGCGGCCTTCGGGTCCGCGATGTCGTGGACGGAAGGCGAGAAGGGCTCGAAGGAGAGCGAGCCGGCATAGCCGGCGGCCAGCAGGGCCTTGATCTGGCCGGCATTATCGAGACGGTCCTTCGGGCCGACGAGGACGCGGTGGCCGTCGCGCATGTCGGAAACGGAGACCGCCGGGTCCTCGACGCCGGAAATGTGCACGAGGCCGGTGAGGCCGGCGAAGAGGTCGGGCTCGCCGGCAAGGTGGTGGTGGAACGTATCGTGCACCAGGCGGAACGTCGCTTCGCCGCCGACGGCGCGGATAGCCTCGGCCGCCTCGCGCTTGGAGCGCAGCGAGCAGATCTCGAAGCCGAGCGGCTCGACGAGGCCGACGATGCCGGCGGCGTCGAGCAGGGGTTTCAGGGCCGTCAGCGCGGTGCGCAGGTTCGCCTGCCGCTCGCCGTCGGCCTGGCCGGTGCCGTCGTTCTTCGGCACGAGCACGAGCGCGCGGGCGCCGCAGGCGCTGGCATAGTCGATGAGGTCCTTCGCCTCGGCGGCGCGGGCGGGCGTCCACTCGTTGAAGCGCTGGAGCGCGTTGATCGAGATGATCGTGACGCCGTGGCGCTCGGCGAGCGCCTTCACCTCGGCCGGCGTCGTGCCGTCGAGGATGGCGTTGCCGTCGAGGTCGTTGCGAATCTCCACCGCCTTCATGCCGAGGGAGACGGCAAGGGCGAAGAAGGCGTCCAGCTTGAGGCCGGGGGCCGTCATGTGGTTGAGGGCGAAATCAAGGGGCGGCATGGAATGGGTGTCCTCCGGTCTTCGAGGCCGCCGACAGGGCGGCCTCGCATGCACGCATGAGGATCGGGACGCACTTGACGGGCGTCAAAGCCCAAGGCGCGGCGGGCGCCTTCATCGCTGAGAGATTTGGCCAAGGCGTGATGGAAAACCATCATCCCGGCGTCAGATATTTTCCGGCAGGAGGATGTCGAAGGGTAGGAAGGTCTGCCCCGGAACGGCGTTTCCGCCCTTCTCGATGGCCGTGACCATCAGCGAGACGAGCTCGCGGCAGAGGGCCGGCAGCGGGGTGTTGATCGCCATGGTAACGACGTCGTCGGCAAGGCCGGCCTTCGATTCGGGCGTCAGCTCGTTGACGATGAGCTGGATCCGCCCGGCGTAACCTTCCTCGCGGATCGCCGAGATCGCCCCCTCCATGCCGCCGCCGGCGACATAGAGGCCGACGAGGTCGGGATGCTGGGCGAGAAGGTTCGCCGTCGCCTCGTGGGTGATCTCGCTGGTGTCGAGATTGACCAGCGTGTCCAGCACCTCGAAATCCTGGCCCTTCTCGCGGAAGAAGGAGCGGAAGCCCATCTCGCGCAGCTCGTGGCCGTGGAAGCGGTGGCTGCCGACGAAGATCGCCACCTTGCCCGGCCGTTTCGCGCCCTTGGCGATCATCCAGGCCGCCGTGCGCCCGACCTTCATGTTGTTGAGGCCGATATAGCCCTGCCGCACGTCCATGGCGAAGTCGGAGAGCAGGCAGAACAGCGGCAGGCCGCGGTCCTTCAGTTCCTCCACCATGGCGGTCGTCGCCGGATAGTCCGGCGCGACGACGGCGAGCGCCTGGTTGCGCGCGGAAAGCTGGCGCAGCATCTCCGTCATCGCCGCCGGGGTCTGCGCGTTGATGAAGTCGACCTGCGGCACGATGCGGGCGGTCGTGCAGGCATTGCAGGCGATTTCGATCTCGCGGGCGAAGTTCTGGTAGAAGGCCTGGCTCGGGCGCTGAAGGCTGAAGCCGAGCCGGTATTGCGGCAGGTCCTCGAAGACGCGCTGCCGGATGAGGCCGATGGCATGGTAGCCGATCGCATTGGCCGCCTCGTAGACCCGGCGCGCCGTCTCCTCGCGGACCTTGTGGCGGCCGTTCAGCACCCGGTCGACCGTCGCGACGCTGACGCCGGCGGCCCGGGCGAGATCCGAGATGGTGGGTCTCGATGCCATTTTCCCCTCCCTGAAATCTTTCCATCAAGGACGAATGATAGCGGATGATGGAATTTGATGCATTCTATCATGGCAGGATTGAGAGACGCAAGGAGCGGCGCTATCGTTCGGTCACTGGACGAGGCGTGGAGCGGAAACGCCCCCTCATGGAGGAAACGAGCGATGAAGCCGACGAAGCGGGACTACAGCCTTCTTGGCCGCGATGCCGAGGCCGCCGTTGCCAACGGTCTTGCGGCGGCCGAATGGTACCACACCGAAATCCCCCGCAAGGAGATGAAGGCGCTGATGCAGCGCAGCGACGCCCCGGCGATCCGCGACACCGCGATCTGGCTCGGCTGTCTCGTCGTGTCCGGCGGGCTCGGCGCGTGGTTCTGGGGAACCTGGGCCTGCGTGCCGTTCTTCCTCGTCTATGGCGTGCTCTACGGCTCGGCCTCCGACAGCCGCTGGCACGAATGCGGCCACGGCACGGCCTTCAAGACGATGTGGATGAACAATGCGGTCTACCAGATCGCCTGCTTCATGATCATGCGCAATCCGGTGACCTGGCGCTGGAGCCATACGCGTCACCACACGGATACGGTGATCGTCGGCCGCGACCCGGAAATCGCCGTCATGCGCCCGCCGGATCTTGCGCGCCTCGTGCTGAACTTCTTCGGCCTTCTCGATGCCTGGCATGCCGTCATCGACATGCTGCGCAATGCGGCCGGTGTCATGAGCGCTGCGGAAAAGACCTTCATTCCCGAATCCGAGCAGCCGAAGGCGATCCGCATCGCCCGCATCTGGCTCGCCATCTATGTCGCGACCATCGCCGCCTGCTTCGCGTTCGGCTCGATCCTGCCGGCCATGCTGATCGGCCTGCCGCGGCTCTACGGCGCCTGGCATCATGTGCTGACGGGCCTTCTCCAGCACGGCGGCCTTGCCGACAATGTCATCGACCACCGGCTGAACAGCCGCACGGTCTACATGAACCCGGTCAGCCGCTTCATCTACTGGAACATGAATTACCATGTGGAGCACCACATGTTCCCGATGGTGCCCTACCATGCGCTGCCGAGGCTGCATGCGATGATCAGGCACGACCTGCCGGAACCGAACCCGTCGATGTGGCACGGCTACAGGGAGATGATCCCGGCCTTCCTGCGCCAGCTTCGCAACGAGGACTACTTCCTGAAGCGCGAGCTGCCGCCGACGGCGCGGCCCTACAAGGAAGAACTCCACGCGGAACCGGCCTTTGCTGCCGCCGAATAACCAACAGTCACTGGAGGAGAGACCATGAGCGACACCTGGATCGAGGTCTGCGCGGCGGACGAGATCGACGAGGAGGACGTCATCCGCTTCGACCATGCGGGCCGGACCTTCGCGATCTACCGCAGCCCGGAAGACACCTATCACGCCACGGACGGGCTCTGCACGCACGAGAAGATCCACCTCGCCGACGGCCTCGTGATGGACCACGTCATCGAATGTCCCAAGCACAACGGCCGCTTCAATTACAAGAGCGGCGAGGCGCTGGGCGCGCCGGTCTGCATCGACCTCAAGACCTATCCGGTCAAGGTCGAGGGCGGCACCGTCTTCATCGGTCTCTAGAGCAATTCCAGCAAAGTGTGCAGCGGTTTTGCGTCCGGAATTGCGTAGAAACAAAGAGATAGAGGATATCGCCATGATGAGCTTCGTCATCGTCGGTGCCGGCGAATGCGGCGCCCGCGCGGCCTTCGCGCTGCGCGAAAAGGGCTTCGACGGCGCGATCACCCTGATCGGCAGCGAGACCCATCTGCCTTATGAGCGCCCGCCGCTCTCCAAGGAGGCGCTGGTCGCGGGCGCCGGCCCGAAGCTCGTCGCGGTGGCGGAGCGCTATGTCGAGGCCGGCATCGACCTTCTGCTCGGCCGCACGGTGTCCGAGATCGACCGCGCCGCAAGGCATGTCGTGCTGGGGAACGGCACCGTCGTTGCCTATGACAGGCTGCTGTTGGCCACCGGCGCGCGCCCGCGCGCGCTGCCGGGCACGAAACACGGCGGCCGCATCGCGGCGCTGCGCAGCCATGACGATGCGGCCCGCATCCGCGCGCATCTGGTGGAGGGCAGCCACGTCGCCATTCTCGGCGGCGGCTTCATCGGGCTGGAACTTGCCGCGAGCGCCCGCAAGCTCGGCGCCTCCGTCACGCTGGTCGAGGGCCTGCCGCGCGTGCTGACGCGGGGCGTGCCGCCCGAGATCGCCCAGATCATCGCCGACCGGCACATAGCCGAAGGCGTGGAAATCCTCTGCGGCGCGAAGGTCGCGGGGATCGAGGACCTGCCGGGCGAGGTGCGCATTGCGCTGGAGGATGGCCGCGTCGTTTCCGCAAGCCTCCTCGTCGTCGGTATCGGCGCGGTGCCGAACACGGAACTGGCGGAGGCCGCCGGCCTTGCGGTGGACAACGGCGTTGCCGTCGACGGCCATCTGCGCACCTCCGATCCCGACATTTTTGCTGCGGGAGACTGCACGTCTTATCCGCTCCCCCTTTACGGTGATCGCCGCATCCGCCTCGAATCCTGGCGCAACGCGCAGGAGCAGGGCCAGCTTGCCGCGGCCAACATGCTTGGCGGCGCGGAGGTCCATTCGGCCGTGCCGTGGTTCTGGTCGGACCAGTACGACATGACGCTCCAGATCGCCGGCCTTGCCGACGGCGCGGTGACGACGGTGCGGCGCGAGATGGGCGAGGGGGCCTTCATCCTCTTCCATCTCGACGGCGAGGGCCGGCTGATCGCGGCGAGCGGCATCGGGCCGGGCAGTGCGGTCGCCCGCGACATCCGCCTTGCGGAAATGCTGATCGCCGCCCGCATCCATCCCGACCCGGCAGAACTCGCCGCGCCGGAAACCAAGCTCAAGAAACTGCTCGCCGCCTGAGGAGAACCCCGTGAAGACCAAGAGACCGACCGTCGCCGACCTCCAAGCCATGAAGGGCAAGCGCCAGCTCACCATGCTGCGTGTCGTGACGCTGGAGGAGGCGGAGGCCGCCGAGCAGGCGGGCATCGACCTCGTCTCCGTGCCGCCCGCCCTGCTGGGGCCTGCCTTTCGCGAGGCCGCGCCGACGGTCTTCGCCTTCCCGGGCCTCGAATATGGCGACTTCGTCACCGCCGACGATTACCTGCGCGGCGCCTTCCAGGCGATGAAGGCGGGGGGCGATGCCGTCTATTGCGCGGCCGGCCTTTCGACCGTGCGGCGGCTGCGCGAGGAGGGCATCCCGGTCTGCGGCCATGTCGGCCTCATCCCCTCCAAGGCGACGTGGACGGGCGGTTTTCGCGCCGTCGGCAAGACGGCGGAGAGCGCGCTGGACATCTTCCGGCAGGTCAAGGCGCTGGAGGAAGCGGGAGCCTTCGCGGCCGAGATCGAGGTCGTGCCGGGCGAGGTCGCCGCCGCGATCAGCGCGAAGACGTCGCTCGTCATGCTCTCCATGGGCGCGGGAACCGGCTGCGATGCGCAATATCTCTTCGCCGAGGACGTGCTCGGCCAGAACCGCGGCCACTATCCGCGCCATGCCAAGGTCTACCGCAACTTCGCCGCCGAATACGGCCGGCTGCAGCAGGAGCGCATCGCCGCCTTCCGCGAATATGCCGACGACGTGCGCTCCGGCGCCTATCCTGAGAAGGGCCATCTCGTCGGCATCGAGGCGGCGGAGCTTGCGGCCTTCCTCGAACGGCTCGGTGCGTGAAAGCCGGTTTCCTCGCGGCGGAAAACCGCCTATGTACACGGGCAAAGGCGTGAGGAGACGTTCATGAAATTCATCGATCCCGACCATCCGTTCTACCGTCCGCTCTGGCGGCGGCTGCTTCTGGTCGGGGTCTGCGCCGCATGGACCGGCGTGGAATTCTACAATGGCGAGCAGACCTGGGGCACGGTCTTCCTCATCGTGACCGCCTATGCCTTCGCCAACCTCATCCTCTTCTTCAAGCCCTCCGATCCGGCCGCCAAGCCGCCGGGCGAGGGTGGCGAAACGAAGAACGAAGGCTAGAGGCCGAGGCTCCTTTCCACATTGATCCGCCGGATCGTCTCGTCGATCAGCATGTTGGCGATCTTCATGCGGAGCGTCGCATTGGCGCGAAGCTCGGCCGGGGCGCGGTCGGGATGGTTTTCGCGTGCGAAGCTGCGGCGGCGCGCGGCGAGGTCGTCGATGCCCTCGCGGCCGGTAAGGGCGAGGTCTTCCGCGACCGCTTCCGGCGTGATGCGCAGGAGGTGCTCCGGCACGGGGGCGGGTTCTTCCGGCGGGCTTTCCGGCTCCGGCGGGGCAGGCTCCTCGTAGAGGTCGAGATAGGCGGCGGCGGCCTGCGAGCCGGACATGAAGGCACCCGTCGCGCCGAGGCCGGCAAAGCCGGACGTCAGCCCACGGACAGGGCCGGGGCCTTGCTCTTCCGCTATCTCTTCTTCCGCCTCGCGCGCCTCGGCGCGCAGCCGCTCCAGCACGGATTCGAAAACGGTCATGCCGAACATGGTCTCTCCGATCGATCAGTCCGGCGAAAGCATCCGGCTGCGTTGCAGGATGAGATCATAGAGCAGTTTGGCGCTCGGCGGGAGCGCCCGGCCTTTGACGGAGATGAGGCTGTAGGGCTTGATGTCGATCTCGAAATCCGTGTCGAGGATCCTGATCTCGCCGGCCTGCGCGCCGACATCGGCGACGAAGTCGGCCATGTCGCGGGCCACCGGCGCGATGGCGTTGGAGCCGCAGACGATGGCGGTGGTGAGCAGGATGGACGAGGTGTTGACCACGGTGGAGGGAAGCGGCACGCCGGCGGCGAGGAACAGCTCCTCGATGCGCCGCCGCAGCAGCGTGCCCGAGGGCTGGAACACCCAGTCGTAATGCGGCAGGTCGGCAAGGCCGACGACCGGCTTGTCCGCAAGGGGGTGTCCCTTGCGGACGATGAGACAGGCCTTCTCGATGCCGATCTCCGTGACGTTGAAGAGCCGCGGGTTGAGGTCGTCCGGCACGCGGGCGATGATGAAATCCTGCTGGGCGGCCAGCAGCTCGCGGGCGAGCACGTTGCTCGTCTCCACGCGCACATTCACCTCGATGCCGGGATAGGCGGCGCTGACCTGCTGGATCGCCGGCACGGCAAGGCTGATGGCCGGCGCCGTCACGGAGCCGAGGAAGACCGAGCCGCCGGTGCCGGATTTGAGCGCCGAAAGCTCGCGGTCGACCTCGCGCAGTTCGAGCAGGATGGTGCGGGCGCGGCGCGCGAAGGCCCGGCCGAAGGCGGTGAGGGCGACGCCCCGCGAGACGCGCTCGCAGAGCTGCGCCTTGAGGATCATCTCCATTTCCGTCAGCATGCGCGAGGCGGCGGGCTGGGAGATGTTCAGCGCATCGGCGGCCGCGCTCACCTGCTTGTGCTCCTCGATGGCGACGATCATGCGCAGGTGGCTGAGCTTCAGGCCGCTGCGCAGCAGCGCCACACCCTGCAGGTTGTCGAAGCTCTCGCCGGCAAAAAACTGATCCTCGCTCTCGCCGTGCGAACGCATGGTTTCTCCGATCGGTAAAAAGTAATATATTTCGCTCACTGCATATCAAATTTGATATCGATTTAGAAGCTCATTGCATTTGACAGTTATGGCAATTCGGTAGACCTTGCGCCAATGTGCGCTGGGGTCCTTGGGAGTGGGGATCGGCGGGCTTTTGCCCGGCCGTTTCCAGGCGTCGCCTGAATGCGACCCTGCCGCGCATGGAACAATGCCTGGCTGCAATTACAGCCAGTGCGCACAAGGGAGAGACCTTTCAATGAAAATGATCACTTCGCTTCTCGCCGCCGCTGCCATCAGCGTCGCGTCGTTCGTGGCGCCGTCCTTCGCCCAGGACAAGGGCATGGTCGGCATCTCCATGCCCACCAAGACCTCGACCCGCTGGATCTCTGACGGCGAGACGATGGAAAAGCTGTTCAAGGACGCCGGCTACACGCCGGACCTGCAGTTCGCCGACGACGATATTCCGAACCAGCTCGCCCAGATCGAAAACATGGTCACCAAGGGCGCCAAGGTCCTCGTCATCGGCGCCATCGACGGCACGACGCTTTCCGACATCCTGCAGAAGGCTGCCGATGCCGGCGTCAAGGTCATCGCCTATGACCGCCTGATCCGCGATTCGGGCAATGTCGACTACTACGCCACCTTCGACAACTTCCAGGTCGGCGTCCTGCAGGCCACCAGCCTCGTCGATGGCCTGAAGGCGAAGTTCCCGGACACCAAGCCGTGGAACGTCGAGCTCTTCGGCGGCTCGCCGGACGACAACAACGCCTTCTTCTTCTATGACGGCGCAATGTCGGTCATCCAGCCGCTGGTCGACAGCGGCGACATCGTCATCAAGTCGGGCCAGACCGGCATGGAAACCGTCGGTACGCTGCGCTGGGACGGCGCCGTCGCGCAGGCCCGCATGGAGAACCTGCTCTCCTCGACCTACACCGATGGCCGCGTCGATGGCGTTCTTTCGCCCTATGACGGTCTTTCCATCGGCATCATCTCGGCACTGAAGGGCGTCGGCTACGGCTCGGGCGACCAGCCGATGGCCATCGTCACCGGCCAGGACGCCGAACTCCCCTCCGTCAAGTCGATCCTCGCCGACGAGCAGTACTCGACGGTCTTCAAGGACACGCGCGAACTTGCCAAGGTCACCGTCGGCATGGTCAACGCGATCCTGGAAGGCAAGGAGCCGGAAGTGAACGACACCAAGACCTATGACAACGGCGTCAAGGTCGTTCCGTCCTACCTGCTGAAGCCGGTCGCCGTCGACAAGTCCAATGCCGAGAAGATCCTCGTCGAGGACTCGGCCTACTACACGGCCGACCAGCTCAAGAACTGATCGCTTCCCACATTCCCCGGGGTTCGCGCGTTTCGCGCGAACCCTCTTTTATCCGGATCGCAGAGCGAATAGGCTCGCTTTCGCCGCCGCGAGGTGGCGAACGGCCGCTGGAAACTGGTAAATGAGCAAGACCCTTCTGGAAATGCGTGGCATCACGAAGACGTTCCCGGGCGTGAAAGCGCTCGACAACGTCAACCTGAAGGTCCGCGAAGGCGAAATCCATGCCCTCGTGGGCGAGAATGGCGCCGGCAAGTCCACCCTCATGAAAGTGTTGAGCGGCGTCTATCCCGCCGGCTCCTACGAGGGCGAAATCCATTTCGACGGCGAGGTTCGCCGCTTCTCCACGATCTCCGACAGCGAGCATCTGGGCATCATCATCATCCATCAGGAGCTGGCGCTGGTGCCGCTGCTCTCGATCGCCGAAAACATCTTCCTCGGCAACGAGGTCGCGACCAACGGCATCATCGACTGGAAGCAGGCGTTCCGCCGCACGCAGGAACTGCTCGACAAGGTCGGCCTCAGGGAGCCGCCGGGCACGCTGATCACGGACATCGGCGTCGGCAAGCAGCAGCTCGTCGAGATCGCCAAGGCGCTGTCGAAGAAGGTGCGCCTGCTCATCCTGGACGAGCCGACGGCCTCGCTCAACGAGAAGGATTCCGACGCGCTCCTGAAGCTGCTCACGGAATTCCGTACGCAGGGCATGACCTCGATCATCATCTCGCACAAGCTGAACGAGATCAAAAAGGTCGCCGACCAGATCACCATCCTGCGCGACGGCGGCACGGTGGAGACGCTGGACTGCCACAACGAGGACATCTCGGAAGACCGCATCATCAAGGGCATGGTCGGCCGCGAGATGGAAGACCGCTACCCCCCGCGCGAGCCGAAGATCGGCGAGACGCTGCTGGAGGTGAAGAACTGGAACGTCTTCCACCAGCACCACCGCGACCGGCAGTTCCTGCACGACGTGAGCTTCACGGTGCGTGCCGGCGAGGTGGTCGGCATTGCCGGCCTCATGGGGGCAGGGCGCACCGAGACGGCGATGAGCCTCTTCGGCAGGAGCTGGGGCCACAAGATCACCGGCGACGTCGCCATGCGCGGAAAGCCCGTCGACGTCAGCACGATCCCGAAGGCCATCGACGCCGGCCTTGCCTATGTGACGGAAGACCGCAAGCATCTCGGTCTCGTACTCATCGACAATATCATGCACAACACGACGCTCGCCAACCTCAATGCCGTCGCCAGTAGCGGCGTGATCAACGGTCATGAGGAGCGCAAGGTCGCGAGCGATTATCGCTCGAGGCTGCGCATCCGTTCCCACTCGATCTATCAGGAGACGGTCAATCTTTCTGGCGGTAACCAGCAGAAGGTGGTGTTGTCGAAGTGGCTCTTCACCGATCCGGACGTTTTGATCCTTGATGAACCCACGCGCGGCATCGATGTCGGCGCGAAGTATGAAATCTATAGCATAATCAATCAGCTTGCTACGGAAGGAAAAGGAATTCTGATGATTTCGTCAGAAATGCCCGAACTTCTGGGAACCTGCGATCGCGTCTACGTCATGAACGAAGGGCGCATCGTCGCAGAACTTTCCAAAGCAGAAGCGAGCCAGGAATCCATCATGCGCGCCATCATGCGCTCCGGGGAGAAACACTAATGGTCACCGAAACCAGCGTTGCAGCCGCTGCCCCCTCTCTCGGCGCTTATCTGAGAAACAATATCCGCGACTACGGTCTTCTGATCGCATTGGTCGTTATCATGATCTTCTTCCAGATCATTACGGGAGGCGTGCTCTTCCGGCCGGTTAACATCACCAATCTCGTTCTACAGAATTCCTTCATCGTCATTATGGCGCTGGGTATGCTGTTGATCATCGTGGCCGGGCATATTGACCTGTCTGTAGGATCGATTGTCGCCCTTACCGGCGGACTGTCGGCTATCATGCTGGTCAAGTGGGGTGTTCATTATTCCATCGTGGTCCCGCTATGCCTTGTGCTCGGGGGTGTCGTCGGCGCGGCTCAAGGATACTGGGTCGCGTACCAGAAGGTCCCGTCCTTTATCGTGACGCTTGCCGGGATGCTCGTTTTCCGAGGCCTGACTTACGTCATTCTGCAGAACCGGCCAGTCGGGCCTTTTCCGAAGGATTTTCAGCTGCTTTCGACAGGTTTCGTTCCGGACCTGCTCGGTTTCCTGACGCCCTTCTCCTTCTCTGCGCCGTGGCTCCAGTTTCAGCAGCCCCTGATGACTGGTGACGGATGGCAGTTGCAGTGGCCTAGTCCGCAGTTCGTTTTTGCAGAGTGGACGATCAACAATCTCTTTGCGTTGGTTGTCGTCCTCATCGCCGTTGCGTTTATGGTTTATAGTGGTCTGCGTTCTCGCGCCGTAAATCGGAGCCACAATACCGAGAACGAGCCGCTGAGCTTCTTCGTGCTTCAAATGGTCATCATCGGCGCAGTCGCGATTTTCCTTGGCTTCCAGCTTTCGACCTATCGCGGTTTTCCCAATGTGCTGATCGTGATGGCGTTGCTGATTGCGCTCTATACCTTCGTCACCACGCGTACGACTATCGGCCGGCGCATCTACGCCATGGGCGGCAACGAGAAAGCGGCGAAGCTCTCGGGTATCAACACCGAGCGGCTGACCTTCTACACCTTCGTCAACATGGGCGCACTTGCGGCGCTCGCCGGCATGATCATCGCGGCCCGCCTCAACTCGGCGACGCCGAAGGCCGGCGTCGGCTTCGAGCTGGACGTCATCGCGGCCTGCTTCATCGGCGGTGCCTCGGCCTCGGGCGGCGTCGGCAAGATCACCGGCGCGGTCATCGGCGCCTTCATCATGGGCGTGATGAACAACGGCATGTCGATCATGGGCCTTGGCATCGACTACCAGCAGCTCGTCAAGGGCCTGGTGCTGCTCGCTGCCGTGTTCTTCGACGTCTACAACAAGAACAAGGGCTGACCGGGTAACCGGCCGGCCGCCCCATCGCAAGCGTGTTTGACCGGCCGCCGGCGCGGCCAGAGCGGGGACCTTCGTCCGCCGCAAGTGCGGAGCTCGGCTTGCTGCCGGCTTCAGGAAGGAAACGAAGATGCTGATATCGCAGGTAGGTAACGCCGATGGCTCGATCATGGTGGTCGTGCGCGAGGAGGGCGGCAGGGGCCGTGCGGTGAAGGGCGCGGAGAGCGTTCACGCGCTGGCCATGGAAGCGGCCAATGGCGGACAATCGCTGAAGGCCGTCATCGACGCGAAAGGTCTCGGCGCGGAGGTCGATCTCGAAGCGGCCTATGCCGAGGGCCGGCTGCTGCCGCCGATCACCCATCCCGATGCCGCGCACCTCCACCTGACCGGCACGGGCCTGACCCATCTCGGCTCGGCCGCCACGCGCGATTCCATGCACAAGAAGACGGCGGAAGCGGCCGAGGAGACGTTGACGGACTCGATGAAGATGTTCCGCATGGGCCTTGAGAACGGCAAGCCGAAGGCCGGCGAGAAGGGCGTGCAGCCCGAATGGTTCTACAAGGGCAACGGTACGCAGGCCGTCGCGCCCGGCGCGGCGCTGACCTCGCCCTCCTTCGCGCTCGACGGCGGCGAGGAGCCGGAAATGGCCGGCATCTACGTCATCGCCGCGGACGGCTCGCCCTTCCGCATCGGCTTTGCCGTGTCGAACGAGTTCTCCGACCATGTGACGGAGCGGATCAACTATCTCTATCTCGCCCATTCCAAGCTGCGGCAGGCGAGCTTCGGCCCGGAAATCCGTATCGGCGCGGCGCCGGAGGATATCCGTGGCTTCTCGCGCATCCTGCGCGCCGGCAAGGTGCTGTGGGAAAAGCCGTTCGTCTCGGGCGAGGCGAACATGTCGCATAGCTTCGCCAATCTCGAATACCATCATTTCAAATATGGCCTGTTCCGTTCGCCGGGCGACGTGCATGTGCACATGTTCGGCACGGCGACGCTGTCCTTCGGCGACGGCATCCGCACGGAAGAGGGCGACGTGTTCGAGATCGGCGCGGAAGGCTTCGGTTTGCCCCTGCGCAATCCGCTGGCCATCGCCGCGGAAGAAGAAATCGTCATTCGGCAATTGTAATTCCGGTCGCGGCCCGGTTTTATCGGGCCGCATCATGACAGACAGGAGGCTTGTCGAGCCCATGACCATCCACCAGAACCTGATTGCCGGCGAATGGGTCGGCTCCGAGGCGATCAAGAACGTCAATCCGTCCAATACCGACGACGTTGTGGGCGAATATGCCCGCGCCTCCGCCGACGACACGAAGGCGGCGATTGCCGCCGCCAAGGCGGCCTTCCCCGCCTGGTCGCGCTCCGGCATCCTGGAGCGCCACGCGATCCTGAGGAAGACCGCCGACGAAATCCTCGCCCGCAAGGACGAGCTCGGCCGGCTGCTCTCGCGCGAGGAGGGCAAGACGCTGGCCGAGGGCATCGGCGAGACGGTGCGCGCCGGCCAGATCTTCGATTTCTTCGCAGGCGAGTGCCTTCGCCTTGCCGGCGAGACGCTGCCTTCGGTGCGCCCGAATATCGGCGTCGAGATCACCCGCGAACCGGTCGGCGTCGTCGGCATCATCACGCCGTGGAACTTCCCCATCGCCATTCCCGCCTGGAAGATCGCGCCGGCGCTCTGCTACGGCAACACGGTCGTCTTCAAGCCGGCCGAGCTGGTGCCGGGTTGCTCCTGGGCCATCGTCGACATCCTCGTGCGCGCCGGCCTGCCGAAGGGCGTGCTCAACCTCGTCATGGGCAAGGGTTCGGTCGTCGGCCAGACGATGCTCGACAGTCCCGACGTTCACGCCATCACCTTCACCGGCTCCACGGGCACCGGCAAGCGCGTCGCTGCCGCCTCCGTCGAGCATAATCGCAAGTACCAGCTCGAAATGGGCGGCAAGAACCCCTTCGTCGTGCTCGACGACGCGGATCTCACCGTCGCGGTGGAAGCCGCCGTCAACTCGGCCTTCTTCTCCACCGGCCAGCGCTGCACGGCCTCCTCGCGCGTCATCGTGACGGAAGGCATCCACGACCGCTTCGTCGCCGCCGTCGGCGAGCGGCTGAAGAGCGTGGTGGTGGACGACGCGCTGAAGGCCGGCACGCATATCGGCCCGGTCGTCGACCAGAGCCAGTTGAAGCAGGACACCGACTATATCGAGATCGGCAGGCAGGAAGGTGCGAAGCTCGCCTTCGGCGGCGAGCTCCTCAAGCGCGACACGCCCGGCTTCTATCTTTCGCCCGCGCTCTTCACCGAGGCGACGAACGACATGCGCATCTCGCGCGAGGAGATCTTCGGCCCGGTCGCCGCGGTCATCCGCGTCAAGGACTACGAGGAAGCGCTGGCCGTCGCCAACGATACCCCGTTCGGCCTTTCCTCGGGCATCGCGACGACGAGCCTCAAGCACGCCACCCACTTCAAGCGCAATGCCGAGGCCGGCATGGTCATGGTGAACCTGCCGACGGCGGGTGTCGACTTCCATGTGCCCTTCGGCGGCCGCAAGGGCTCGTCCTACGGCTCGCGCGAGCAGGGCAAGTACGCCAACGAGTTCTACACGACCGTGAAGACGGCCTATACGCTCGCCTGAGCCGGCGGACGATCGTCGTTTTTCCCGGGCGCGGTCTTCGGATCGCGCCCGGACTGTTTCGATACGGTACCCTTCGAAACCCTTCATTTGCCTTGATGAAGGCCTGCTGCCGCGATGCGGGAACAATCGCCAAGTGCTCAACCTTCCGTTTCCAGATGCCGGCCCAATCCCGGGCCGGGGCTGAGTGGAGGTTCCCATGTTCACAGCATCACGTGCAGTGTCGATCCCGAAGCTTTCGGCCGTGCTTGTTGCGGCGGTACTTGCCGTTCCGGTCTGCGCGCAGGCGCAGCAGAGGAGCGGGACCAATGTCGGCGTCGGCGTCAGCCTGGGCAGCGTAAAGGCGGGCGTCGGGGCGACGGTCGGCGGCAGCAGGGGGCTGGCGAGCGCCAATGTCGGCGCGAGCGTCGGCGGCTCGAAGGGCGTCAATGCCGGCGTCAATGCGAATGTCGCCGGCTCGCGCGGCCTCGTCGATTCAAACGTCACCGCATCCGTCGGCGGCAGCGGCGGCGTGAATGCCCGCACGACGGCGACGGTCGGCGGCGCGAACGGGCTGGTCGACGCGAATGTCCGCGCCGGTGTCGGTACGCTCGATGCCAATGTCGATGCGACCGTCGGCGGCGGCAGCCTGCTCGATGCGAATATCGGCATCGGCACGGGCGGCGGCCTGACCCCGGGCGGCCGGAGCGTCATCCGCGAGTTCGCGCAAATGCCCGAGAGCGAACGCATGCAGCTCGTCAAGCGCTGCCGCGGCGTCACCAGCGGCGGCTACGACGCGGCGCTGGTCAAGCTCTGCCGCCTGCTCCGGACGGCATCCCGCTAGAGTTTGTCAGGGAAAAGTGGAACCCGGTTTTCCCGACAAGACAAACTCCAGGCCAGAAGGAGGCGGCGGCCGGGCGGCCGCCGCCTCAGCTCTGGCTTTGCGACTGGCTCTGGCTTGCCGTCGGCGCCACGGTGATGGAAACGTTCATCGTCTCCGCCGTCTTGCCGAGGACCATGCCGGAAACCGGGGCGGCGTCCTTGTAGTCGAGGCCCGTCGCAAGGCGGACATAGCGCGCGTCCGGGCAGATCTTGTTCGCCGCGTCGAAGCCCACCCAGCCGAGGCCCGCCAGGTGCACCTCCGCCCAGGCATGGCTTGCCGTCTGGTCGGGCTCGTCCATCAGGAGGTAGCCCGAGACATAGCGCGCCGGAAGCCCGAGATGGCGCGCCGCCGAGAGGAAGATGTGGGCGTAGTCCTGGCAGACGCCCTGCTTCTTTTCCAGCGCCTGCTCGGCCGTGGTGTCCGGCGCGGTCTCGCCCGGCCTGTAGGCGACGGCCTCGTGCAGCATCGCCATCAGGTCGTGCATGCGGGCCAGCTCGTTCTCGCCGCTCGATGCCCTGGCCATGTCGCGGATCAGCTTGCCGGGCCGGGTCAGCGGCGTTTCGCGCAGATAGAGCCAGAGCGGCACGAAGCCCTGGTGCGGGCCGAAGACGCCCGCGCGGTCCTCGGTCTCCACCTCTCCCTCGGCGACGATGCGGATCTTCACCTGTTCGGCATTGGTGCTGACGAGATCGACATGGTTGCCGAAATGGTCGGTATAGCCCGCCTCGACATGGGCGCCGTCGACGGTGGTCTTCCATTCGCGCACGGTCTGGCCGGGCTGGCTCCTCGGCGTCAGGCGCAGCCGTTGCAGGGAATATTGCACCGGGTCGTCATAGCGGTATTCGGTCGTGTGGCTGATCTTCAGTCGCATCCTGCGTCCCCAGCCTAGCGATAGAAACGATAGCCGTCGGAGATTTCCTCCCCGAGGCGGTTGTTGTGCACGATGAACTCCTCGAGGAATTCGTGGAGGCCCTGTTCCATGACGTCGTGGATGTTGCGGCTTCTCAGCAGCATCAGCGTCGAGGACGCCGTCTCGTGCGCCGCGTGGTTCTCGCCGTAGAGCTTGGCGAGATAGCCGAGATTGCTGACCAGCTTGTCGTAGCTGTAGGCAAGCGAGCGCGGCATGCGGTCGTTGAGGATCAGGAAATCGGCGATGTTGGCGGGCGAATAGTCCCCGTCATAGACCCAGCTATAGGAGCGATGCGCCGAGACCGAGCGCAGGATCGATTCCCATTGCTTGTTGTCGAGCGAGGAGCCGACCTTGGCGATGGCCGGCAGCAGCACGTAGTATTTCACGTCGAGGATGCGCGCGGTGTTGTCGGCGCGCTCGATGAAGGTGCCCATGCGCGAGAAATTGTAGATGTCGTCGCGCAGCATCGTGCCGTGGAAGGCGCCGCGGATGAGGCCGGTGCTGCGCTTGATCATGTCGATGATCGCCGGCATGTCGGCCGGCTTGGCGCGCTTGGCGAGAACCTGCTTCAGCTCGATCCAGCATTCGTTGGTCGCTTCCCAGGTCTCGCGGGTCAGCGCCGTGCGCACCATGCGGGCATTGTTGCGCGCCGCCTCGATGCAGGACATGACGCTCGACGGGTTGGAGTGGTCGCGCAGCAGGTAGTCGATGGCGTCGGCGCTCGTCAGCCTGTCGTGCGCGGCGTCGAAATCCTCGCGCACGCCGGCGCTTTGCAGGACGCCGTCCCAGTCCTCGTCGGAGGAGCCGGAGCGCGTTAGCGCCATGCGCAGGCCCGCGTCGATGAGGCGGGCGATGTTCTCGCCCCGCTCGATATAGCGGAACATCCAGTAGAGGCCGTTTGCAGTTCTTCCCAGCATCGGCTCAGTCCTCCAGAACCCAGGTGTCCTTCGTGCCGCCGCCCTGGCTGGAATTGACCACCAGCGAGCCTTCCTTCAGCGCCACGCGGGTCAGCCCGCCGGGAATGATCTGCACCTTGTCGGAAACGAGCACATAGGGCCGAAGATCGACATGCCGGGGCGCGATGCCCTTGTTGACGAGGATCGGGACCGTGGAGAGGGAGAGCGTCGGCTGGGCGATGTAGTTCGTCGGCCGGGCCTTCAACTTCTCGGCGAAGGCCGCGCATTCCTTCCTGGAGGCGGTCGGGCCGACGAGCATGCCGTAGCCGCCCGAGCCGTGCACTTCCTTGACGACGAGTTCGCTCAGATGCTCCAGCACGTATTTCAGGCTGTCCTCCTCCGAGCAGCGCCAGGTCGGGACGTTCTCCAGGATGGCCTTGCGGCCCGTATAGAACTCGACGATCTCGGGCATGTAGGAATAGATCGCCTTGTCGTCGGAAATGCCGGTGCCGGGGGCGTTGGCGATGGTGATGTTGCCGGCCTTGTAGACGTCCATGATGCCGGGGATGCCGAGCGCGGAATCCGGCCGGAAGGTCATGGGGTCGAGGAAGTCGTCGTCGACGCGGCGGTAGAGGACGTCGATGGCCTCGTAGCCGCGGGTGGTGCGCATCTTCACCTTGCCGTCGACGACGCGCAGGTCCGAGCCCTCCACCAGCTCCACGCCCATCATGTCGGCGAGGAAGGCGTGCTCGTAATAGGCGGAGTTGAAGATGCCGGGCGTCAGCACCGCGACGCGCGGCTTGCCGGAACAGCCGGGCGGGGCGAGGGAAGCAAGGCTCTGGCGCAGCAGTTTCGGATAGTCCTCGACCGGGCGCACCTTGTTGAGGTGGAACAGCTCCGGGAACATCTGCATCATGGTTTCCCGGTTCTCCAGCATGTAGCTGACGCCGGAGGGGGTGCGGGCATTGTCCTCCAGCACGTAGAACTGGTCCTCGCCGGTGCGCACGATGTCGGTGCCGACGATGTGGGTATAGACGCCGCCCGGCGGCTTGAAGCCGATCATCTGCGGCAGGAACGCCTCGTTGCGCTCGATCAGCTCGCGCGGGATGCGGCCCGCCTTGATGATCTCCTGCTTGTGATAGATGTCGTCGAGGAAGGCGTTGAGGGCGATGACCCGCTGCTCGATGCCCTGGGCGAGCTTGCGCCACTCCCGGCCGGAGATGATGCGCGGTATGATATCGAAGGGGATGAGCTTTTCGGAACTGTCGGCGTGCCCGTAGACCGCGAAGGTGATGCCGGTTTTGCGAAAGAGGTTCTCGGCGTCCCTCGATTTGGCGATCAGGCGGGCCCGATCCTGTGCTTCGTACCATTCATGGTAGTTCTGGTATGGCTGCCGCGCACCGGAGTCCGCGTTCATCATTTCATCAAATGCCAAAGGCGTGTTCCCCATTTTTCGTCATTTGAGTACAACATTCCCGGCAATGCAAGAACCATGCTCAATTAGCGATCAAGAATTCTCATACCGCTTTGAGGCATGTAAAACCGGCCATCGCGACGGTTTCCGCCGGCAAGGCATCCGGCGAAGCGCATCCGGGTGACCCATGCCTGCCGAAAACATGGGCAGGTGCCGAAAGACTGTTCGTTCCGCTTTTCCCTGAACCTAAGCATCAAGGAAATTCCTTTGACCATCATCGGCGCGATGCCTATCGCTCGCGCACCGATTGTCCCCTTCGCGGAAAGCCCATGTCCCTCGACCGCCTGGCCCCGGCCATCTTCGTCCTGCTCTGGTCCACCGGCTGGGTCGTTGCCAAGTTCGGCGCCATCGTCTCCGAGCCGCTGACCTTCCTCAGCATCCGCTACGTGACGGCGGCCATCCTGTTTGCCGTACTCTGTCTCGTTTCGGGGGCCGCATGGCCGCGCGACATGCGCACCGTCCTGCACGCCGTCGTCTCCGGCGCCTTCCTGCACGGCATCTATCTCGGCGCGGTCTGGTGGGCGATCGGCCAGGGCGTGCCGGCGGCGCTGTCCTCGATCATCGCCGCCCTCCAGCCGTTGATGACGGCGCTGGCGGCACCGTTCTTCATCGGGGAAAGGCTGGGCAAGTCACAGAAGCTCGGGCTCTGTCTCGGTTTTCTCGGGGTGCTGATCGCCGTCCTGCCGAAGTTCTTCGGCCATGGCGCGGCGGAGATCCCGGCCCTCGCCATCGTCGTCAACATGCTGGGCATGGCGGCCGTCACCTACGGCACGATCTACCAGAAGCAGCACCTGCATACCGGTGACATCCGCACCATCGCGACGCTGCAATATGTCGGCGCGCTGGTCGTCACCGTCCCCATCGCGTTCGGCCTGGAAAACCTGCATGTCGATTTCGGCTTCGCCTTCGTCGCGCTGCTCGCCTGGTCGGTGCTCGGCATTTCCGTGGGGGCGATCCTGCTGCTGCTCTATCTCCTGCGCCGTGGCCAGGTCTCCCGCGCCGCCTCGCTCATCTACCTCGTCCCGCCCATCGCCGCCCTTCAGGCCGCCGCCGTCTTCGGGGAGGAGCTGACGGTTCCGATGATCCTCGGGACGGCCATCGTCGTGGTGGGGGTCTACCTCACGAACCGCAAGGACGTCGCACCGGCGGAGTGAGGGGGCGGCTCCCGCAACCTTCCTGCAAACAAAAACGGCGGGCCGAAGCCCGCCGTTTCCGCATTCGATACCGTGACTGGCTCACGCCTGTTCGCGGCGCTGGCCTTCCGCACGGCGCGGCTTGTTGCGGTTCTGCGGGCGGCCGGGCTGGCCGTTGCCGCCGTGGTTGCGGTTCTGGCGGTCGCCCTGCTTCTGGGCCGGGCGGCCGTGCTGCGGGCGCTTGGCGCCGGAGGGGGCGCCGGCTTCCGCCTGCGCGCCGTCGCCGAAGGGCTGGCGTGCCGGGCGGTTCGCGGCGCGGCCATTGCCGGAGCGCTGGCCGCCGCTGTTGCGGCCCTTGCGGGACTTGCCGCCGGGGCCGGCGGTGCTCTCCACCGGGGCCTCGCCGCTGGCGACGGCGATCTTGATGCCCATCAGCCGCTCGATGTCGCGCAGGAGATGCGCCTCGTCGGGCGCGCAGAAGGCGATGGCGATGCCGTCGCGGCCGTTGCGGGCCGTGCGGCCGATGCGGTGGACGTAAGCGTCCGGCACTTCCGGCAGGTCGTAGTTGTAGACGTGGGTGACGCCCGGGATGTCGATGCCGCGGGCGGCGACGTCGGTGGCGACCAGCACGCGGATTTCGCCGTCACGGAAGGCCTTGAGGGCGCGCTCGCGCTGGCCCTGGCTCTTGTTGCCGTGGATCGAGGCAGCCTTGAAGCCGACATGGTCGAGATGCTTCATCAGCTTTTCCGCGCCGTGCTTGGTGCGCGAGAAGACGAGCGACAGGCCGTCCGGATTGTCGGTGAGCGTCTGCTTGAGGATCTGTGTCTTCTGATCCTTGCCGGGCACGAAGTGCACGTACTGCTCCACCTTGTCGGCGGCCTTGCCGGGCGGGGTGACCTCGACCTTCTTCGGGTTCACGAGATATTCGCCGGCAAGCTCGGCGATCAGCTTGGGCATGGTGGCCGAGAAGAGCAGCGTCTGGCGGTTCTTCGGCACCATTTTCGAGATCTTGCGCAGGTCGTGGATGAAGCCGAGGTCGAGCATCTGGTCGGCCTCGTCGAGCACGAGGTAACGGGCCTGCGTCAGCGTCACGGACTTGCGGGCGACGAGGTCGAGCAGGCGGCCGGGGGTGGCGACGAGGATGTCGGTGCCGCGGTTCAGCATTTCCGACTGCTTGTTGATGGAAGCGCCGCCGACGACGGTGACGACGCGCAGCGGCGTCTTCTTCACGAAGTCGCGCAGGTTGTCGGCGATCTGGTTCACCAGTTCACGGGTCGGGGCGAGGATAAGGGCGCGGATGTTGCGCGGGTCGGGGCGACGGGCTTCGAGGAGAAGCTTCTCGATCATCGGCAGGCCGAAGGCGGCCGTCTTGCCGGTGCCGGTCTGGGCAAGACCGATCAGGTCCGAGCCTTCGAGGACCAGCGGAATGGCCTTTTCCTGGATCGGCGTCGCCTTTTCGAAACCGAGCGCGGAGAGGGTGGCGACGATGGTCTTCGAGAGACCGAGGTCGTGGAAAGTTGTCAAAGCAATACCTTTCGGGGCGCCAGGCGACTTTCCGAATCCGGTCCCGGGCGCAATGCGCCATTTCTTGCGGAACCGCCTCGGGCCGGAACGCACCATGCGATCCGGTTTCGTCTGGCGTCAAGAACCCCGCGTGAATTGGGAACTTGTGGGTTGGATTTGCGTCTGCGCAGTCTTCCGCCGCTATCCGGCGGACCAGTCTTCTGCGCTTCTCCTTCTCGCGTCCCGTGCTCGGGAAGTCGCTGGGCTCGCTCACGCGGCGGCCGAAGGGCGACGCTCGGGGTCTCATGTCGTTGTTTCGCGGTGAAAAGTCAAGCGCTACTTTCGCATGTGCGAAATGCCGGATGCGCGTTCCTTGCCCGAACCGGCATGTCCGGCGGCCGGAATGCTTGCCCGTCACGGATGGCGGAACATGCCCGCGCGCGTTGCGTTGGGCCAATACGCATCCTGCCACAATCCTGTCGGATGCTTCCTCGCGCAGTACCATCTGCGTTTCCGTGAACCTTGCTAGGGGAGTGAGAAATGACCGCTACGACCTGGATCCTCGCCGCAGACGGCAATCAGGCCCGCCTGCTCAAGGGCGTGAACCTATTGAAGGAGGGCCAGCAGAGCCCGGAGCAGGAGGTCTTTCGCTGGGAACCGAAGAAGGCTCAGGACATCATGGCCGACAAGCCGGGCCGCAGCCACTCCTCGGTCGGCCCCGGCCGGTCCTCCATGGAATATTCGAGCGATCCGGTTCGCGAGGAACAGCAGAAGTTCACCGCCGAAGTCGCCGGCCGGATCGACGACTATGCCGCCGAGGGCGCGTTCGACCGGCTCGTGCTCTGCGCCGCGCCGCAGACGCTCGGCGATCTGCGCGGCAGGCTTTCCGACAAGGCGCGCGCGCTGACGGTCGTGGAGATCGACAAGAACTTCTCCAACCTGCCGACCGAGAAGCTGATCTCCAGCGTTCGCTCGATCATGTTCGAGACCTGACGGAGGCCGGGACAACCCGGCAGTTCCGGCAACGAAGGGTTAACCATCCGTTCAAGGATTGATGATACTCCCCGAGAGGTACGAATCCCTCCTTCCGTGCCGCTTCGGGGAGTTCTTGGCGTGGCTGAATCTCAAGACGAATTGCTGGTGGCGGCCTGTGCGCGCGTTCGCGCGCACCCGCATCCTGCATACGTCAAGAGCAGCGAACTGCGCTATCTCGCGGTGAACGACGCCTATGCCCGCCTTTTCGGCCGGGTTCCGGAGGAGATGATCGGGCTTCGCACCGACGAGGTCGGCGAGGCGCCGGGGCATGACGACCGCGACGATCCGGAACGGCGCTGCCTGATCTTCGGCAATCCCGAGCGTGCCCGCTACATCCACCCCTTCGGGAACGGCAGCTTCGATATCGCGCTGAAGCGTGAGCGGCTTTCGGCGGCGCTCTCCATTCTCGTCGGGCTGTTCACGCCATCCGCCGACGTGCTGGCGGCGGCGATCCGTTCCGCCGCGAATGCCAATGGAGATGCCGAGCGGGCACCGGCGCGTGCCGGCGAACATGTCGAGGGCGCGCTCGATGCGATGGGGGCGGGCGTTGCCGTCTTTTCCCCTGACAACCGCCTCGGCTACGCCAATAGCAGCATGCGGGAATTCTACCGGACGCTCGTCGGCGACAGTGCGGATGGCGCGGTCAGCCTCGCGGCCCTCACCGAGGCGCTGCATGACATCGAGGTCGGGCAGGCTGAAGCGGGCGAGCGCGAGCGCTGGATCGCGGCGCGGCTTGCCGCCTACGACCTGCCGCTTCACGAATCCGTCTTGCGCCTTGCCGGCGGCTGGGTCCGTCTCGTCACGCAGCGCCGGCCGGACGGCGTGCTCGTCGCGCTGCGCCTCGACGTCACGGCGCTGAAGGAAAGCGAAGGCCGGCTGAAGCAGCATTCGCAGGAGATCAGCCTCTACCGCGCGCTGCTCGACGAACTGCCGGTCGCAAGCTTCATGCGCGACGAGAACCAGCGCATGATCTTCGCCAACCGCGCCTATGTCGAGATGACAGGGCGTCAGCCGGAAGAGCTGCTCGGCCTCAACACGCTCGACATGTATCCCGAGCAGGGCGAGGAGTTCCACCGCCAGAACCAGCTGGTGCTCGATACCGGCGAGCTGATCGAGACCGAGATCGAATATATCCGCGCCGACGGCACTATCCTGCCGACGATCTCGCGCCTCTACCGGGTGACGACGCTCGACGACAAGAACTACCTCATCGGCTCGATCACCGACACGACGGTGCTGAAGAAGCGCGAGGACCAGCTCATCGAGGCCCAGCGCCAGGCGGAAGCGGCGCGGGCCGACCTGGAAAGCATCGTGGAATCCATTCCCGTCGGCATCGTCGTGGTCGACGAGGCGAATGTCGTGGAGCTGGTGAACGGCGCGTTCGAGGAGCTGTGGGACGGCGCGCTGCCGCCGATGCGGGGGCGCCCGCTCGACGATCTGCTGCTTTTCCAGCAGGAGCGGGGCGGAATCTACGGAGGCGAGGGCGCTTCGGCCGACGACTATCGGGCATGCCTTGCGGGCATGCGCGCGGGCGAAACGCCGGTGCGCGAAGTCACCTATGCCGGCGGCCGGACGGTGATCGAGGCGGGCTGCGCGATTTCCGGCGGCCGGTGCCTACTGACCTATATCGACATTACCGAGCGGCGCGAGCGCGAGCGCGAGGTGCTGGAGGCCCGCAGCGCCCTCGAAGAGACAGGCAGCCTGCTGAAGGATGCGGTCTCCTCGATGAGCCAGGGCCTGCTCGTCCTCGAAGGCGGGGTGGTGGTGCTGTCCAACGAGGCGCTCTCCACCATGATCGCCATGCCGCGCGAATTGCTGCAGCCCGGCGCGCGCGTCGAGGACCTGCTGCAAAGCTGCATCGACCGCAAGATCGCCGGCTTCCTCGGCGAGGAGTCGGTGGATGCGGACCGGTTCGGCGAGATCCTGCTTGCCGGCAAGCCGGCCTCCCTCGTCATCTTCAGCGGCCACCAGCGCTGGCTGCGACTCGATGTCACGCCGAGCGACCGCGGCCGGTTCGTGCTGGTCTTTTCCGACATCACGGACCTCAAGAGCCGCGAGGACGAGCTGCGCCGGCTCGTCACGCGTGCCGAGCTCGCCGACAAGGCCAAGTCCGAATTCCTCGCCAATATGAGCCATGAGATCCGCACGCCCATGAACGGCGTGCTCGGCATGGCGGAACTGCTCGCCAAGTCGAACCTCGACACGCGCCAGAAGACCTTCATCGACATCATGGTGAAGTCCGGCAACGCGCTCCTGACGATCATCAACGATATCCTCGACTTCTCCCGGATCGATGCCGGCCAGATGACGCTGCGCGACGTCGCCTTCAATCCGGTGGAGGCGATCGAGGACGTGGCGACGCTTCTCTCGGCCAAGGCGGCGGAGAAGGATGTCGAGCTCGTCGTGCGCGGCGCGGCCAACATGCCGGCGGCGGTGATGGGCGATGCCGGGCGCTTCCGCCAGATCGTCACCAATCTCGTCGGCAATGCCGTCAAGTTCACCGACCGCGGCCATGTGCTCATCGATCTTTCCTCGCAGACCACGGAAAGCGGCGTGGAGATCGTCGTTCGCGTCGAGGATACCGGCGCGGGCATCCCGACGGAGAAGATGGAATCGATCTTCGAGAAGTTCTCGCAGGTCGACGCCTCCTCGACCCGGCGGCACGAGGGCACGGGCCTCGGCCTTGCCATCACGGACGGGCTGACGCGGCTTTTCGGCGGCACGCTGGACGTGGTGAGCGAGGTCGGGCGGGGCTCGGTCTTTACGGTGCGCCTGCCGATGGCGCTCGCCGTTTCCGCGCTGCCCGCCCGGATCATGCCGGCGAAGGCACCCGACGGGCGCATCCTCGTCGTCGATGCCCACGAGCTTTCCCGCAAGGCCGCCTACGACATGCTGCTCGACTGGGGATACGACGCCACGGCGGTCGCTTCCGAGGTCGAGGCGCTGGCGGTGCTCGCGGCGGCCTCGGACATGGGCGTCGCTGTGGATGCGATCCTTCTCGACTACCAGCCGGAGCGCTCGCCCGGCTTCGTGCGGGCGCTGCGCGAAAGCGCGCCGACGGCGGATATCGCCGTGATCGTTCTGACCTCCATGAACCTCTCCGCCGAGGACCAGCTCCTCTCCTCGCAGCAGGTCGAGGCCCATCTGATGAAGCCCGTGCGCGCCGATCTTCTGCGCGAGACGGTGTTCGAGGTGCTGCGCGCGGCGCGGGCGAAAACGGTGCCTTCCGCCGCCGCGGCAGGCAAGGTGCTGCCGCTGCGCCCGCAGGTTGCCACGCCGGTAGCTCCGGCCGGGGACGGGGCGCTGGACGTGCTGGTGGCGGAGGACAACGAGGTCAACCAGATCCTCTTCACCCAGATGCTGCTGGCCGCCGGCCTTCGCTTCCGGCTGGTCGAGAACGGCGAGGCGGCGGTGGAAGTCTTCCGCGCTTGCCGGCCCGGCATGATTCTGATGGATATCTCCATGCCGGTGATGAACGGCCTCCAGGCGAGCCGGGCGATCCGCGAGCTCGAAAGCGGCACCGGCCATCGTGTGCCCATCGTCGCCGTTACCGCCCATGTGCTCGACGGCGACCGCGAGGACTGCCTTGCCGCCGGCATGGACGACTACCTGACCAAGCCGATCAGCATCGAGAAGCTGGAGGAAAAGCTCGACCGCTGGCTGAAGCGCGGTAATGCGCCGGCCGTGAAAGGCACGCTGCACTAAGCCGTCAGGCGGCCGGCTTTTCCCCGCACAGCATTTCGCGCTTTCCCGCAAAGCCCGGCCGGCGTTCCACGATGAAGCCCGCGGCGGCGAGGTTGCGCCGCACGAAGCCGGCGGCGGCATAGGTGCCGAAGCGCCCGCCCGGAACCGTCAGCCTGTAGACCTCCGCCATCAGCTCCTCCGACCACATGTCCGGATTGCGCGAGGGCGCGAAACCGTCGAGATACCAGGCGTCGAAGGGGATTTTCTCCTCCGAAAGGCTATCGAGCGCCGCGCCGCAGACGACGGTGAGGCGCATGCGGGGTTCGAGCTCGATCTCGACGCGGCCCTCGGGAGCGTCGGGCCACCTTGCGGTGAGGATCGCGCGTTCCCGTTCGATTTCCGGCCAGTGCGAAAGGGCGCGGTCGATATCGGCGCGGGCCATCGGGAAGCGCTCGAAGGAGGTGAAGTGGAGGCTTGCGCCTTCCGGCGCGGTCTCGCGCCATTGCCGCCATGTCTCGCACAGGTTGAGGCCGGTGCCGAAGCCGAGTTCGGCGATGCGGAACGGCTCCCGGCGCTGCCAGCGGCGGGGCAGGTCGTTGCCGGCAAGGAAGACATGGCCGCATTCCAGCCGCCCGTCGCTGCGGCAATAAAAGTGATCGTCAAAGGCACGGGAATAGGGCATATCGCCCTCGTGCCAGTCGAGGACCGCTTCGGTCCCGGTCGTGTTCTCAGGATTGTGGTCAGCCATGGCGAATGGCGATAGTCGCGTGAAGGCCGCCGGTCAACCGGGCGTGGACCTCCTCGTCGTCGGCGGCGGGGTGATGGGCCTGTGGACGGCCCTTCTGGCCGCCCGCGAAGGGCTCTCGGTCTCGCTCATAGAAAAGAGGCATATCGGCGCGGGGGCGAGCGGCGGCGTGCTCGGCGCGCTAATGGCGCACCTGCCCGACAGGTGGAATGCCAAGAAGGCCTTCCAGTTCGATGCGCTCGTCTCGCTGGAGGGGGAGATCGCGACCCTCGAGGCCGAGACCGGGCTTTCCACCGGCTATCGCCGCTCCGGCCGTCTCATGCCGCTGCAAAAACCCCATAATCGTGAGCGTGCCCTCGGCCATGCGCAGGACGCGCTTTCCGCCTGGCGCACGCCCGAGCGGTCCTTTGCCTTCGAGGTGCTGGATGCGGCGCCGGTTTCCGGCTGGCCCGCTGTGGAGGCGATGCCATACGGCATCGTGCACGACCGCCTTGCCGGGCGCCTTGCGCCGCGCCTCCTGCTCGCCGCCCTCAAGGCTGCGCTCGGCCGCATGGCGAATGTCGCCATCCGCGAGGGAACCGGCCTTGCGGCGCTCGATCCGGCGGCCGGCCGGGCGCATCTCGACGACGGGACCAGCCTTGCCTTCGGTACCTGCGTGCTGGCGGCCGGCGTGCAGACCTTCGATCTCCTGACGCCGCTCGGTCCGAAGCTCGCCAAGCCCGCCGGCAGCGCGGTGAAAGGGCAGGCGGCATTGCTGAAGGCCGATCTCGATCTGGCGCTGCCGGTGATCTTCGCCGACGGCCTCTATATCGTTCCGCATGAGGACGGGCTGGTCGCCATCGGCAGTACCAGCGAGAACCAGTTCGCCGATCCCCATGGTACGGATGGCCTGCTCGACACGCTGATCGAACGAGCCCGGGCGATGGCGCCGGTCCTTGCCGATGCGCCGGTCGCGGAGCGCTGGGCGGGGCTTCGGCCGCGGGCGGTGGGGCCGGACCCTATGGTCGGGCGGCACCCGGACCACCGCAATGTCAGCCTCATGACGGGCGGCTTCAAGGTGAGCTTCGGCATCGCGCACAGGCTCGCCCGCGCGGTGCTGAACGAAATCGAGGGCGGCACGCTCGACGTGCCGCCCTCGTTCACCGTCCCGGCACACTTCGACGAAGCCGGGCGGATATAGGCTGCCTTACATCCAGTAGGGCGGCACGCCGTAATAGTCGTGGATGACCTTGCCGTTGCGGCGGTTCCAGTCGTATTCGGCATCGCTCTCGTAATGCGGGGCGTTTTCGACCTGTTCCTTGGTCAGGTCGACGCGGTAGCCGCCGAGGCCCTCGTCATAGCTGAGCTTGGCCCAAGGCAGGGGGTAATGATCCTGGCCGATGCCGAGGAACCCGCCGAAGCTGAGGACGGCATAGGAAACGCGGCCGCTCCGCTTGTCGAGGATCAGGCGCTCCACCGAGCCGATATGCTTGCCGTCGGCGCCGTAGACGCTCGTACCCTCGACCTTGTCGCTGGCGATCAGATCCTGGGTTTCGCGAATGTTTGCATCCTGCATGGCCATAAGTGTTTCTCCTTGGTTGTCATGGACAGGAAACGGGCCAAGGCGGTAATGGTTCCTCTTCATGGGGTTATGCACCAGATTCAATTCGACTTTCCGCCGTCCGGTGCTACGGTAGGCCCAATTTCGAGGTGAGCGAATGACCGACAAGACCTATGCGCGCGACCTGATCGGCTACGGCCGCAACCCGCCGCAGGTGCGCTGGCCGGGCGATGCGAATATCGCCGTGCAATTCGTGGTGAACTACGAGGAGGGCGGCGAGAGCTGCATCCTCGACGGCGATCCGTCCTCGGAATGCCTGCTGTCGGAAATCGTCGGCGCGCAGCCCTGGCAGGGCCAGCGCAACCTCAACATGGAATCGATCTACGAATACGGCTCGCGCGCCGGCTTCTGGCGCCTGCACCGGCTCTTCACCAGCCGCAACGTCACAACCACCGTCTACGGCGTGACACTCGCCATGGCGCGCAATCCGGAAGCCGTCGCGGCCATGAAGGAAGCCGGCTGGGAGATCGCCAGCCACGGCTATCGCTGGCTGGAATACAAGGACTTCTCCGAGGAGCAGGAGCGCGAGCACATCCGCGAGGCGGTGCGCCTGCACAAGGAGCTGACCGGCTCGCATCCGCTCGGCATGTATCAGGGCAAGCCGTCGTCCAACACGCTGCGGCTCGTGATGGAGGAGGGCGGCTTCGTCTACTCCTCCGATTCCTATGCCGACGACCTGCCCTACTGGGTGCCGGGCGTCGATGGCGAGCCCTTCCTCATCATTCCCTATACGCTCGAAACGAACGACATGCGTTTCGCGACGCCGCAGGGCTTCAATGCAGGCGACCAGTTCTTCAACTACCTGAAGGACGCCTTCGACGTGCTCTACCAGGAGGGCCAGGACGGCAGCCCGAAGATGCTGAACATCGGCCTGCACTGCCGCCTCGTCGGCCGTCCGGGCCGCGTCGCGGCGCTCGCCCGCTTCGTCGACTACGTGCTCGGCCACGAGAAGGTCTGGATCCCGCGCCGCATCGACATCGCGCGCCACTGGATCGAGCATCACCATCCGTCGAAGGGCAAGGGCGCATGATCGACCGTGCCGATTTCCTCGACCGGTTCGGCGGCGTCTTCGAGCACTCGCCCTTCATCGCCGAGCGGGCGCTCGATGCCGGCGCGGTGTCGCTGCCGCTGACCGCCGGGGGCGTGCATGCCGCGCTGAGCGACGCCTTCCGCGAGGCGAGCCATGCCGAACAGCTCGGCGTGCTCCAGGCCCACCCGGACCTTGCCGGCAAGCTGGCGATTGCCGGCGGGCTCACCGAGGACAGCCGCAAGGAACAGGCCGGCGCCGGCCTCGACCGGCTGAGCCCGACCGAGCATGCCCGCTTTACCGAGCTCAATACGGCCTATACGGAAAAATTCGGCTTCCCCTTCATCATCGCCGTGAAGGGGCTGACGAAGGACGATATCCTCGCCACCTTCGAGGCCCGCATCGGCAACACCGCCGACGTGGAATTCGAGACGGCGAAGACCCAGGTGGAGCGCATCGCGCTCCTGAGATTGATTGCTCTGCTCCCCGGAGATTGAAAATGCCCGACGACCCACGACCGCCCTTCCTCTCCCCGGGAGGGCTGTCCGATGGCTGAGACACTGACGATCCGTCCATTGACGCGCGAAGCCTTCGCCCCCTTCGGCACGGTGATCGAGGCCGATCCCGCCACCATGCGCCATATCAACGGCGGCAACACCGAGCGCTACCATGCGCTCGCCGAAGCCGAAGCCGTCGGCGAGGATGCGAAGGTCATCATCAACATCTTCCGCGGCAGCCCGCGGAGCTTCCCCTATGCCGTCGACATGATGGAGCGCCATCCCTTCGGCAGCCAGAGCTTCTCGCCGATCGACGACCGGCCCTGGCTGGTGATCGTGGCGCAGGACGAGGGCGGCAGGCCGGGCCGGCCGCAGGTGTTCCGCGCCGGCGGGCGGCAGGGCGTGAACTACCGCCGCAACGTCTGGCACCACCCGCTGATGACGGTCGGCGCCACCAGCGACTTCATCGTCGTCGACCGTCTCGGCAGCGGCGTCAATCTGGAAGAATACTTCTTCGACACGCCGTTCATCATCGAACAGCCTTGATCGCTTGCAGGGCAGGGCCATCGCATAGGGGTGGACGGCGCCGCACCTTTCCTTCTCCCCTCGGGGAGAAGGTGGCCCGAAGGGTCGGATGAGGGGCATGGCTGAAGACTGCTGTTTTTCCCTCCTCCGGCGTCCCTCTCATCCGCCTGCCGGCACCTTTTCCCCGGAGGGAGAAGGGAACCTGCGGCGCTGCCCTGCCTATCGGCAATAGCCGCGAATTGCGGGGAACTGACCCCTCTTCTCAAAGCATCGCCTTCATCGGCCTGCCGGCCACATAGGTCTCGCGCACGGCGCGGTCGTCGCCGACGGTCTGGAGCAGGAAGAGCTCGTCGGTGAGCGAGCGCACCACTTCCATCTTCAGCGCCATGGCCGGCGTCGCGGCGGCGTCGAGCACCACGAAATCGGCGTCGGTGCCGGCCTCCAGCGTGCCGATGCGGTCCGCCAGCGAGAGCGCTTCGGCATTGCCGAGCGTCATGTGGTAGAAGCTCTCGTAGGGGTTCAGCCGCTCGCCGAGCAATTGCTGGATCTTGTAGGCCTCGTCCATCGTCTTCAGCATGGAATAGCTCGTGCCGCCGCCGACATCGGTGGCGAGCCCGATGCGCACCGGCTTTTCCCGCCGCGACAGGCTCTTCAGCGGGAAGAGGCCGGAGCCGAGGAAGAGGTTGGAGGTCGGGCAATGCACCGCCACCGCGCCCGCCTCGCTCATCGCATCCGCCTCGCGCTCGGAAAGATGGATGCAGTGGCCGAAGAGGCTTTTCGGCCCGAGCAGGCCGTATTTCGCGTAGACATCCGTATAGTCGATGGCGTCCGGGTAGAGTTCGCCGGTGAAGCGGATTTCGTCGTGGTTCTCCGAAAGATGCGTCTGGATATGCAGGTCGGGGAACTCGCGGGCGAGCGTGGCGGTCATTTCCATCTGCGCCGGCGTCGAGGTGATGGCGAAGCGCGGGGTGATGGCGACATGGTTGCGCCCCTTGCCGTGCCATTCGGCGATCACCGCGCGGGTCTCGTCATAGCCCATCTCGGGCGTGTCGAGCAGGCCCTGCGGGGCGTTACGGTCCATCATCACCTTGCCGCCGATCATGCGCATGCCGCGCTTCAGCGCCTCGGCGAAATAGGCGTCGGCCGAGGCCTTGTGCACGGAACAGTAGGCGACCGCCGTCGTCGTGCCGTGGCGGATCATCTCGTCGTAGAAATGGCGGGCGATGCGGGCGGCGTGCTCGCTCTCGACGAAGCGGCATTCCTCCGGGAAAGTGTAGGTGTTCAGCCACTCCAGGAGGTTGGCGGCATAGGAGCCGATCACCTGCATCTGCGGGAAATGCAGATGCGTGTCGATGAGCCCCGGCAGGATGAGGTGGGGGCGGTGGTCGATCTCCTCGGCATCCCCGGCGGCTTCGGCGTGCACGGCGGCATAGGGGCCGCAGGCGAGGATCCTGCCATCGGCGATCAGCAGGCCGCCGTCCTCCTCGTAGCGGTAGCTTGCGGCATCGTCGATGGCTTGCGGCCGGCGGAGGAAGGAGAGCAGGCGTCCGCGGATCAGGGTCTGGGTCATGGCGGTCGGCTTCCTTCTGCGGCTGGTTCGAACGGGATGGTGAGGGCGTGTCTCATCTGTTTCCATATTGTGCAAGCTTTGCGGGCGAAGAAAGGGCGGGTGCCGGTTTTCCGCCCGCGCGAAGGCTGTCCGCGCGGGCGATCTTCACGCATCCGTGGATTGCTATGCGGCGGCCGCGAGGCTTTTGCGCCTGAGCGACAGCGCGATCACGAAGCCCGCCGCCGCCGCGATGCCGCCGATGAGGAAGACGCTGTCATAGCCGGCATGGTCGGCGAGCAGCCCGGCAAAGGGGCCGGTGAGACCATAGGCGGCGTCCTGGAAGGCTGAGAAGCCGCCGAGCGCCGTGCCGCGCAGATGCGGCGGCACGCGATGCACGACCTCCCGCCCGAGCGAGGGAAAGATCATCGAGCAGCCGATGCCGGTGAGGAATGCGCCGACGAGGGCGAGCGTGGGATCGTTCGCGCTCCAGATGAGCATCTGGCCGACGGCCTCGACGGCGAGCGAGCCGATCGCCACCGGCAGGCCGCCGATGCGGTCCGGCAGGTGGCCGAAGAAGATGCGCATCAGCACGAAGCCACTGCCGAAGGCCGTGAGGCCGAGGCCGGCATGGCTCCAGTGCTGGTCGCGGAAATAGAGGGCGAAGAACGCGCCGATGGCGGCAAAGCCGATGCCCTGCAGGCAGATGATCGTGCCGTGCAGCCAGATGCGGTTGATCACGCTGCGGAACGAGGGCCTTTCCTGTTCGGGATGGGGCGCGACGGCCGGGATGCGCCAGATGGCCAGCAGGCCGAGCGCCGGCAGGAGGGCGCTGATCGTCATCGCCCCGGCAAAGCCGACCGACTGGAGCAACGCAAGGCCGAGCGGCCCGCCGATGGCGAGTGCGCCGTACATGGCCGCGCCGACCATCGCCAGCACGCGGCCCGAATTGGCCGGGCCGACGATGCCGACGCCCCAGGCGATGACGCCGACGGCGACGAGGCTTTCGCCGAGGCCGAGAAGCAGGCGGCCGGCGAGGAGAATGGCGAAGGCGGCCAGGGGCTGGCCGGGCAGCAGGCCGGCGGCGAGCGAAGCCAGCGCGCCCGCGATGTAGAAGACAAGGCCGCGCGCGACGGCGGTCTTGGCGCCGCGGCCATCGGCAAGCCGACCGGCATGGGCGCGCGTGAGGATCGTGGACAGGAAGGCGCTGCCGACACCGAGCCCCGCCCAGACGTTCCCCAGGCCAAGCGAGCCCGTGACGAAGACGGGGACGATGGGCAGCGAGATCGCGACGCAGAGATAGGAGACGAGCAGGATGGCCGTCAGCAACAGAAGCCGGCCCGGCGGGGCCGCGCGCATGAATTGGGGAGCCATGGTTTCCTCCAGGCTTTCCCTCGTCCGACGGCGCATGAAAAACGCACTCCGACCGGCGAGGGTCGTTGTGCGTTGCTTGACGTCAGACGCTTACGGCCAGAACACTGGCGTAAAAACGCAATAGATTTTCCCGCACGGCAAGTCAACGGCTTGCGGCAGCAAAGACCGGCGGTAACCTACGCCTCCTGCGGCATGATCGCGAGGATCCAGTCGCGGAAGGCCCTGATCTTCGGGATGTTGCGACGGTTTTCCGGGTAGGCGAGCCAATAGTCCCGCCCGTCGTTGCAGGTCAGCGCGAAGGGCTGGAAGAGCTGGCCGGCGGCGATCTCCAGGCGGAAATGGTCGGGATTGAGGACGGCGACGCCCTGGCCGGCCATGGCGATCTGCGCGTCGATGGTCTGCGTGCCGAGCTCGTTGGGCGGGAAGCGTTCGAGATCGGGATTGTCGACGCCGGCGGCGGCAAACCAGGTGCGCCACCAGATGTCGCGCGCGCTGATGATCGGCAGCTTCAGGAGGTCGGCCGGCTCCTTCACGCCGCCAATGGTCTCGGCGAGCGCCGGGCTTAGCATCGGCGTGAAGTTCATGCGCATGACGCGGTGGCTGGCAAGGCCGAGCCAGTCGCCCTTGCCCCAGCGGATCGCGACATCCGCCTCCTCCTTGGCGAAATCGATCACGTCCTGCGAGGTGGTGAGGCGGACGGCGATGTTCGGGTGTCTGAGCTGGAAATCGCCGACGGTGCGGCTCAGCCATTGCAGGGCGAAGGTGGGCGTGGAGTGGATGCAGAGCTTCTGCTCCGTCGCGCCGCGCAGGTCCGCGACGGCCTCGGCGAGCTTGCCGAGCCCCTCGGCCACCTTCGGCGCGAGGCGTTCCCCCGCCTCGCTGAGGATGACCTGCCGGGGCTGGCGCAGGAACAGCGGCTCGCCAAGCGTCTCCTCCAGCAGCTTGATCTGGTAGCTGACGGCCGTCTGCGTCATGCCCAGCTCGTCGCCGGCGCGGGTGAAGCTCGCATGCCGGGCCGCCGCGTCGAAGACGCGTAGCGCATTGAGCGGGAAGTTGCGGGACATCTTCAAGGCAAAGTTCTCTTCATGCACGCAGACGAAGCTTCGATTGGAATTCCATCATCTTTCGGCGCACCCTGCAAGCAATGGATGGAATTTACGAGGTTTTCCCATGACATGCATCGCCGACCCGGTACAGGCGGGCGCCCTGCAATTCCGCAAGCCCGGCCTTTGGCATAAGCTCTCCATCGCCTTGCGCCCGGGCGCGAGGAAGCGCCGCCCGCGGCTCGATCCGCGGGAACTGTCCGATCACATCAAGCGTGATCTCGGTTTTCTCGACGGGCGCAGCGGTCGCTAAGCCGTCTCGCCCCGCCATGCGGCGAAGGCGAGCAGCACCTCGGCCGCCGTCATCGCGGCGATGACCTCCGGGCGCTTGTCGTCGACCGCCGTTCCGCCGATGGGCAGGACGAGCCGGTCGGCCACGGCGCGGTCGAGGCCTTCCTCCTCCAGATAGTGGAGGAAGCTGCCGCGCTTCGATTTCGAGCCGACCATGCCGATATAGGCAAGGTCCGTACGGGCCAGCGCCTCGCGGCCGATCAGGAAATCGAGCGCATGGTCGTGGGTGACGATGACCACCGCCGAGCCCGGCGGGATATCGGCGACGAGCGATTCCGGCATGGCGTCCAGCCGGTGGTGCACCTCGGAGGTGAGCTGGTCGAGCTCGCTCTTGCGCGCCTCGACGACGAAGACCTTGAGGGGCAGGAGGGTCAGCGCCTCGGCGAGCGCCCGGCCGACATGGCCGGCGCCGAACACCCAGACCTGCGGCTTTCGCCGTTCCTCTTCCTTCAGCCTTGCATCGAGGGCCTTGCGGGCCGCTTCGTCGGCGACGGTGAAGATCAGCTTGACGCGGCCGCCGCAACACTGGCCGATATCCGGGCCGAGGGGAATGTCGAGGCTCGCCTCGCCACCGGCGCCCGCCAGGAGCTTGCGGGCATTCTCGATCGCCACATATTCGAGCTGGCCGCCGCCGATCGTGCCGTGGATATCGGTCGGCGCAACCAGCATGAAGGTGCCCTTGTCGCGCGGGGCGGAGCCTTTCGTTGCACTGACCTCGACGATGACGACCCGGTGCTCCCGGGCGAGAAAGCCCTCGAGGCTATCCTGTAGAAAGTTCATTTCGTCCTTCTTGCGCGCCCCACCATCGGGGGCGCCTTCTTATTGGGCGGTCCAGCCGCCATCGACGGATATATGGGTGCCGTTGATCGACTTTGCCGCATCCGAGGCGAGGAAGAGCGCGATGGCCGCCACCTCGTCGGTGCCGACGAATTCCTTGGTCGGCTGGAATTTCAGCATGACGTCGGTCTTCACCTCGGCCTCGCTGATGCCGCGGGCCTTGGCCGTATCGGGGATCTGCTTTTCGACGAGCGGCGTCAGCACGTAGCCGGGGCAGATGGCGTTGACGGTGATGCCGTTCTCGGCGACTTCCAGCGCGACGGTCTTTGTGAGGCCCATGACGCCGTGCTTGGCCGCGACATAGGCGGCCTTGAAGGGCGAGGCGACGAGGCCGTGCGCGGAGGCGACGTTGATGATGCGGCCCCAGCCCTTGCGCTTCATGTGCGGCACGGCGCAGCGGATCGTGTGGAAGGAACTGGAGAGGTTGATCGCGATGATCTGGTCCCACTTCTCGACCGGGAAATCCTCGATCTTCTCGACATGCTGGATGCCGGCATTGTTGACGAGGATGTCGACGCCGTCGAATTCCTCCACCGCCGTCTCGATGAGGTCGGAGATCTCGTGCGGCTTGGTCATGTCGGCGGGATGGTAGATGATGCGGCCCTTGCCGAGCCCATCGAGCTTCGCTCGGATCGCCTCGATCTCGTCCGCCGCGCCAAAACCGTTGATGACGACATTGGCGCCGGTTTCGGCAAAGGCGGTGGCGATGGCAAGGCCGATGCCGCTGGTGGAGCCGGTGACGACGACGCTCTTCATGACTATCTCCCGATATGCTGCGTTGCGGCAGCCTACGCCTAAAACTCAAGCGATGACAATTGCGTTTTCCGCGCGGTACAGTCCCGCTGGAGGCAAAGCGCGACTTGCGTTTTATTTTCCTTTGACATTCGTTTTTGTATCGTATTGAAGATTCCGAAGGGCCTGGGAGCGGCCCTGAACCGGGAGGGACAGATGGGCGGATATGTTCTCGCGATCGATCAGGGCACGACATCGAGCCGGGCGATCGTCTTCGACGGCAACCAGAAGGTCGTCGGGTCCGGCCAGAAGGAATTCACGCAGATCTTTCCGCAATCCGGCTGGGTCGAGCACGATCCCGAGGAAATCTGGGAAAGCGTCGTCTGGTCGGTGAAGGCCGCGCTGAAGAAGGCTGGCGTCAAGGCCTCCGATATTTCCGCCATCGGCATCACCAACCAGCGCGAGACGGTCGTCGTCTGGGAGCGCGAGAGCGGCAGGCCGATCCACAACGCCATCGTCTGGCAGGACCGCCGCACCGCCTCCTATTGCGAGAAGCTGAAGAAGCAGGACCTCGAAAAGACCTTCACGAAGAAGACGGGCCTGCTGCTCGATCCCTATTTCTCCGGCACCAAGCTCTCCTGGATGCTCTCCAACGTGAAGGGCGCGCGGGCGCGGGGCGCGAAAGGCGATCTCTGCTTCGGCACCATCGACACGTTCCTCATCTGGCGGCTGACGGGCGGCAAGTCCCATGTCACCGACGCCACCAATGCCAGCCGCACGCTGATGTACAACATCGCGGCGAACGAATGGGACGGCGAACTGCTGGAGATCCTGCGCGTGCCGAAGGCCATGCTGCCGGAGGTGCTGGACTGCGCCGCCGATTTCGGCGTGACGGAGAAGAGCCTGTTCGGCGCGGAAATCCCGATCCTCGGCGTTGCCGGCGACCAGCAGGCGGCGACCATCGGCCAGGCCTGCTTCGAGCCCGGCATGATGAAATCCACCTACGGCACCGGCTGCTTCGCGCTGCTCAACACCGGGCCGGACATGGTGCGCTCGAAGAACCGCCTGCTCACCACCATCGCCTACCGGCTCGATGGGGAGACGACCTATGCGCTGGAGGGCTCGATCTTTATCGCGGGTGCCGCCGTGCAATGGCTGCGCGACGGGCTGAAGGTCATCAAGGCCGCGCCCGACACCGGCGATCTCGCCGCCAAGGCCGACCCGACGCAGAACGTCTATCTCGTGCCCGCCTTCACCGGCCTCGGCGCGCCGCACTGGGACCCGGAGGCGCGCGCCGCCATCTACGGCATGACGCGCAACACGGGACCGGCGGAATTCGCCCGCGCGGCGCTGGAGGCCGTCTGCTACCAGACGCGCGACCTACTCGACGCCATGCACAAGGACTGGAAGGCCAATGGCAAGGAAACGGTTCTGCGCGTCGACGGCGGCATGGTCGCCTCCGACTGGACCATGCAGCGCCTTGCCGACATCCTCGACGCCCCCGTCGACCGCCCGACCATCCTGGAGACGACCGCGCTCGGCGCGGCGTGGCTCGCCGGCCAGCGCGCGGGCGTGTGGCCGGACCGCAAGGGCTTCGCCAAGTCCTGGGCGCGCGACACGCGCTTCACGCCCAAGATGGACGAGAAGACGCGCGCGGTGAAGATCAGGGGCTGGAAGGATGCGGTGCGGCGGACGCTGAGCGCGTAATTCCCGTAGCTGGCCCTTCTAGGCTCGGCGGCCGGATGCTATGCACCGGCCATGCAATCATCGCCTAACGTTGTTGCCGGCCGATCCTGCGGCACCTGCACGCTCTGCTGCCGGCTGCCCGACATCGATCATTTGGATAAGCCGGCCAATGCCTGGTGCAGGCACTGCGTCGCGGGCGAGGGGTGCTCGATCTATGCGGATCGGCCATCGGTCTGCCGGGATTTCCTCTGTCTGTGGATGACTGACGAAGGGCTCACGGAAGCCTGGGAGCCGTCGCGCTCGCACATGATGGTCTATCGGCAGGGGCCGCAGGTTACGGTTCTGGTCGATCCCGACCACCCCGATATCTGGCGACGCGAGCCCTATCATTCGCAATTGCTGGACTGGGCGTGTGAAGCCGAAGCGACGGGCGGCTACGTCATCGTGTTCCGGCAGGACGACGTGTTCAAGATCTGAGCGGGCGGCACTTCCTGCCGAAAATCAAAAATATTCCGGTGCGCCCTGTCGGCTGAGGCGTTACTCCTGCGTCTATCAACCACGGGAGTTCACCATGCTGTATGCCGTTCTTTGTTACGATGCCGAAAGCGAAGTCTGCGCCTGGTCGAAGGAGCTGGACGAGAAAGTCATGGCCGATCTCGGCGCCGTCAACCAGCGCTATGCCGAGGCCGGCAAGCTCGGGCCCGTCGCGCGGCTGATGCCGACGACGGCGGCCGTCACCGTGCGCAAGGGCCCGACGGACAATATCGTCATGGACGGTCCCTTCGCCGAGACCAAGGAGCAGTTCCTCGGCTTCTTCGTGCTTGAGGCCGAGACGCTGGAGGAGGCGATCCAGTTCGCCCGCGAGCTCTCCGCCGCCAATCCGGCGAACGGGACCTATGAGATCCGGCCGCTGCAGTTCTTCAATCCGGGAGTGCCCATAACATGACGGACCTTGCCTGGATCGACCTGGCGCTCACCTCGGCGCGGCCGCAGGCCATGGGGGCGCTGCTGCGCTACTTCCGTGACCTCGACATGGCGGAGGAGGCCTTTCAGGAGGCCTGCCTCCGCGCGCTGAGGACATGGCCCGACAAGGGCCCGCCGCGCGATCCGGCAGCATGGCTCATCTTCGTCGGCCGCAACAGCGGCATCGACCAGGTGAGGAAGCGCGCGAAAACCCGGCCGCTGCCGCCCGAGGAGGTGCTGTCCGACCTTGAGGACACCGAGAGCGACCTTGCCGACCGGCTGGACGGCGCGCATTACCGCGACGACATCCTGCGCCTGCTCTTCGTCTGCTGCCATCCGGGCCTGCCGGCAACGCAGCAGATCGCGCTGGCGCTGCGCATCGTCTCCGGGCTTTCGGTCAGGCAGATCGCTCGGGCCTTCCTCGTCTCGGAAGCGGCGATGGAGCAGCGCATCACCCGCGCCAAGGCAAAGGTCGGCGCGGCCGGCATTCCCTTCGAGACGCCGGATGCGTTGGCGCGGGCCGAACGGCTCGGGCTGGTCGCGGCGATGATCTATCTCGTCTTCAACGAGGGTTATTCGGCCGGCGTGCCGGAGAAGGCCGATACGCCCTTCTGTGCGGAGGCGATCCGGCTCGCCCGGCTGCTGCTCAAGCTCTTTCCGGCGGAGCCGGAGATCATGGGGCTGACCGCGCTGCTGCTCATACAGCATTCGCGGCTCGCCGCCCGCTTCGATGGGAACGGGCAGATCGTGCTGCTGGAGGATCAGGATCGTTCGCTCTGGGATCGCGCGCTCATCGACGAGGCGCTGGTGCTGATCGACAAGGCGCTCCGCCACCGCGCGCCCGGCCCCTTCCAGATACAGGCGGCCATCGCCGCACTGCATGCCCGCGCCGCGACGGCGGCGGAGACGGACTGGGTGGAGATCGACCTTCTCTACCAGACGCTGGAGCGCCTCCAGCCCTCGCCGGTGGTGCGGCTCAACCGCGCCGTCGCGGTCTCCAAGCGCGAGGGGCCGGAGGCGGCGCTGGTGCTGATCGAGCCGCTGGCGGAAAAGCTCGACGGCTATTTCTATTTCCATGGCCTGCGCGGCGGACTGCTCAAGCAGCTCGGCCGCTATGCGGAAGCACATCAGGCCTTCGACCGCGCCATCGCGCTCGCCACTACGTCGGCCGAGGCGGCCCATATCCGCCAGCATCTCGACAGCATGCAGCGCGAGGCCGCCGGCGCGGTGTTTCCGGCCCCGTGAACACACTGTTTCCCCGGCGCCTCTTCCAACCTTCGCCCGCGCGCCATATCTGAGGGAAAATCCTCTCATATGGAACATCCCATGGAACTTGGCCTCTATACCTTCGCCGATGTCGATCCCAATGCCCCCGACAAGGGGCGGGAAGGGGAGCGGCGGCTGAAGAACCTGCTGGAAGAGATCGAGCTTGCCGATCAGGTGGGGCTCGATGTCTTCGGGCTCGGCGAGCATCACCGGCCGGATTATGCCGCCTCTGCGCCGGCCGTCGTGCTGGCCGCGGCGGCGGCGCGCACGAAGACTATCCGTCTTTCGAGCGCGGTGACGGTGCTGTCCTCGGACGATCCGGTGCGCGTTTTCCAGCAGTTCTCGACGGTCGATCTCCTGTCCGGCGGCCGGGCGGAGATCATGGCGGGGCGCGGCTCCTTCATCGAATCCTTCCCGCTCTTCGGCTATGCGCTCGACGACTACGACCAGCTCTTCGAGGAAAAGCTCGACCTGCTGCTCGCGCTCAACGCAAGCGAAAAGGTCTCGTGGAACGGCGTCATGCGCGCGCCGCTTTCGGGCATCGGCGTCTATCCGCGGCCCCTCCATGGCCGGCTGCCGGTCTGGATCGCCGTCGGCGGCACGCCGCAGTCGGTGGCGCGGGCAGGGGCCTATGGCCTGCCGCTGGCGCTTGCCATCATCGGCGGCACGCCAGCGCGCTATGCGCCGCTCTTCGATCTCTACCGCGAGGCCGCGCGGCGGGCGGGACAGGACGAGGCGAAGCTGAAGACCAGCATCAACGTGCACGGCTTCATCGCCGATACGACGGAGGCCGCCGCCGACACCTTCTACGGGCCGCAGGCCGATGTGATGAACCGCATCGGCCGCGAGCGCGGCTGGGGGCCGACGAGCCGGGCGCAGTTCGACCAGTCGACCGGGCCGGACGGCCATCTCTTCCTCGGCGATCCGGAGACGGTCGCCAGGAAGATCGTCGCCCACCACAGGATCTTCCGCAACGACCGCTTCCTGCTCCAGATGGCGATCGGCCTGATGCCACACGACCGCATCCTGCGCGGGATCGAGCTTTACGGCACGAAGGTCGCACCGCTGGTGCGCGAGATGCTGGCGGACGAGCCCAGGGCGGAAATGGCCCCTTCCGCCTGACAGCGCGGCGCGAACGTGCTAGGACGCCCCGCGAAAGAGAGATGCGATGACCCTTGGAAACGATGAAGACCTCAACGGCCTGAAGGCGATCGGCCGGATCTGCGCGAACGTGCTGCAGCACATGTCGACCGCCGTCCGGCCCGGCATGACGACGGCCGAGCTCGACCTGATCGGCCGGCGCATGCTGGAGGCGACGGGCGCCCGCTCGGCGCCGGAAAGCTGCTACAATTTCCCGGGCGCGACCTGCATTTCCATCAACGAAGAGGTGGCGCACGGCATTCCGGGCGAGCGGGTGATCAAGGAAGGGGACCTCGTCAATATCGACGTTTCCGCCGAGCTCGACGGCTATTTCGCCGACACCGGCGCATCCTTCACTGTCGGCCGCTCGGTGCCGGCGGTGGAGCGGCTCTGCCGTGACGGCAAGCGGGCGCTCTGGGTCGGCCTCAAGGAAGTCAAGGCCGGCAAGCCGCTGGCCGAAGTCGGCAATGCCATCGGCGCCTTCGCGCGCAAGAACCGCTATACGCTGATCGCCAATCTCGCCAGCCACGGCGTCGGCCGTTCGCTGCACGAGGAGCCGACGGAGATCGCCACCTGGCCGGACCCGCAGGAAAAGCGCCGCATGACGGAAGGCCTCGTCTTCACGGTCGAGCCGTTCCTCTCGCTCGGCGCCAACTGGGCGGAAGGCGGCGACAAGGACGAATGGACGCTCTACAGCGAGCCGAGCGCGCCGACGGTGCAGTTCGAGCACACGGTCGTCGCCACGCGCAACGGCCCGCTGGTGGTGACGCTGCCGGGCTGAGAGCCTTCACCGGCGCTGATCCGTCGATCAATAAATGTCGTTTGCCGCGGCCATGTTGCAGTGCAATGGTCCCGCCATGATGCATCGCACAGCCGCTCCTTCGCGCGAGACCCTGCGCGCCGCCATTGCCGGCGCGCTCGCCATGGCGGTGGCCATGGGGCTCGGGCGCTTCTTCTATACGCCCGTCCTGCCCGGCATGATGGCCGGCCTTCACCTCGATGCGGCGGATGCCGGCATCATCGCGGCGGCGAATTTCGCCGGCTATCTCCTCGGCGCCGTGCTGGCCGCCTATGGCTGGGCCGCCGGCCACGAGCGGCGCCTTGCGGTCGGCTCGCTCGTCGCGACTGTCCTGTTGCTTCTCGCCATGGGGCTGCTTTCGGGCGTCGCGGCGCTCTCTGTCGTGCGCTTCCTCGCAGGACTCGCCAGCGCCTTCGGCCTTATCTTCACCTCCGGCATCGTGCTGTCCATCGGCCTTTCGCACCGCGAACCGCGGGTCCAGATGGCGCATTTCTCCGGGGTCGGCATCGGCATCGCGGTCTCGGCGGTGCTGGTCTATCTGCTGTCGCTGGCGCCCGCATCCGCCATTCCCGCCTGGCGGGTCGACTGGTTTGCCGGCGCGCTGCTCGGCGCCGCCGGCCTTGCAGCCGTCGCCTGGCTGCTGCCGCGGCCGGAGGGCAGCGCCTCGGCGGTGCGCGAGCCGGCCATTGCCTGGACGCGGCCGCTCGCGGCGCTGACGCTCAGCTACGGGCTTTTCGGCATCGGCTATGTGGTGACGGCGACCTTCATCGTCGCCATCGCCCGGGAAGGGGCGGAAAGCCCGCTGCTCGAATGCCTCACCTGGCTCGTCACCGGCGCTGCGGCGGCCGTCTCGCTCCTCGTCTGGAAGCCCGTGGAGCGGCGCCGTGGGGTCGCGGCCGCCTATCTCATGGCGATCCTCGTCGAGACCATCGGCGTCGCGGCGACGGTCGTGCTGCCCTTTCCGGCATCCGCTCTCATCGGCGGCGGGCTGCTCGGCCTCACCTTCATCGTCATCACCGCCTATGGCCTGCAGCTCGGCCGCATGCTGGCGAGCGCCAGCGCGCGCCGGGTCCTGGCGCTGATGACGGCGGCTTTCGGCGTCGGGCAGATCCTCGGGCCGCTCGGGGCAGGGTTTCTTGCGGCGCGCACGGGAAGCTACGCGCTGCCCAGCCTTGCGGCGGCGGGCGTTCTTCTGCTTGCCGCGGCCATCACCGCGCTCGGCGGGGTGCTTTCCATTAAATCTCGGTAATGCCTCAGGGCACCAATTGTTGTGCTGCGCAAACTCCTTTAGGTTCTGCGCATCTTCGGTGCGCTTCGCGCCGCCCGGCCTATGAGAAACGAAAGCTATTCCTTTGTTCGTCTCCTTCTTTCCCTATCCCAGATTGTTCTTTCCTTCCGTCATCCTATGGTCGGCCCTCGCCATGGCGATCTGGTACGCCGGCGGGGAAGGTCTGGGCGCCTATATCGGGCTGCCGCCGCTGAAGCCGGGCGAGGAGGCGATCATCGGGGTCTCCGTCTTCTGGTCGGCGCCGTTCCTCTGGTTCTACATCTATTATGCGGTGATGGTCGGGCTGTTCGCGGCCTTCTGGTTCACCTACAGCCCGCATCAATGGCAGCTCTGGTCCGTGCTCGGCTCGGCGCTGATCATCTTCAACACCTATTTCTCGGTGCAGGTAAGCGTTGCCATCAATGCGTGGTACGGGCCGTTCTACGACATGATCCAGCGCGGCCTCGCGCGCACCGAGCCGATCCCGACGGAAACCGAGATCTATGTCGGCATGATCGGCTTTGCGGGCATCGCCTTCGTCGCGATCACCGTCGGCACGCTGAACCTCTTCTTCGTCAGCCACTACGTCTTCCGCTGGCGCACGGCGATGAACGATTTCTACATGTCCCACTGGGACAAGCTGCGCCATATCGAGGGCGCCTCGCAGCGTGTGCAGGACGATACGATGCGCTTCTCGCGCACCGTCGAAGGGCTCGGCGTCAGCCTCGTTTCCTCGATCATGACGCTCGTCGCCTTCCTTCCGGTGCTGTTCAAGTTCTCCAGCACGGTGACGGTGCTGCCCTTCGTCGGCGAGGTTCCGCATGCCCTCGTCTGGGCGGCGATCTGCTGGTCGCTGTTCGGCACGGTGTTCCTTGCCGCCGTCGGCATCAAGCTGCCGGGCCTGGAATTCCGCAACCAGCGCGTCGAGGCGGCCTACCGCAAGGAACTGGTCTATGGCGAGGACCATGCCGACCGGGCGCAGCCGCCGACGGTGGCGGAGCTCTTCGCCAATGTGCGCAAGAACTATTTCCGCCTCTATTTCCACTATCTCTATTTCAACGTCGCCCGCATCTTCTACCTGCAGGCCGACAATCTCTTCGGCACCTTCGTTCTGGTGCCCTCCATCGTCGCGGGCAAGCTGACGCTCGGCGTGATGAGCCAGATCCAGAACGTGTTCGGGCAGGTGCGCGAGTCGTTCCAGTATCTGGTCAATTCCTGGACGACCATCGTCGAGCTCTTGTCGATCTACAAGCGCCTCAAGGCCTTCGAGGCGGCGATCGACGACCAGCCGCTGCCCGATATCGACGAGCGCTACCTGAAAAGGGCGGCCGTCGAAGGCGAGCTTGCGGCCAACGAACCGTAAGGGTTGCGATCAGAGGGCGGCCCCGGCCGCCTTCTTCTCTTTCGCGAGGATGTCCAGCGCGCCGGCATAGCTGACGCAGGCGACATCCGCCTTGCCGCAGGTCTCCGTCAGGAAGCGGTCGAGCGCGCGCCAGTAGGCGCCGGCATTCATCTCTACGAAATGGAAGCCGAGCTGGAGGGGAATGCGCTCGCCGTCATATTGCCTGGCGAAGGCGTCGCGGTAGGCTTTCAGCGTGCTTTCCTCGAAGGCGGCGCTCTTTTCGGGGTTCTCCTTGCCCTTGGAATGGCGGACATAGAGATTGTAGTCCATGGCGATGACGGGGCGCTGCGAGGCGCCTTCCGGAACGAGCGGCAGGCCGAAGCGGACGATATCGCCGCTTGCCACAGGCATGGCCGGCCCCTTGGTGACGAGGCTTGCATCATAGGCAAAGCCGTCAGCCTCCAGCGCCTTCACAAGGCCGCTTCCGGCCGAAAGATAGGGCGCGCGAAAACCCTTGATGTCCTCTTCGGCAAAGCGCTTCCAGTCCGCCGGCTCGCGCTCGCCGACGCCGGCATTCTGCCAGGCGTTCTTCAGCGACTCCCGGAAGAAGGCGATCTCGGCCTTCCAGTCCTCCGCGCTCCACTTGCCGCCGTCGAAATGGCCGCAGGCATGGCTGCCGATGTCGTGGCCTTCCAGCTTGGCGAGCCAGATCTCGCCGAGCCGGAGGATCGTATCCTCCCGGTCCGGCGCGAAGCCGACATTCGAGCGGCCGCGCTTTTCGTGCGGCGCCTGGTATTTGGTGCGCTCGGCCTTCGGGAAAAGGAAGGTGCAGGAGAGGAAATAGGTGAAATGCGCGCCGGTGCGCCTCGCCATGGCGCGGCTCTTCTCCCAGAGCAGGTTGTCGTGCGCGCCGTCGAAGGAGACGATGACGAGCTGCCTGCGCTTTGCCGTCTCCGGCGCCTCGTCCCCCGCGAGCACCGGCCCGGCGGCGAGCGCCACGGCGAGGGGAAGAAGGAGGGAACGAGGCGAAAACAAGGAGGACATGGCTACCCGCGACAATTTGCAAAGGGTCTCTCATCGATTCCGAATGCGGCAATCCTTTGATCGGGCTGGAATTGTCGCTTCGCGACGGATATTCCATTGGTGACGGCCATCCGCCGACTTTTCCTCAAGGGGCATTTTCATGACGTTGCTCATAACCGGTCTCGTTCTCTTCGTCGTCACCCATCTGCTGCGCCCCGTTGCGCCGGGGCTGCGCAATGCCGGCATCGCCGCGCTCGGCAAGCCGGGCTGGATGGCGCTGCACGGCATCGTCTCGCTCGCAAGCCTCGCCCTCATCGTCTACGGCTTCATCGACGCGCGCGAGAACGGCGGCGAGATGCTGTATTTCCCGCCCGCCTTCATGGCGCATATCACGCTGACGCTGATGGCCATCGCCGCGATCTGTCTCGTGGCGGGCTTCCTGCCGCCCGGCCATATCCGCACGAAACTGAAGTTCCCGATCCTCGTCGCCATCAAGATCTGGGCCTTGGCGCATCTGCTGGCGAACGGCGAGAGCTATTCCGTGCTGCTCTTCGTGACGATCCTCGCCTGGGCGGTCATCCTGCGCATCACGCTCAAGAAGCGCATCGCGGCGGGGGAAACCAAGCTGCCGGTCTTCGTCTCGGCGAAATACGACGTCATCGCCGTCGTCGCCGGCCTTGCGCTCTATGCGGTGATCGTCCTCAAGCTTCACGAATGGCTGATCGGTGTCGCCCCGCTGCCCTGATCCGTTGCCTATCCCGGGGGCTTTTCGCGCCTGCCCCCTTACAACGCCGCGAAAATCGGGTAGAAGGCGCTAACTTTAAACGTTGGTTGGCGCCGGGCAGGACATGGTAAATCAGGACGACAGCTTTATCCGCGAGGTGAACGAGGAATTGCGCTCCGATCAGATGCGTCTGGTCTGGAAGCGTTTCGGCCGCATCCTCATCGGCGCGGCCGTTCTCGTCGTGCTCGGCACGATCGGCAAGGTGGGCTACGAATACTGGCGCGACAGAGAGGCGTCCGCTTCCGGCGACGAGTTCCTCGCCGCCCTGACGCTCGCCCGCGACGGCAAGAAGGACGAGGCGCTGGCGGCGCTCGGCGCGCTCGAGAAGGACGGCTTCGGCTCCTATCCGGTGCTTGCCCGCATGCGCTCGGCCTCGCTGCTGGCGGAAACCGACGCCAAGGGCGCCATCGATGCCTTCACGGCGATCTCCAAGGACGGCTCGGTGCCGCAGGCGCTGCGCGATGCGGCCCGCCTTCGCGCCGCCTATCTCCTCGTCGATACCGGCAGCTACGACCAGGTCTCGGCCGAGGCCGAGCAGCTTGCGACGCCGCAGGGGGCGCTGCGCCATTCCGCCCGCGAGGTCCTCGGTCTTTCGGCCTACAAGCACGAGGACTATGCGCGCGCCAAGGAATGGTTCGACGCCATAATCAACGACAGCGAAAGCCCGCGCAATGTCGCCAACCGCGCGCAGATGCTGCTTGACCTGATCACGGCAAGCGGCAAGCTGTCTTCCTGAGCCGGCATCTGCCGGCCGCTACAACGGAACACGTTCATGAGCTTCACCGTCGCCATTGTCGGACGCCCCAATGTCGGCAAGTCCACCCTGTTCAACAGGCTCGTGGGCAAGAAGCTCGCGCTCGTCGACGATACGCCCGGCGTCACCCGTGACCGCCGGCCGGGCGACGCCCGCCTCATCGACCTGAAATTCCGCATCATCGACACGGCCGGCCTCGAGGAGGCTGCGCCCGAGACGTTGCAGGGCCGCATGCGCGCCCAGACGGAAGCCGCCATCGAGGAGGCCGATCTCTCGCTCTTCGTGGTCGACGCCAAGATGGGCCTGACGCCGGTCGACCAGACGCTGGCCGAGATGCTGCGCCGCAAGGGCAAGCCCGTCGTGCTCGTCGCCAACAAGTCGGAAGCCCGCGGCTCCGACGGCGGCTTCTACGACGCCTTCACGCTCGGCCTCGGCGAGCCGACGCCGATCTCCGCCGAACACGGGCAGGGCATGCTCGACCTGCGCGACGCCATCGTCGCCGCCATCGGCGAGGAACGCGCCTATCCCGAAGAAGACGAGGCCGAGACCAATATCGACGTGCGGGCCGAAATGGCCGAGGGCGCGGAAGCGGACGAGGATTTCGAGCCGGAATATGACGAGACGAAGCCGCTGCGCGTCGCCATCGTCGGCCGCCCGAATGCCGGCAAGTCCACGCTGATCAACCGCTTCCTCGGCGAGGACCGCCTGCTGACCGGCCCGGAAGCCGGCATCACGCGCGATTCGATTTCCGTCGAATGGGACTGGAAGGGCCGCACGATCAAGATGTTCGACACGGCCGGCATGCGGCGCAAGGCGAAGGTGCAGGAGAAGCTGGAGAAGCTTTCCGTCGCCGACGGCCTGCGCGCCATCCGCTTCGCCGAGACCGTGGTCATCGTCTTCGATTCCACCATTCCCTTCGAGAAGCAGGACCTGCAGATCGTCGACCTCGTGCTGCGCGAAGGCCGCGCCGCCGTGCTCGCCTTCAACAAGTGGGACCTGATCGACGACCCGCAAGCCGTGCTCGCGGAGCTGCGCGAGAAGACCGACCGGCTGCTGCCGCAGGCGCGCGGCATCCGCGCCGTGCCGGTCTCCGGCCAGACGGGCAGGGGCCTCGACAAGCTGATGCAGGCCGTCATCGACACGGACCGCACCTGGAACCGCCGCATCTCCACCGCCAAGCTGAACCGCTGGCTGGACGCGGTGCAGACGCAGCATCCGCCGCCGGCCGTTTCCGGCCGCCGCCTCAAGCTGAAATACATGACGCAGGTGAAGGCCCGCCCGCCGGGCTTCATGGTGTCCTGCACGCGTCCCGACGCGCTGCCGGAATCCTATATCCGCTACCTCACCAACGGCCTGCGCAACGACTTCAACCTGCCGGGCGTGCCGATCCGCATCCATTTCAAGGCGGCGGACAATCCGTTCGCGGGCCGGGCGAAGAAGAAGCGCTGACCGCCGGATCGGGCCGGATGTGGCCGCGGATCGCGCTCGGCGCAAAGCCGAAGCGGGCGCGGAACCGTGCGGCAAAGCGCGACTGCGATTCATAGCCCACCGTCCCGGCAATGCCGAGGATGGACATGTCCGTCGATTGCAGGAGCTGCATGGCGATCGACATGCGCACATCGATCAGCAGGGACTGGAACGACCATTTCTCGGCGGCGAGCCTGCGGCGCAGCGTCGCCTCGCTGACGCCGAGCGCATGGCAGAGGTCGGCGCTCGTCCAGTTGGCTTCCGGTTTCCCCGCAACGAGATCCCTCACGCGGTCGCTGAACCCGGCCGGACGCGGCAGGGCAAAGCGCCCGCCGGCAAGATCGAGCCAGAGCAGGAGTTCGCCGAGCCGGTGGCGGGTGATCTCGGCGGGGATGCCGCCGGGATCGGTGATCGCCTCGGTGCAACCGGCAAAGGAATCGTGAAAGCCCCGGTGCGGCTCGCGGATGGTGAAGGCGCGGCCGAAGGGCTGGCCATTGCCGGGCCTTGCGGCGAAGGCCGCGACGGTGTCCGGCTCGAAGGCGATCCAGCGCGCTTCATAGGCCCGCTCGCCTTCGGCGGCGTTCACCACGTCGAAGGTCTCGCCCTGCGCCAGCGCGATGCAGCCGCCCGCCGGCACCACCCATTCCTCCTCGCCGGTGCGCAGGAACTTCGTGCCGCGCTCGACGAGGATGAGAACGGGACGGTTGATCAGGATATTGGCATAGCGCAGCCGGTTGTACTGCACGATGCGGGCCGAGGCACCGATCTCGGGGCGTATGGCGATGCTCATCCTGTCCATCCCTTGGGTCTGCCGGAACCTATCCTTCCCGGACGGCCCCCGGCAAGAACCGCCGTCAGCGCCTGCCCTTCGCGGAGATCGTCGCGGTGGCGAGCGCGTTCATGTTGCTGACGAAGCCGACCATGGCCGGGGTCGCGTCGTCCGGCACCGGCAGCCTGTCGATGCCGAGCGCCTTCACGGTGATCGTATAGTCGTGCTCGGGTCCTTCCGGCGGGCAGGCGCCGAGGAAGCCCGGCGCGCCCATGTCGGTCGGCGTCATGCGGGCGCCCTTCGGCAGGTCCGCCCTGCCGCTGCCGGCACCCTCGGCAAGCGCGGTCGTATCGGCCGGCAGGTCGATGACGACCCAGTGCCACCAGCCGGAGCCGGTCGGCGCGTCCTTGTCGTAGACCGTCACGACGAAGCTCTTCGTGCCCTCCGGCGGATCGGACCACTGGATGTCCGGCGAGAGATTGCCGCCGGTGCAGCCCATGATGGCGGAGAACTGCGCCGGCTGCACCGTGCCGGAGGCAAAGGCCTTCGAGGTGGCGGTGAAATCGGCGGCGCGGCCTGCCGCCGGGCAAAGGGCGAGGGTGGCGGCAAGGGCCGCGATGAAGCGTGATGGGATCATGGGTTCCGTCCTGTCTGTGATGAAGACAGGGGAAGGATAGGCGGGATCAGCCGCCGCGTCGGTGCGCGGCCGATCGATTTTGGCGCCGATCCGATCAATCAGCCTTGCGGCAGCTTGTCCTTTACGACCAGCGCGCCGTGATGCTGGATGACGGCGGCGGCGACGTCCGCCGCAAAGCGCGCGGCCTCCTGCGGCGCCGCGCCTGCCGCGAGGCGGGCGAGGAAGGCGCCGTTGAAGCTGTCGCCGGCGCTCGTCGTGTCGACGATCTTCTCGACGCGCCCCGACGGGACATGGCTGCGCTTCTCGCCGAAGACCAGCGTCGCACCCTCGCCACCGTCCTTCACCACCTGTTCCGCGACGCCGAGCGCGGCGTAGCGGGCGATGGTCGCCTCCAGCGAGGTGTCGCCGAAATGGGTCGTCTCGTCGTCGAGGCTCGGCATGACGAGCGTGGCGGCGCGGGCGCCCTCGGTGACCGTCGCGCGCATCCGGTCCATGTCGTCCCACAGGCGCGGGCGGATATTGGGATCGAAGACGACGCGCTTGCCCGCGGCCCTGGCGCGGCGCAGCTCGGCAAGCAGGGTCTCGACATCCTCCGCCGGCAGGATCGCCAGCGTGATGCCGGAGAAGACAATAATGTCGGAAGCCTCGATGGCGGCGCGCAGCCGGTCGCCGTCGCGGGCCAGGAGCTTTGCGGCGGAGGCGGAGCGCCAGTAGGAGAAGCTGCGCTCGCCGTCCTTGAGGTGGATCATGTAGAGGCCCGGCGAGCGGCCGGCGATGCGCGCGACATGGGCGGTGCCGACGCCGTGTCCTTCCATGAAGGCCAGCATCTCGTCGGAAATCGTGTCGGTGCCGACGGCGGAGAAATAGTCGACGCTCCAGTCGGACGGCAGGTATTGCCGGGCGTAATAGGCGGTGTTGAACGTGTCGCCGGCAAAGCTCTTGCGCATCAGGCCGCCCTCGGCCTGCATCAGTTCCACCATGCATTCGCCGATCGCCAGCAGCCGTCCCGCCATATCCGTTCTCTCCGGTCAATTGCGCCGGAAAGAGGAAATACTGTCAAAGAGTTGGCGGGGCAAGACGATGCCCGCGCTTTCCGCCTGCCGCCGCCGCTCCGTGCGGCGAAGGCCGGGGATGTGCACGCCGTATTCGCCGGAAAGGCGCTCCACCTGCCCGACGAGCCGGGCCGGGAAATCGTCGGCGAAAAGCTGTGGCGAGAGGGCAAGGACGAAGAGGCCGATGCCGGGCGTCGCCTCGCCCGCCTGGAAGTCCGGCGCGTCGAGCGACCAGTTGGCGCCCGTGAGGCCCGCTGCCAGCACCTCCACCATGAGGGCGATGTTGGCTCCGTTGGTGCCGCCATAGGCCAGCAGCGCGCCCTGCATGGCGGCGAAAGGATCGGTGGTTGGTTCGCCGTCCTGATCGAGCGCCCAGCCATCGGGAATGGCCTCGCCCCGCGCCGCCGCCTCGCGGATATCGACGAAGGCCGCCATGCTGGAGGCCTGGTCGATCAGCATGAGGCGCCCATCCGCAAGGGGAGCGGCGAAGGCGAGCGGATTGGTGCAATAGACCGGCTGGCGGCTGCCCGCGCCGGCCATCAGCGCCGGGCCGTTGGTTGCGGCGAGCGCGACGAGGCCTTCTTCGGCGAGCCGGGCGGCATACCAGCCGAGCTCGCCGGTCGTATAGCTGTTGTGCAGGGAAAAGACGGCGATGCCGAAGGTCCTTGCCTTGGCCGCCAGCTCCTCATGGGCCAGCGAGAAGCCGTGCTGCGCCACCCCGCCCATGGCGTTGCATTTCATGATCGCCGGCACCGGCGAGGTAATGAGCGGCTCGGCCCGTGCCGTGATCCTGCCGTCGACGAGGCTCCTGAGGTAGTCCGTCAGGTGCAGGAAGCCGACCGGGCGCTTGCCGGCCATTTCCGCATCCAGCGTGGCGCGGGCGAGCGCCGCCGCTGCCGCCTCCGCCATGCCGACGCGCATCAGCGCCATGCGGGCGAGGTCCATTGCTTCTGTCGGGGAAAGGGTGACGTCATCGGTCATACGGCAACCTTCTCTATGGAATTTGCCGACATCATCCAGACCGGCCCGCCCTTCGTCAACCGCCGAAAAATCCGGCCGCATGCCGTTTACCCCTGGCAGGTGCCGCGTTACATCTTGCCCGAAGCAACAGGAACCGGAGCGAGAACGCATGACGAAGCCCCGCAGGAAGGCCGACGACTGGTGGCGCGGCGCGGTCATCTACCAGGTCTATCCCCGCTCGTTCCAGGACACGACCGGCGACGGCATGGGGGACCTCAGGGGCATCACCAGGCGGCTCGGGCACATCGCCTCGCTCGGCGTCGACGCCATTTGGCTTTCGCCCTTCTTCAAGTCGCCGATGGCGGACATGGGCTACGACGTCTCGGACTATTGCGACGTCGACCCGATGTTCGGCACGCTCGCCGATTTCGACGCGATGCTGGCCGAGGCCCATCGCCTCGGCATCAAGGTCATCATCGACCAGGTGATCTCGCACACGTCCGACCAGCATCCCTGGTTCGTCGAGAGCCGCTCCAGCCGGGCGAACCCGAAGGCGGACTGGTATGTCTGGGCCGATCCGAAGCCGGACGGCACGGCGCCCAACAACTGGCTGTCGATCTTCGGCGGGCCGGGCTGGGAATGGGACGGCGTGCGCAAGCAATATTACATGCACAACTTCCTGACCTCGCAGCCGGACCTCAACTTCCATAACAAGGCCGTGCAGGACGCGCTGCTGAAGACCGTGCGCTTCTGGCTCGACCGCGGCGTGGACGGCTTCCGTCTCGACACGGTGAACTTCTATTTCCACGACCGGAAGCTGCGCGACAACCCGCCCCATGAGCCGAACCCGGACGAGATCGGCCTCGACGCGCCTGATGTGAACCCCTACGGCATGCAGACGCATCGCTACGACAAGACGCAGCCGGAGAATGTCGATTTCCTCAGGCGCTTCCGCGCGCTGCTCGACGAATATGAGGGGCGCATGACGGTGGGCGAGGTGGGCGACGGCGCGCGCTCGCTGAAGACGGTGGCCGAATACACGGGCGGCGGCGACAAGCTGAACATGTGCTACACGTTCGACCTGCTCGGACCGGACTTCACCGCCGACCATATCCGCAAATGCGTGCAGGGCTTCCAGCGGGCGGTGACGGATGGCTGGGTCTGCTGGGCCTTCTCCAACCACGACGTCAACCGCCATGTCAGCCGCTTCATCCATGCCCCGGAGGAGCGCGAGCGCGTCGCCAAGCTGGCTGTCACCCTGCTTTCGACGCTGCGCGGCTCGATCTGCCTCTACCAGGGCGAGGAGCTCGGTCTCACGGAAGCCGAGCTCGCTTTCGAGGACCTGCGCGATCCCTACGGCATCCGCTTCTGGCCGGCCTTCAAGGGTCGCGACGGATGCCGCACGCCGATGCCCTGGCAGCGCGGCGAGGCCCATGCCGGCTTCAGCACCGCCAAGCCCTGGCTGCCGGTGCCGGAGGACCACGCCCGCCTTGCCGTCGATACGCAGGAGAAGATCGCCGGCTCCGTGCTCAACCACTACCGCGCGACGCTCGCCTTCCGCAAGGAGCACGAGACGCTGCACGACGGCGACATGTCCTTCCTCCATTCCAACCACGACATCCTCGCCTTCACCCGCGAGAAAGGCGGCGAGAAGCTGCTCTTCGTCTTCAACCTGACGCGCGAGAAGGCGGAATTCGTGCCGGCGAAATCGCTGAAGCTCGGCGAACCGCTCCCGGTCCCCGGCTTCGGCGCGAAGCTGAAGGACGGGACGATCGAGCTGGACGCGCTGGACATGGCCTGCGTGCGGCTGTGAGCTTGCAGGCGGCCGGCGCCGATAGTATCATAAAGTGATACTTCGGAGTTTCGCCATGACCTCCAGCTATACGCTCGGCAATCACTACGAGACTTTCGTCCGCGAGCTTCTGGCCAGCGGCCGTTATGCCAGCGCCAGCGAGGTGCTGCGGGACGGCCTGCGCCTTCTGGAGGACCGCGAACGGCAACGGGAGGCGAAGATCGCCGCGTTGCGGGACGCCATCCGCGAAGGGTTGGAAAGCGGCCCGGCTGCCCCGCTCGACATCGATGCCATCAAGGCGCGGGCGCGAGCCGGCCGTGCTTGAGGTCATGCATCTTCCGCAAGCGGAAGAGGACCTGATCGCGATCTGGCGCTATATCGCAGACGACAACGAAGCGGCGGCCGACAGTCTCCTCGACCGCATCGCGGCGGTCACGCGAAAGCTTTCGGCGCATCCCGAGGCCGGCCGTTTGCGGCCGGAACTCGCGGCAGGTCTGCGCAGCTTCGTGATCGGAAACTACGTTCTTTTTTATAAGGTCGACCCCGCCCGTCTTGTGCTCGTGCGTGTTCTCAGCCGCTACCTGGATATTGGCGAGGACGAGTTTCCCGCCGGCTAGGCTCACCCGATCAGCGCGAACCGGTCCACATCCACCATCCCCCTGTCTGAAATCTTCAGATGCGGGATGACAGGCAGGGGCAGGAAGGCGAGCTGGAGGAAGGGTTCTTCCAGCGTGGCGCCGAGGGCGAAGGCAGCCTGGCGCAGGTGATGCAGGGTGTCGCGTACGGCCTCGTAGGGTTCGAGGCTCATCAGGCCGGCGACGGGCAGGGCGATCTCGCCGGTGACCTTGCCGTTCTCCACCACGACGAAGCCGCCCTTGATTTCGCCGAGACGGTTCGCCGCGAGCGCCATGTCGTCCTCGTCGACGCCGACGACGCAGATATTGTGGCTGTCGTGCCCGACCGTCGAGGCGATGGCGCCCTTCTTGAGGCCGAAACCCTGCACGAAGCCGTTGGCGTGGTTGCCGTTCTTGCCGTGGCGCTCGATGACGGCGACCTTGATGATGTCCTGCGCGAGGTCGACGGCGGTCTGGTTGCCGCTGGCCGGCAGGCGGTAGCGGCGGTGCTCGGTGATGATCTTGCCGGGCAGCACGCCGATGACCGGAGTCTCGCCCTCCGTGACGGGAACGGCGAAATGGGCGGCGCTGACGGGGCGGGCCTTGACGCTGTCGAGGCCGACGGGCTCGATAGCCTTGCGGGTCGTGAAGAGCGCGTCGTCCACCTTGCGGCCGGCGGAGAAGACCATCCCGGCCTTGCAGTTCTCCAGCGTATCGACGACGACGAGGTCGGCCCGCCAGCCGGGGGCGACGAGGCCACGGTCGCGGAGGCCGAAGGCCTTTGCCGCGGAGATGGAGGCGGCGCGGTAGACGGCGAGCGGCGCGCGGCCGTGGGCGATGGCCGTGCGGATCATGTAGTCGAGATGGCCCTGTTCGGCGATGTCGAGCGGGTTGCGGTCGTCGGTGCAGAGCGCGAGGAAGGGGGAGAGCCGTTCGGTGAGGATCGGCATCAGGGCGAGGAGGTCCTTGGAGACGGAGCCCTCGCGGATGAGGATATGCATGCCCTTGCGGATCTTCTCCAGCGCTTCCTCGGCCGTCGTGCATTCGTGCTCGGTGCGGATGCCGGCGGAAAGATAGCCGTTGAGGTCGTTGCCGCGAAAGAGCGGCGCGTGGCCGTCGATATGGCCGCCCTGGAAGGCCTCCAGCTTGGCGAGGCAGACGGGGTCCTTGTGGATGACGCCGGGGAAATTCATGAATTCGGCAAGGCCGATGACCTTGGGATGGTCGCGGAAGGGCAGCAGGCGCTCGACCGGCAGGTCGGCGCCGGAGGTTTCCAGATGCGTCGCCGGCACGCAGCTCGACAGCTGCACGCGGATATCCATGATCGTTTCCATCGCGCTGTCGAGGAAGAACTGGATGCCCTCGGTGCCGAGTACGTTGGCGATCTCATGCGGGTCGCAGATGACGGTCGTCACGCCGTAGGGCAGCACGCAGCGGTCGAATTCGTGCGGCGTCACCAGCGAGGATTCGATATGGAGATGCGTATCGATGAAGCCGGGCACGACGATACGGCCGGTGATGTCGATCTCCGTCTGGCCCTTGTATTCGCCGCAGGTGCCGACGATGCGCTCGCCGCAGATTGCGATATCGGAGGCGACGAGCTCGCCCGTCACGAGGTCGAAGAACTGCCCGCCCTTCAGCACGATATCGGCAGGCTCGCGGCCGGTTCCCTGGTCGATGAAGCGTTCCAAGTCGGTCATGGCTGGTCTCCGAATCCCTTTTCGGAGACTCTAGAGCATTTCCGCTTTTCTCCGAATCGCGAAAATGCCCCAACTCTTTGCTTGCCGCATTTCCCTACGCAAAATCGCTTGGCACTTTTGCTGGAAATGCTCTAGCCGCCGCAGGTAGAAAACGCCGGGGCGGCGAATCTTCAGTGCGGGAAGGTCACGGTGAAGGCGAAGCGCGTGCGCGCGCCCGCGGCAAGCACGGTGGTGAAGGGCCGGTCCTTCAGTTCGCGCGCGCCGCCATATTCGGCGGCCGTGCCGTGCCACGGCTCGATGCAGAGGAAGGGCGCGCCGGGCTTCGTCCAGAGCGCGAGGTTCGGCAGGTTTTCGAAACGGAAGCGCAGCGCCGGGCCATCCTCGGCGGCATAGGTGAGGCCGGTACCGGCGCCCTGCGGGAAGACGAGGGCGTCGTTCTCGAAGAGCGCATGGGCGAGCGTGAGCCGGCCATCGCTGAAGGGCGAGGGGAGCCGGTGGGGCGAGAGGAGGCCCTTTTCCAGCGGCTGGCGCTCCGGCTCTTCTCCATTGTCGAGCGTGACGGTGTGCGGCCGGCCGGCGGCGCCCGGCAGGGGCCAGAGGAAGGCGGGGTGGAAGCCGCAGCCGAAGGGCATGGGGACCGCGCCGCGGTTCTCCACTTCGGCGGAAACGGTCAGCGCCGGGCCATCCAGGCGGTGCTCGACGGAAAGCCGGAAGTCGAAGGGATAGGCGGCGCGGGTTTCCTCCGATGCTTCCAGCACATAGCGGCAGGCGCTGTCCTCCGCCGCTTCGAGGGAAAACCCCTGCCGGCGGGCAAAGCCGTGCTGCGCCATCGGATAGGGCTTGCCGTCGACCAGCAGCGTATCGTCCGGCGCCTTGCCGACGATGGGGAAGAGGACCGGCGAGCGGCCGGTCCAGAAGGCGGCGTCGCCGTTCCACAGCCAGTCCGCCCCGTCGCGCGTCGTCGCCGATTGCATCTCGGCGCCGAGGGCGGAGACCTCGATGGAGAGGAATTCGTTCGCTATGCGGGTCATGGTCGGCATCGGCTGGCCCTCGTCGTGGTGGCCGCACAATTGCGCTGAACGGGGCGGACTTGCAAGAGCGGTGGTCGACGATGGCATGTGCCGCCTGCCCCTCATCCGGCCTGCCGGCCACCTTCTCCTTGGCTGCGGGGAGAAGGAATATGCCGAACTGTTTTCCAAGATCTCCAGCGCTGCGTGGGGCACGTCCCCTCTCCCCGCTTGCGGGGAGAGGGTTAGGGTGAGGGGCAAGAGCCATCCCGTGCCGGCGAGAAACAAGAATGGCCGCCGGAGCCGCCATTTCCGTCTGCCCGGCGTGCCGGATCAGATATTGTTCTGCAGGACCTCGCGCAGCTTGCCGAACAGTTCGTCGATCTCAGGCTTCTCGATGATGAGCGGCGGGGAGAGGGCGATGATGTCGCCGGTCGTGCGGATGAGCAGGCCCTTCTCGTAGGCCTTGAGGAAGGCGTTGAAGGCGCGCTTGGTCGGCTCGCCGGGGATGGAGGCGAGCTCGACGGCGCCGATCAGGCCGACATTGCGGATGTCGATGACGTTCGGGCAATCCTTCAGCGAGTGCAGGCCCTCTTCCCAGTAGGAGGAAAGCTCGCTGGCGCGGGTCAGAAGGCCCTCTTCGCGGTAGGTGTCCAGCGTGCCGAGGGCGGCGGCGCAGGCGATCGGGTTGCCGGAATAGGTATAGCCGTGGAAGAACTCGATCATGTGTTCCGGGCCGTTCATGAAGGCGTCGTGGATTTCCGACGTCACGAAGACGGCGCCCATCGGGATCACGCCGTTGGTGAGGCCCTTGGCGGTGGTGATGATATCAGGCTTCACGTCGAAATACTGCGCGGCGAAGGGCGCGCCGAGGCGGCCGAAGCCGGTGATGACCTCGTCGAAGATCAGGAGGATGCCGTGCTGCGTACAGATCTCGCGCAGCTTCTGGAGATAGCCCTTCGGCGGGATGAGGACGCCGGTGGAGCCGGCGACCGGTTCGACGATGACGGCCGCGATGGTCGAGGCGTCGTGCAGGGTGATGATGCGCTGGAGTTCGCTGGCGATGTCGCCGCCATGCTCCGGCTCGCCGCGGGAGAAGGCGTTCTTGTCCGGGAAGTGCGTGTGCGGCATGTGGTCGACGCCGGTCAGCAGCGTGCCGAACATCTTGCGGTTGGAGACGATGCCGCCGACGGAGATGCCGCCGAAATTGACGCCGTGATAGCCGCGCTCGCGGCCGATCAGGCGGAAGCGCGAGCCGTCGCCCTTGGCGCGGTGATAGGCGAGCGCCACCTTCAGCGCGGTCTCGACCGATTCGGAGCCGGAATTGGTGTAGAGGACGTGGTCCATGCCATCGGGGGCGATGTCGACGAGGCGGTTGGCGAGCTCGAAGGCCTTGGGATGGCCGAGCTGGAAGGCGGGGGCGTAGTCGAGCTCCCCGGCCTGCTCGCGGATCGCCTCGGTGATCTTCGGGCGGCAGTGGCCGGCATTGACGCACCACAGGCCCGCCGTGCCGTCGAGCACCTGACGGCCGTCATGGGTGGTGTAGTACATGTCCTTGGCGCCGACGAAGAGGCGCGGTTCCTTCTTGAACTGCCGGTTCGCCGTGAACGGCATCCAGAAGGCGCGCAGATCGTTGGGGGTGTTGAGGCGGTTGGACATGCGGTCTCTCCATGGCCTTTGACTGCGGGGGCCGTCCCGGCTGGTATTTTTACCCGACGGTCAAATTAGCAAGGCAATGGGGGGCGTCAAGCAGCCCTTTGACGGCAAAACGCCCCGGATGGCATCCGGGGCGTTGCGAATCATCGGCCGGGAAGGGGTCAGGCGATGCGGAGCTTCTTTTCCGCGGCGACGCCGGCCTTCTTGTAGATCCGGTCCAGCGCGTCGAGGATGGTCATCACCGCATCCGACTTGCTGGAATAGTAGATGGTCTGGGCGTCGCGGCGCGTGGTCACGAGATTCTGCGCGCGCAGCTTCGACAGGTGCTGCGAAAGGGCGGACTGGCTGAGGCCGACCTGGTTGGCCAGCGCACCCACGGCGATCTCGCCTTCCACCAGGACCTTGAGGATGAGCAGGCGCTTGGGATTCGCCATGGCGGAAAGGAAATCGGAAGCAACTTCGGCCTGTGCGTGCTCTGCGTCTGAAATCTTGTCCATTTGAAACTCCTTTGGGCGTTTCCGCTTCAAAACACGTGATTTTATGTGAATCCGCTTGTTAGCATATAAGCAAAACCCTTCCCATCAAGTGGCAAGAAATCAGGGGTCGGGTGCACGCAATGCTATAAGTCTCTTCTCCAGTAACGGTGGACGCGAACAGTGGATTCATGCGTGGACATCGGCGGATCAGCCCGTTGCTCTTGCCTCGCGGAGCAAACGTGCCAACTCGGTGCGAAGTTCCTTCGCATCTTCAAGTTCATGTGCATATTCGAAACGACTTAATTTGTCACCGCTCGCAAGATCGATTCCCGCGGCGTCGAGCCCGACGATGATCCATTCGCCGTCCCTGGCGCCGCAATAGTGGCGCGCATAGATGCCGGCGGCTTCCGCGTGGTCGCTGTTCATGTGCTCGACGGCGCCGGTTTCCATCGCTGCGAGGGCCGCGCGGGCGGGCGAGCGAATCATGAGATCGTCGGCCGTCAGCATGAAGGCTTTGCCGAAGCCGCCGTTGAGGAAGGCGCGCTGCGGCACGAGGCGGAAAAAGGTGAAGTCGGGGAAGTCGACATAGAGCTTGGCCTTGGGATGGCGGCGGATGAAGCGTTCGCGCAGCGCCGCGCGCGCCTCGCTCTCGCGCGGGATTTCCTCGGCCTCGCAGATGACGGTGAGGCGCGGATGGGCGAGGGGATCGCCCTTGCCGGGCTCGCCGGCCAGCAGCGAGGCCCGCCTGTCGGCCCGCAGCGCCTGGGTGTGGACCGAAAGGGCGGAGACGAGGATGACGGGCGTTCCGTCCGTGTCGGTTCCCGTCAGGGCGCGGCTGGCGAAGGGCACGCCTGTTTCCGGCTCCAGCACGGCGAGCGCGCAGCTTCGCGCCGAGCGCAGCAGGGTGCGGGCGAGGCGGCGGGCGTCGTCGTCCGTTTCGCGCAGAACGCCGGGCTTGTCCTTCTCGGTCATGGTCTTCGACTCCCAGTGAAAAAGGCGGCGCCCGTCAAGGGGCGCCGCCCTGTCTAGACGTATCGGCGGTCGCTGTCAGCCGCGCCGGCGGTGCCGCGTCAATCCGTTCACGATATCCTGTGCATTGATCGTGCCGATCACCGTGCCGTTGTCGATGACGCCGACATGGCCGGGTGTGCGGGCCATGGCGTCGAGCACGTCGACGAGCGGGGTCTGCGGGGCGGCGGTCGCCGTCACGCCGCCATTGTCGCCGGAGGCGCCGGGCTGCATGACATCGCCGGCCGTCAGCATGTTGATCGGGTTCATGTTCTGCACGAAGTCCGCGACATACTGGTTGGCCGGGTTCCTGACGATCTCCTGCGGCGTGCCGCACTGGATGATACGCCCGCCTTCCATGATGGCGATGCGGTTGCCGATGCGGAAGGCCTCGTCGAGGTCGTGGCTGACGAAGATGATGGTCTTCTTCAGCCGGCGCTGGAATTCCAGCAGCTCGTCCTGCAGGCGCGTGCGGATCAGCGGGTCGAGCGCGGAGAACGGCTCGTCCATGAGCAGGATCGGCGCGCCGGTGGCAAAGGCGCGGGCAAGGCCGACGCGCTGCTGCATGCCGCCCGACAGCTCGTTCACCTTGCGGTCCGCCCATTTGGCGAGGTTGACGAGTTCGAGCTGCTCGGCGACGCGCGCCTTGCGCTCGCTGTCCGGCACGCCGGCAAGCTCCAGGCCGAAGCCGACATTGTCCGCGACCGTGCGCCAGGGCAGCAGCGCGAACTGCTGGAACACCATGGAGACGGTGTGCATGCGGAAGTCGCGCAGCGCCTTCTGCGTCGCCCCGTAGGGCTTGACGCTGCCGCTGCCGGCCTTGACCTCGACCTCGCCGCGCACCACCGGGGCGAGCCCGTTGACGGCGCGCAGCAGCGTCGACTTGCCGGAGCCGGAAAGGCCCATCAGCACGAGGATCTCGCCCTCGGTGATCGACAGCGTCGCATCCGCGACGCCGAGCACCAGCCCGGTTTCCGCGCCGATCTCGTCGCGCGATTTTCCGGCATCGGCCAGTGCAAGCGCTCTTTGCGGATTGTCGCCGAAAATGATGGAGACGTTCTTGAAGACGACGGCGTCGGTCATTTTGCGTCTCCCTCGTCGGAGGAGCGGAACAGGCGGTCGAGGATGATCGCGAGGATCACGATACAGAGGCCGGCCTCGAAGCCCATGGAGATGTTCACGGTGTTGAGCGCGCGCACCACCGGGACGCCGAGGCCCTTGGCGCCGACGAGCGCGGCGATGACCACCATCGACAGCGAGAGCATGATGGTCTGCGTCAGGCCCGCCATGATCTGCGGCATGGCGAAGGGCAGCTCCACCTTGCGCAGCACCTGGCCGGGCGTCGCGCCGAAGGCCTGGGCGGCCTCCACCAGCGAGGGCGGCGTCGAGATGATGCCGAGGCGCGTCAGGCGGATCGGCGCGGGGATGGCGAAGATCACGGTGGCGATCAGGCCCGGCACCATGCCGAGGCCGAAGAGGATGAGCGCCGGGATGAGGTAGACGAAGGTCGGGATCGTCTGCATGAGGTCGAGGATCGGCCTGAGGATCGAGTAGAACCACGGCCGGCGCGCGGCGGCGATGCCGAGCGGCACGCCGACGACCATGCTGACGCCGGTCGCCGCCAGCACGAGCGCCAGCGTCTCCGTCGTCTCCTTCCAGTAGCCCTGGTTCACGATGAGCAGCAGGCCGAGGAAGGTGAAGACGGCAACGCCGAGCGAGCGGCGGAAATACCAGCTCGCCCCCGTGACGAGGACGATGAGGAACAGCGCATAGGCGAGCTTGCCGCCGGGGCTGGTGATGAACGGTCCCTGCAGGAGGACGAGCAGGGCGTCGATGCCGGCCTGCAGGAAGACCTTCAGGAAATCGAACAGTCCCTTGCCGTTCGTCGTCAGCCAGCTGACGACTTCCTTGGCGATCGGGCCGATCGGAATTTTGGAAACGGTGAGCCAATCCACGGCAGCAAGCCCCTGGCTGAAAGTTGACGATAAGCAGCGGGTTCCGAAAAATCCGGATTCAAGGTCTCTTCGAAACGTCTGCGGGAAGGGCAGTATCCGGAGAGAAGAAGGGCGGGAAAGTTTCCTCCCCGCCCTATTCTTGCCTATTAGAGACCCAGCGCGGCCTTGGCGGCGGGCAGAGCCTCGCCGCTGCCGTCCCTGGTCGTCACGCCGGCGAGCCACGGCTCGATGGCCGCCGGATTGGCCTTCATCCATTCCGTGGCTGCGGCTTCCGGATCCTGGCCGTCGTTCAGGATCTTACCCATGATCTGGTTTTCCATTTCCAGTGAGAACTTGAGGTTCTGCAGGAACTTGCCGACGTTCGGGCATTCGGTGGTGTAGCCCTGGCGCACGTTGGTGTAGATCGTCGCGCCGCCGAAGTCCGGCCCGAAGATGTCGTCGCCGCCGGTGAGGTAGGTCAGCTTGAAGTTGGCGTTCATCGGGTGCGGCTCCCAGCCGAGGAAGACGATCGGCGCGCCTTCCTGCTCGGCACGGGCGACTTCCGCCAGCATGCCCTGCTCGGAGGATTCCACGACCTCGAAGCCCGAGAGGTCGAACTTGCCGGCCGAGACCATGTCGATGATCAGGCGGTTGCCGTCATTGCCGGGCTCGATGCCGTAGATCTTGGAGCCGAGCGCGTCCTTCTGCTTGGCGATGTCGCCGAAGTCCTTGATGCCGAGCTCGGCGCCCTTGGCATTGGTCGCGAGCGTGTACTTCGCGCCCTCCAGGTTCTCGCGCACGGTCTCGACCGTGCCGTTGTCGCGGAACGGCTTGATGTCGGCTTCCATGGTTGGCATCCAGTTGCCGAGGAAGACGTCGATGTCCTTGTTGCTGAGCGAGGTATAGGTGACCGGAACCGAAAGGACGGTGACTTCCGTCTCGTAGCCGAGGCTCTTGAGGATGGTGGTCGCGGTCGCGGTGGTGGCGGTGATGTCGGTCCAGCCCACGTCCGAGAACCGGACCTTGCCACAGCTTTCCGCTTCGGCGGCCGAAACGTTGGCGACGCCGAGGGCGAGGACGGATGCGGCAGCGGCAAGGAGTATCTTCAATGGTGATGCAGTCTTCATGTTTTTGCTCCCCTTATGACTATGTTTTAGCCAATCATCAAAACGACATGCTTTCAAGCGCCTTGGCGTAGCCCGAAGCCTCTGAAACGTCCAATAAATTTCAGCCCTGTTCGCAATTTTGCACATGGATGTCGCAACGGATGGGCCCCTGTGTTTTCTGTGGTTTTCAGGCCTTTGCGACTGGAAAAACGCTCCCTGCCGGGCCATGACGCGGGAACGGAGAAAATCATGGCCAAGCTCTATTTCAGTTACGCGACGATGAACGCGGGCAAGTCGACGCTACTCCTGCAGGCGTCCTACAACTATCGCGAACGCGGCATGCGCACGGCAATCTTCATCGCCTCCTTCGACGACCGCGCCGGGCAGGGCCGCATCTCCTCGCGCATCGGCCTTTCCTCGGACGCCATCGCCTTCGACCGCAGCGACGACCTCTACCGGCATATCGAGACCCTGAAAGGCGAGGGCGGGGAGGAGATCGCCTGCGTCTTCGTCGACGAAGCGCAGTTCCTTTCCGAAGAGCAGGTCTGGCAGCTCGCCCGCGTCGCCGACCGGCTGCATATCCCCGTCATGGCCTATGGCCTGCGCACGGATTTCCAGGGCAAGCTCTTTGCGGGCTCGCAGGCGCTGCTCGCCCTTGCCGACGAGCTGCGCGAGGTGCGCACCATCTGCCATTGCGGCCGCAAGGCGACGATGGTCGTGCGCCTCGGAGCCGACGGCAAGGTGGTGAAGGAGGGCGCGCAGGTGGAGATCGGCGGCAACGACAAATACGTTTCCTATTGCCGCCGGCACTGGGACGATATCATGCAGGCCGATTGAAGCGGGTACGGCCTTTCGGGCCGTGCGGCGAAAAAAATCCCCGGCCATCTTGCGGTGCGTCGGCCGTGTCCCACATGTTCTGCGGGAAAACCCTCGGACAGGTTCCTGTCTGTCCGAAATCGTATAGTGTTGCCGCGATGGAATAAATCGGGTGACGCAGACGTCTGCCGTGGAGAGTGCAAGGGGACAAGAATGGCCACACTTCAGAATTTCGATGCGGAGATCGATAAGACCCGCAGTGTCGTCAACGAGATGCGCGGCAAGCTCGAACAGTCCGGCATCGTGCTGGAACAGTTCGCCAAGGCGGACACCAAGCTCGGCGACGTCAATTTCGACATCGAGAATGCGCGCATCCAGGATGTCATCGCCCAGCAGAAGGTGATGGAAGGCAATATCGCCGATCTCATCATCGGGCTGGAGGATGCGACGAATGTCTTCGGCACCGAATTCGAGAGCATGAAGAGCTATTCGGGCTACGAGAAGTTCATCGGCATCTTCTCCAAGCAGAAGATGCAGCGCATGCGCACCGACCGCGTGCGCAACATGTCGCTCGCCGGCAATCTGCAGGAGCTGCTCTCCAAGTCCGACACGATCGTCGGCATCCTCAAGGAGCAGAAGTCGATCCTCGACCAGCGCTACAAGACCTCCGAGACGAGCCTCGTGCAGGTGATCGAGCGCCGCAAGGGCACGATGTCGAACCTGGAGGCGACGCAGAAGCGCATCGAGGAGCTGAACCCTCTCCTCATGGACCTCGAGAACCGCATCGCCGCCTCGACGGACCAGAAGACCCGCACGGACCTGGAAGGCGAGCGCTCGGCGCTGGCGACCGAATACAACCAGATGCAGGCGAAGGAGCAGGAGCTTCTGGCCGAGAGCCAGACGCTGGAGCGCTATAGCTCGATGTTCCAGACCTTCGTCGATTCGCTCAACAACCAGATCGCCGCGCAGAACACGCTGATCAACAAGCTGACCATAGATACCGAGCAGCGCATCGTGCTCTACAAGGCGCTGGAGGATTCGCTGAAGACGGCGGCACAGCAGGACGTCGCGCACAAGATCAACACGCTCGGCTCGCAGGTCGACACCGCGGCGGAAGAGACCATGGCCGGCATCGGCTCGGCCGCCCAGCGCCATATCGGCGACCTTCTGGAGATGCACGAGAAGAACATGCTGGCGACGCAGGACATCCAGCGCCGCAAGAAGCTCGCGGACGACGCCTTCGCCCGCCGCTTCCAGGCCGTCATGGACAAGCACAATACCGCGAACTACGTGAAGTCGTGATGGTGCCTGTGACGAGTTTGCTGGCTGTGCGGCCGAGAGGAGGCTTTACCCCCCTCTGCCCTGCCGGGCATCTCCCCCACAAGGGGGGAGATTGGCTTGGGGCAAAGCCGTGCCACGATTCGATCTCCCCCCTTGTGGGGGAGATGCCCGGCAGGGCAGAGGGGGGTGTTTATGAGGCACCTCATCGATGAACATCCCCGCCGACAGCGCCGTCGCGCAATATTTCTCCACCATCCGCTCCGCCCTCGGCGGGCTCGAAATCTTCCTCGGCGACCGCAATTCCCCGCTCTACCGCAACAGCGTGGTGGGCGAGGTGGTCATGCCCTATCTCGCCCGGCTGCGGGCCTCCTTCGCCTGCTGGGAGAACCGCATCGGCTTCGTCCAGCAGTTCCGCGTGTCGCGCGCTGAAAGCGGCTTTCCCGTCTTCCAGAACGTGATGGAGCTGGAGAACGACCGGCAGGGGGCGGAAAAGCGCCTTGCCGCCATGCCCGATGCCGACCAGCTCCGTTCGGAGATGGCCGATTTCATCCTGCGGCAGAAGGCGTTTCCGACGGATCTCCAGACGCGCATGGCCGAACGGCTCTATCTGGAGCAGATCGGCAAGGGCGACATCTTCTCGCCCTTCGTGCTGCCGGAGACGATCCGGGTCGCCGTCAACCCGAAGACCATGCGGCCCTACTATGTCGTCTGCTGGGGCGCCTTCGACGGCACCGCGACGCTGCCGATGGTCTATATGGCGACCATCGAGGATTCGAGCGACAATGTCGTCGACATGCTCGTCACCAAGGACGGCAAGCTCAATCAGGACGTCGATATCCCGCTGCCCGTCGGGGGTCTGCTCAATCCCGATCTTGCCAGCCGCTTCGACGATTTCGCGCTGAAGAACAGCGCCTATTCGCTGACGCCGGTGACGATCGCCACCAATCTCGACAGGGATTTCCCGGCGCTGCATCCCAAGCAGCTCCGCCGCATCGTGCTCGGCCCGTTCTATTCGGCGGGCATCACCGAGAACAATGCGAAGGTCAACGAGATCCTCTCCAAGGTGCGCAAGCCGGAAAATGCCTGGCTGCTGACCTGGACGGTGCAGGAAGTGTTCTCCAAGGCCGAGCGGCCGGCGCAGAAGGGCTTCTGGAGCTCGACGCCCGCGCAGGAGGAGTTCCACATCGAGACCGACGATCTCGAAGCCGCCCGCATGGGCGTCAGCGCCTACGAAAAACATGCGCTCGTGCCGCACGATGCCTATCAGGCGCTCTATGCCGCGGGTGAGACGCAGGGCATCTTCGGCAGCTACAAGGTGCATGTGATTTCAGGAAACCAGGTAATCACCGAGGGATGAGATGAGCCTCAATGCCGGACTGACGACGATCCACGAGGACGACATCGCCAAGCATCAGGCGATGGCGCAGAGCCTCGTTTCGAAGCTCGTCATCCTCGAAAGCGATGACGGCAGGAACGGCACGGCGCTCGCTGGCACCGGCCGCCGCTTCGTTTCCACCGTCTCGACCGCGGGCGCGCGCCGCACGCGCGAGGTGGAGCTGGCAAGGACGATCCAGTCGGTGCGCGCCGCCGATCCGCTTCTTTCCCCGCAGCAGCATGCCGTGCTGTTCCGCGCCCGCCGCGGGCTTCAGGTGGCGCTGGCGGTGACGGACGCCTTTTCCCGCCAGACCGATCTGGAGGGGCTTCAGGCGCGCAATCTCGCCGCGCCGCTGACCGGCGCCGAGGCCGATCATTTCAGGGCGCTGCTGGCGGCCTCCGCCTATATCGCCGCCTTCACCTTTGCCGCCTATCTCGGCGCGACGCTGCCGGGCGAGGGCGAGCCGGTGGAGGACGGCGGCGAGCCGGACTATGTCTTCGACACGCCGCAGGACGCGCTGAAAAGCATGGTCGCCGGCCTCGACCGCACCCTTGCCGGCGCGCCGGACGACGGCGCGCTCGTCAGCCGGGCGCGCGCCTTCTCGCGCGTCGCCATCGAGGGGCTGATCGGCCGCCGCGCCCGCTTCACCGGCCTTGCCGGCTTCGAGAACGCGCATATCCGCATCGAGCAGGACGACTTCACGCTGTCCGGCTTCGACGTCGCGCCGGGCCAGAAGCGCAAGCCGCTGGTCATGACCTTCAAGAAGCCGAACGAGATCATCGGCAACCATATCGCCAAGTACCAGGCGATGAAGCTCGCCAAGATGCTGATGGCCTACGATTTCGAGCGGCAGATGAACCCGTTCGTCGAGCTCGGCGGCTTCCTCTTCACCTTCATCGGCGACGGCATGCCCGGCACCGGCAAGACGATCCTCATCCAGATGCTCGCCGGCCTCGTCAACGACTATTGCCAGGTCGCCGGCTACGCCTTCCACTACGAGAATTTCGGCGTCGACCAGATCTCGTCCTACCAGGGCAAGTCCGGCCAGAACTGCAAGGAATTCGTCAACAACGTCATGAACCCGAAGGCGATCGGCTTCGGCACCATCGACGACGTCGACCAGGTCGCCGCCAAGCGTTCCGACGACCGCGCCTCGGCCGGCCAGCACGAGGTGACGGCAGTGCTGATGGAAAGCTTCGCCGGCGCCTCGACCGTGGTGCGGGGCAACTGCACCTTCGGCATGTTCTCCAACTATCCCGAGAATGTCGACGATGCGCTTCGCCAGCGCGCCGGCGCCCGCTGGCTGGTCGACGGGCCGCAGACCGAGGACGACTATATCGACATCTTCGCGCTGCTCGTCGGCAGGAACCATTCGATCCCGCTCGGCGGGCATACGCTGTTCGAAGGACAGGAGATCCAGCGCGCCGTCTCCAATTCCTACGGCCAGCATGCGCGTCCGCAGGAGGAGGGGCTTCTCGCCGTCTGGGAGCGCCATGAGAAGGAGCACGGCGCGATCCGCACGCTGGAGGATATCGGCGGCTACCTGCACGCCATCAAGGTCGCCGAGCCGCGCTTCACCGGCCGCGCCATCAAGAACATCACCGATGCGATCAAGATGCGCGCCATGGACGTGGAGCTGCCGGACGACTGGTTCGCCACCGCCGATGCCTTCATGCACAGGAGCTACGACGAGAAGAAGGCGATGATCGAGGAGCTGCGCGGGCCGATCACCATGGAAATGGTGCTGCAGGAGATCAACCGCTACGCCGATTCGGAATTCCGCTACACCGACAAATCCGACGACGCCGCCGTCTCCGACATCATCCGCCGCGAACGCCAGCGCGAGAAGGCGGTCCGCGAGATCGAGACGATGAAGGCGGAGGGGCGGTGGTGAGGGCGCCCGCATGAAACGCCTCCTCGAAGCCGAATTGATCTACGGGCGGCTGCTGCCGGTCGATGAGCCGCATCTGGTCGAGCGCTACAACAAGGCGCTGGACGGGTTCGGGATGCGGCGCACCGGGCTTTCGAGCTTCCGCATCGACATGACCGGCTTTTCGCCGGAAATCGCCGACGAGCTCGGCGACCGGGACTATCTCGATCCCAACCGGGTCAACCGGCGCTTCGTCATCATGACGCCGGACCAGGTGAACCTGCCGGTGGTGCATACGAGCTTTTCCAACACGGCCGCGCTGATGCACGAGTTCTTCTCGGCCAATGCAAGGGCGATCAACGCGATCACCATCCGCGACGCGCTCTATGGCGAGATCGAGGATTCCGTCTCCGTCGTCAACGATATCGACGACCTGCTGTCGATCAACGAGGTGCGCTTCAAGGTGCTCTCGGCCGAGGACATGCTCGGCAAGGCGGCCGAGCTGCGCGGGCTCGTCGACCGGCTGAAGACCGTGCCGAACGCCTGGGCGGACGACGCGATGCTGGGCCGCATGGTGGAGCTTGCCAAGCAGACCGGCGACATCCGCCAGAACGCGCTGGTGCCGGACCAGCTCGTCTTCCGCCACGAGGCCTATTGGGCGAACCATTTCGGCGGGGTCTTCGTCTTCCTCGACGACAGGACGACGACGGTGATCTGCGACCCCAGCGTGCCCGGCTTCCGCCGCTCGCGGCCGTGGCAGGTGAGCTACATCGCGCTCGACGATCACCGGCGCATCTTCGATTTCCTCGCCTCGACCAGGCGGCTGGAGCTGCCGCGGGCCTCGTGGGTGGAGCCGTCGGGCCTCTTCCAGCACCGGGCGGATATGACCGTCGCCGGCCTCGTCAACCGGAGCGACCCGACCGCAGACCTCGAAAAGGCCGACCGCATCTGGCTGCAGACCTGGATGCATCGCAATGCCGCGCTGGTGGCCGAGGAGGGCACCTATCCCTTCCTGCAGGAGGCGATGCGGACGGTCGCGACGACCGGCGAGATCAAGATCGACGAGGTCGCGCCCGACCGGCGCTTCCTCCTCGTGCGCGCCGCGCCCGACCACCCGGACCAATGGCTGGTCAACCGGCTGATTTCGCAGATGGTTCCCCATGACTTCGTGTCGCGGTTCGTCTTCGACAAGCAGGGCTTCTATTCCGCCTACGAGCACTACAGCGAAAAGTTCCGCGAATACGTTGTTGCGACGTTGACGCGAACCTATCTGCAAGACAAGGCTGCATTCCGCAGGAAACTCTTCGGCATCAGAGAGGACGACCCCAATGCTTGACCCGATCGTCGCCTTCTTCCAGCGCATCTTCGCGGCCATCGGTCGGGGCATCGGCATGGTGATCGCCTGGATCCTCTGGCCCTTCATCACGGTGGCGAACTGGTATCGCGCGCGCGGCTGGATCATCAAGGGGCCGATCGGCATCGCGCTCGTCGCGCTCATCGCCCTCTATGCCTATTTCATCTGGCAGACCCAGGTGTGGAGCGGCTTCAACCCGGACTATGTGAACGCCTACAATCTCGGCCAGCGCAAGCAGGATGCGGGCACTGCCGGCGGCGGTGCGGCTTCCACGACGTCGGCGGCGGGGGGCGATCTCGCCGAGCCGGAGCCGAAGACCTGCGTGCGCTCGGCGATCGTCGACGTGACGGCCGACCTCATCGACTTCAACGTCAACCAGAATGCCTGGATCTCCTCCATGCTGCTCTACAAGCTCGGGCTCTTCGGGCTCGACTGGGACAAGACGCCGTGGTTCGACAACAAGGCGTCCTTCCAGCGCGGCATCAACCAGGCCGTCCGGCGCACGGCGGTGGAGCTGGTCGACGCGCTCGGCCGCGTGCGCGGCACCTCCGGCATCAACGCCGACCTCCAGCGCGCCCGCGGCAACCTGCAGTTCGACGAGGAGACCTGGTATTTCGGCTCGGATTCGCTGCTGCCCAAGACGCCGACGCCGAACTACTACCGCACGGCGATGGCGGACCTGCGCAAGTTCAACACCTCGCTCGAAGCCTGCGACGCCATCTTCGACGGCCGCTCCGACAACCTGATCGAGTTCCTCGACCGCATCACCAACGATATCGGCGCCACCACGGCGATGATCCGCGAGCGCTCGGAATTCTACAACGGCGGCTGGTTCGACACGCGGGCGGACGACCGCTTCTGGTTCGCCTACGGCCAGCTCTACGGCTATTACGGCATCCTCTCGGCCGCCGGGGCGGACTTCGAGGCCGTCATCAAGGCGCGCGGCATCGAGCCGCTCTGGAAGGCGACGATCTCGCAGCTTCGCTCGGCGCTGAAGATCCAGCCGGCCATCATCTCGAACGGCAAGGAAGACGGCTGGATCATGCCGACGCATCTTGCCACCATGGGCTTCTATATTCTGCGCGTGCGCTCGAACCTGGTGGAAATGCGCGACGTGCTGGCACGCTGATGGAAATGATTTCGCGGGGATTGCGAGCGGCATTCCCCGCTGCCTTTGCGTATTGACCGAATGCCGCCTCCGGGAGAGGAGACCCGGTTGCGGCAGCGATGCTGAGGGGAGCACACCGCATGGCCGACGTGAAATCCGACATCGAAATCGCCCGCGCCGCGAAGAAGCAGCCGATCTTCGAGATCGGCGCGAAGCTCGACATCCCGCCGGAAGCGCTGCTGCCCTACGGCCACGACAAGGCGAAGATCACCGCCGGCTTCATCGCCGCGCAGAAGGGCAAGCCCGACGGCAGGCTGATTCTCGTCACCGCCATCAACCCGACGCCGGCCGGCGAGGGCAAGACGACGACCACGGTCGGCCTCGGCGACGGGCTCAACCGCATCGGCAGGAAGGCCATCACCTGCATTCGCGAGGCATCGCTCGGCCCCTGCTTCGGCGTGAAGGGCGGGGCGGCCGGCGGCGGCTATGCGCAGGTCGTGCCCATGGAGGACATGAACCTCCATTTCACCGGCGATTTCCACGCCATCACCTCGGCGCACAACCTGCTCGCCGCGCTGATCGACAACCACATCTACTGGGGCAACGAGCAGAACATCGACACCCGTCGCATCGCCTGGCGGCGCGTGATGGACATGAACGACCGCGCGCTACGCCAGATCGTCTGCTCGCTCGGCGGCGTCGCCAACGGCTATCCGCGCGAGGCGGGCTTCGACATCACCGTCGCCTCGGAGGTGATGGCGATCCTCTGTCTGTCGATGGACCTCAGGGACCTCGAAAGGCGGCTCGGCAACATCATCATCGGCTACCGGCGCGACAAGTCGCCGGTCTTCGCCCGCGACATCAAGGCGGACGGGGCGATGACGGTGCTGCTCAAGGACGCCATGCAGCCGAACCTCGTGCAGACGCTGGAGAACAACCCGGCCTTCGTGCATGGCGGGCCCTTCGCCAACATCGCCCATGGCTGCAATTCCGTCATCGCCACCACGACGGCGCTGAAGCTTGCCGACTATGTGGTGACGGAGGCCGGTTTCGGCGCCGATCTCGGGGCGGAGAAATTCTTCGACATCAAGTGCCGCAAGGCCGGGCTCAAGCCCGATGCCGCCGTCATCGTCGCGACCGTGCGCGCCATGAAGATGAACGGCGGGGTGAAGAAGGACGATCTCGGCCGCGAGGATGTCGAGGCGGTGCGCAAGGGCTGCGCCAATCTCGGCCGGCATGTGCAGAACGTGAAGAAGTTCGGCGTGCCCGTCGTGGTCGCCATCAACCATTTCACCTCCGATACCGAGGCGGAAATCCGCGCGGTGCAGGCCTATGTGGAAACGCTCGGCGCCGAGGCGATCGTCTGCCGGCACTGGGCGCTCGGCTCGGCCGGCATCGAGGAATTGGCGCGCAAGGTGGTGGAGCTTGCCGAATCCGGCCATTCGCAATTCTCGCCGCTCTACCCGGACGAGATGCCGCTTTTCGAGAAGATCGAGACGATCGCCAAGGACATCTACCATGCCGATGCGGTGATCGCCGATAAGACGGTGCGGACCCAGCTCCACATGTGGGAGCAGCAGGGCTACGGCAACCTGCCGGTCTGCATGGCCAAGACGCAATATTCCTTCTCGACCGACCCGAACCTGCGCGGCGCGCCCACCGGCCATACCGTGCCGGTGCGCGAGGTGCGCCTGTCCGCCGGCGCCGGCTTCGTCGTGGTCGTCACCGGCGAGATCATGACCATGCCGGGCCTGCCGAAAGTGCCGTCGTCGGAGAGGATCTTCCTCAACGAAGAGGGCCATATCGAAGGGCTCTTCTGAAAGTGGAGGGGCGCCCGCGGCGCCCCCCGGATTGCTGGCGGGCTTTCATGCCTGTGTCGTCATTCTCGGGCTTGTCCCGAGCATGACGGAGGAGAAGTTTTCAAGTGCGGCCGAGATAGTCCAGCTTGCCGACGGGAACGCCGTTGTGGCGCAGGATCGCGTAGGCGGTCGTCAGGTGGAAATAGAAATTCGGAAGCACGAAGGTGAGGAGATAGTCCTTGCCGGAAGAGCTCAGTTCCCCGCCGCGCGTCTTCAGGACGACGGTGCGCTCGGCCGCGCCCTCGAAGGCGGCTTCCGGCACGGAGGCGAGATAGGCCGTGGTCTTCTCGATGCGCGCGCGCAGGTCGGCTAGCGTCGTTTCGTCGTCCGCAAAGCTCGGCGCGTCGGTGCCGGTAAGGCGCGCGGCGGCGCCCTTGGCCGTATCGCTCATGCGCTGGACCTGGCCTGCGAGCGAGAGCATGTCGGGCGCAAGGCGCGCATTCACGAGCACTTCCGGCTTGATGCTTTTCTCCTGCGCAAAGGCTTCGGCCTTGTCGAGCAGCCTGGACAGGACGGTGAAACCGCGCTGGAACGCGGGGATGGAGAGTTCGTAGGGCGTGATCGACATGGGGGAACCTTTGCGTGGCGGGATATCGGGCTCTGGGCCGCACTACAGATAGGAGCGGCGCGCGCATCTTTTCAGGAGCCGCCGAAAATATCGCCGGGGTTCCTTACCAGCAGTAGCGGTAGCCGCCGCGCCGTTCCTTCACGTCGAGATGCAGGTGGTTCTGGTGTGCCGCGTCGCTGCCGGGATCGAGCACGGTCGTGAAATAGAGGCAGGCCGCCTCGGTGATCGCGCGCTGGAAGGCGCCTTCCAGCGTGGAATCCTTGTCCGCCGGGCGGATGGTGAAGGTCTTGCCGCTCTTGAAGGTGAAACCGGCGATATCGATGGCATTGCCGAAGGCATGCTCGGAAATCCTGCCCTCCGTCGCGCCGTTGCGATTGCGGCAGACATAGGCGGAGGCCTGGGAGAGGCCGGTGATCGTTTCCTGCGGCATGGCGGCCTGAAGCGAAGGCTTCACCGAGCCCTCCAGCCAGCGGGCAAGCTGGAGCGCCGCTTCGCAGCGCACCGTCGCCTGCGGCTCGACCTCGATGCCGCCCGGCAGTTGCTTGAGGAGGACGGGCTTGTCGATGCCGCAGGCCTTGCCGTCCTCGACCTCCGGCGCCTCCTCGAAGCCCACGCCGATCTCCGTCAACGCCTTCCGGCAGGCCGCCTCTTCGCCGGCGTCCTCATGCGGACGCTCGCGCGCCTTCTCTTCTTCCGTCTTCTCTTCCGCGGCCTTGCTCTCGGCCTCCGTTTTCGCATCGACCGCCGGGGCTTCCTTCTTTTCCTCGACGCGTTTCTGTTCGGGACGCGATGCGGGCAGGGGGCCTTTCTCCGGCAGGTCCGCGGCACCGGCGAGCAGGAAGGACAGGGCGAGGAGGGCGATGGGGCGAAGGCTGAGAATGGGCTGTCTCCCACTGAAAAGATCAGCGGGGAAACGCCCGGCGGCGGATTTGGTTGCCACGACCCTGTGAGCGGTCGGGCTCTGTATGGGCTCCAGGCGTGGCGATCCGGCAACGAAGTGAATAGTGGATTAATAAACTCATCTTTTTTATGTTGACAAGTTTAGTCATGTTTCATAGCGATGAGCCGGGCTCAGCCCGAACACGTTTTTGCCATTTTTCCGCATGGCTCGCAGCCGGCCGACATCTTGCGCCGGGACGATGCCGCGCGTGCCGAATCAGTAGAGGATAGACATGCAGGCCCGTCGTTCCCGTTCCGCACTTCTGGCTTGCACGGCGCTCGCCGTGCTCTCGCTTTCCACCGGCGCTCTTGCGCAGGATGCCGCAGATGGCGCCAACGGCGAGGGGACGACGCTGAAGGCGATTGTCGTAAAGGGCAAGCGTGTCAAGACGGTCGGAACCGGAGTGGCGGAAACGCCGTTGGCCTCGACGGTGACGGCCGAGCAACTTGAAGACAAGCAGATCACCAGTATCGAAGATCTGGGCCGAAGCCTTGAGCCGGGCGTATCCTTCAACCGTGCGAACGGTGCGGTTAATATCCGCGGCCTCGAAGGCAGCCGTGTCCTGACAACGATTGACGGCCTTCCGGTTTCCTATCTCTCGGATGCGACACGCGATGCCAGCGGCGGCGTCAATTCGTTCGATTTCGGTTCGCTTTCGCAGGCCGACGTCGTTCGCGGCGGCGATTCCAGCCGGGCCGGCCCGGGTGCGCTCGGCGGCGTGCTCGCGCTTCGCACGCTGGAGCCCGAGGACCTGATCGGCGAGGGGCGTACATGGGGTGGCCTCGCCAAGATTACCTATGACAGTGCCGATCGCAGCTTCAACACCAATGCGGCGATTGCGAGCCAGTTCGACAATACGGCCGTTCTGTTCCAGGGCGGGTATAAGAAGGGCCACGAGCGCCGGAACAATGGGACGGTCGATACCTATGGTGCGACACGGTCGGAAGCCGATCCGGCGGATTTCGATCAGCATAATCTGCTGTTCAAGGTGCGCCACTATGCCGAAAGCGGCCATATGTTCGGCGTGACGTTGGAGCGCTATCGCCGGGATACGGACAGCGACCCGCGCTCGATCTTGGGGAACTCCTCCGGTACTTATCGAAAAGACAATTACGACGCTTTCAATAATACAGATCGCGATCGGGTTTCCCTCGATTACGCCTACGAATCGCAGGAGGAAGGCAGTCTTTTCGATACAGCCGCGGCGTCGATCTACTGGCAAAGCCAGTTGCGTGGTGTCGGTTACGACGCCATCCGTTTCCCGTCTGGAGGACCGGGAATCCCGCTTCTCGGCCCAATCAGCCGCTTCAACACGCTGGAAGACGAGAACTATGGCTTCATAGGAAGTGCCGGCAAGACGCTCGACAATCATAAGGTCACGATCGGATGGGACATTGCGGCGGGCAAGACGACACAATATTCTACAGGCAAGGATAACTGCGCGGCGATCCCGACGCCGGATGCTTGCGCCAACCTGCATACGAACCAGGCCGACAGCCCGAAAGTCGACGGCACCCGGATCGGACTATTCGTCGAGGATAAGATTGCATTTGGCGACGCGGGTTTCAGTGTGACGCCGGGTATTCGTTTCGATTGGGTCAGCTTCGATCCGAAGATGACGCCGGAATTTGCGGCTAACCACAGCAATCCTAGCTTGCCGGGCAGCTTCGAGGATATGGCGGTCTCGCCCAAGCTGCGTTTCACTCGTGAGATCAACGAGAGTCTGGAACTGTATGCGCAGTGGGCCATGGGGTTCCGCGCGCCAACAGCGGGGGAACTCTATAGCTCTTTCGGCGGCGCGGGCACATATTTGCGTGTCGGCAATCCTGATTTGAAGTCCGAGACGAGCAATAGTTTTGACATCGGCGTGAACTTCGGCGACGAGGATGAAGGCGGGCGTCTCAATGTCTTCTATAGCCGTTACAAGAATTTCATCGATACTACTGACCAACTAAGTGACGCTGAAATTATAGCGCTCGGTTATGATCCCTTGGACTATCCATACGGCTTTACACGGGGGGTAAATCTCGACCGCGCCCGCATCTATGGCGTCGAGCTTTCCGCGCATAAACGGTTCGACAATGGCTTCGGTATTCGTGGCTCGCTTGCCTATGCCGATGGCAAGGATATGGCGACAGGAGATTTCCTCCGGTCGGTGCTGCCCCTCAAGGGCGTTCTGGGTCTCGACTACGATGCCGGAAGCTGGGGTGTTGGAATCGACTGGATTGGAGCGCGTGGCGGTAAGGGTAAGGATGTGGTCACTACGGTGGGAAGACCTGCTCGCGAATACTTCGCAACGCCGGGCTACGGTATCGTCGACGTGACCGCGCGCTGGGAGCCCGAACAGCTTCCCGGACTGAAGATCAATGCCGGCATCTATAACGTATTCGACAAGACTTATTACGATTATGCGACTGCGCGTACGGCCGGCACGCAACCGAACCCGTTCTATTCCGAACCGGGACGGACCTTCCGGGTTTCGCTCACGCAGAAGTTCTGATCGGATTGCAAGGCGGCCTGAAAAGGCCGCCTTTTCCGCGCCGGCGCAATTCACAGACAACGGCTTGCGTAGCGCCGCGTCTCGCGCTAACAATTCCGCCCATGACAAACGCACGCATCATTTCTGGCTGGTGGTGGGCTCGCTGAGGCGGCCTTGACCAGTCATGCGTGATTGAGACGACAAGCCGCCCGGAAAATTCGAGGCGGCTTTTTTGTGTTCGGCCGCCTCGCAGGACCGGGCCGAAACGGAGTTGGGGATGGCGACGAAAATTCTGGAAGACGGCGGCGAAGCCTATGAGACGCGCGGCGGGGTGACCGTCACGCGGCGGCGGCGCGCGGCGGATTATGCCAATGCGATCTCCGCCTATATCGACAGGCTCGACGAGCGGCGCGGCGCGGTCTTCTCCTCGAACTACGAATATCCGGGCCGCTATACGCGCTGGGACACGGCCGTCGTCGATCCGCCGCTCGGCATTTCCTCCTTCGGTCGCTCCGTCTGGATCGAGGCCTACAATGCGCGCGGCGAGGTGTTGCTGTCGCTGATCGCCGACCGCCTGGCGAGCGTGCCGGAGCTGGCGCTCGGCGCGCGCACGGCAAGTCGGCTCGATCTCGACGTGAAGCTGCCCGACCGGGTGTTCACCGAGGAAGAGCGCTCGAAGATGCCGACGGTCTTCACCGTTCTGCGCGCCGTCACCGATCTCTTCCATTCGGCGGAGGATGCGAGCCTCGGCCTCTACGGCGCCTTCGGCTACGACCTCGCCTTCCAGTTCGACGCCATCGACCTCAAGCTCACGCGGCCGGACGACCAGCGCGACATGGTGCTCTTCCTGCCGGACGAAATCCTCGTCGTCGACCACTATGCCGCCAAGGCCTGGATCGACCGCTACGATTTCGCCAAGGGCGGCCTTTCGACCGAGGGCAAGGGCGAGGCGATCGCCGCCGAGCCGTTCCGGACCTCCGACGTCATCCCGCCGCAGGGCGACCACCGGCCGGGCGAATATGCCGAGCTCGTCGTCAAGGCGAAGGAAAGCTTCAAGCGCGGCGATCTCTTCGAGGTCGTGCCGGGCCAGAAGTTCTTCGAGCGCTGCGAGAGCAGGCCCTCGGAAATCTCCCGCCGCCTCAAGGCCATCAACCCGTCGCCCTATTCCTTCTTCATCAATCTCGGCAACCAAGAATATCTCGTCGGCGCCTCGCCGGAAATGTTCGTGCGTGTGTCGGGCCGGCGCATCGAGACCTGCCCGATCTCGGGCACGATCAAGCGCGGCGACGACCCGATTGCCGATAGCGAACAGATCCTGAAGCTGCTCAACTCGAAGAAGGACGAATCCGAGCTGACCATGTGCTCGGACGTCGACCGCAACGACAAGAGCCGCGTGTGCGAGCCCGGCTCCGTCAAGGTTATCGGCCGCCGGCAGATCGAGATGTATTCGCGCCTCATCCACACGGTCGACCACATCGAGGGGCGCCTTCGCGACGACATGGACGCCTTCGACGGCTTCCTCTCGCATGCCTGGGCCGTCACCGTCACCGGTGCGCCAAAACTCTGGGCGATGCGCTTTATCGAGGCGCATGAGAAGAGCCCGCGGGCGTGGTATGGTGGGGCGATCGGCATGGTCGGCTTCAATGGCGACATGAACACGGGCCTGACGCTGCGCACCATCCGCATCAAGGACGGCATTGCCGAAGTGCGCGCCGGCGCGACGCTGCTCTATGATTCCAACCCCGAAGAAGAAGAAGCCGAAACCGAACTGAAGGCCTCCGCCATGATCGCAGCCATCCGCGACGCCAAGTCCGGCAATTCCGCCAAGGTCCAGCGCGACGTCGCATCCGTCGGGGCAGGGGTGAATATCCTGCTCGTCGACCACGAGGACAGCTTCGTGCACACGCTCGCCAACTATTTCCGCCAGACCGGCGCGGATGTGACGACCGTGCGCACGCCGGTTGCCGAAGAGGTGTTCGACCGCGTGAAGCCGGACCTCGTCGTGCTGTCGCCAGGCCCCGGCAACCCGAAGGACTTCGACTGCAAGGCGACGATCAGGAAGGCGCGCGCACGCGGCCTGCCGATCTTCGGTGTCTGCCTCGGCCTTCAGGCCCTCGCCGAGGCCTATGGCGGGGAGCTGCGCCAGCTCGCCATCCCCATGCACGGCAAGCCCTCGCGCATCCGCGTGCTGGAGCCGGGCATCGTCTTTTCCGGCCTCGGCAAGGAGGTGACGGTCGGCCGCTACCACTCGATCTTCGCTGATCCGGCGACGCTCCCGCGCGATTTCATCATCACGGCGGAAAGCGAGGACGGCACGATCATGGGCATCGAGCATGCCAGCGAGCCGGTGGCGGCCGTGCAGTTCCACCCGGAATCGATCATGACGCTCGGCCAGGATGCCGGCATGCGCATGATCGAGAACGTGGTGGCGCATCTGTCGAAGAAGGCGAGGGTGAAGGCGGCGTAGTGTAGCAGGGCCGCCCCTCATCCCCCTGCCGGGACCTTCTCCCCACAGGCGGGGAGAAGGAGGAAAATGGCGAGGCTTGCGCTCCTCGCCCCGTCTGCGGGGAGAGGATGCCGGCAGGCAGGTGAGGGGCAAACCGCCAACCTGTGATCCGAACCGCGCGGGCTTTGACAAAGCCACCGTCCTGGTCCATAGCGAACTCCGAGAGAAAAACCGCGTGCACGTCCCCGTGCGCGCGGTTTTGCGTTGATGGGCCAGGCTTTTTGCAACTCGGTTGCATGCGCATGGAGAGCGGCATGGGAAACACGGACGGCAACACGGTCAAGCGGCTTGCGCTTTGGGGCATCCCGCTGGCCTTCGGCGTGATGGGGCTGAAGCTCGTCGCCTGGTGGGTGACGGGCTCGGTGGCGCTGCTTTCGGACGGGCTGGAATCGAGCGTCAACGTGGTGGCGGCCATCGTCGCCTTCGCGGCCATCACCTATGCGGCCAAGCCTGCGGACAAGACGCATCCCTTCGGCCATCACAAGGCGGAATATCTTTCGGCGGTTCTGGAAGGCGTGCTGATCGTCGTGGCGGCGCTACTGATCGTCATGGAGGCGGTGCCGGCGGTGATGGCGCCGGCGTCGATGGAAGCGCCGGTCATGGGCCTTGCCATCAACTTCGTGGCGGGGGTGATCAATGCCGTCTGGGCCTATGTGCTCATCCGCGCGGGCCGGCGCTACCGCTCGCCGGCGCTGGCCGCGGACGGACAGCATATCCTGTCGGACGTCGTCACCTCGATCGGGGTGCTGATCGGCCTCGTCCTTGCCATCGCGACGGGCTATGCCGTGCTCGATCCGCTGCTGGCGATCCTCGTCGCGCTCAACATCCTCTACCAGGGCTGGAAGGTCATCGCCCATTCGGTCGACGGCCTGATGGACCATGCGGTGGAGCCGGGGGAGGCCGAGGCGATCCAGGCGGCCATCGCGGCGAACGGCGCCGGCTCGCTCGGCGTGCACGACCTGAAGACCCGGCGGGCCGGCTCGGCGACCTTCGTCGATTTCCACCTCGTCGTGCCGGCGGCCATGCCCGTCGGGCAGGCGCATGACATCTGCGACCGGCTGGAGGACGCCATCCGCGCCGTGCAGCCGGGCGCCCAGATCGCCATCCATGTCGAACCCGAGACGGAAAAGGCGCATGGTGTGAGGGTCAGGATCGAAAGGGTCGGATCATGAGCAGGACGGACGTATCGGGATTGTCGCAACTCGGGCAGAAGGTGGATCTTCCCGCCGATCCCGATGCCGCGCTTCTGGAAAAGGTGCCGAGCAGCCATGCCGGCACCGATTTCGTGGTGCGCTTCACCGCGCCGGAATTCACCTCGCTCTGCCCGATGACCGGCCAGCCGGACTTCGCGCATATCGTCATCGACTACATTCCGGACGGCTGGCTCGTCGAATCGAAGTCGCTGAAGCTCTACCTGCATTCCTTCCGCAACCACGGCGCCTTCCATGAGGATTGCACCATCGACATCGCCAGGCGGCTCGTCGGGCTGCTGGAGCCGAAATGGCTGAGGATCGGCGCCTACTGGTATCCGCGCGGCGGCATCCCGATCGACGTGTTCTGGCAGACGGGCGAGGCGCCGAAGGGCGTCTGGCTGCCGGACCAGGGTGTTCAGCCGTATCGCGGGCGGGGATGAGGCGGCGGGCTTCCGCCGCCCCACGAGACTTCAGCCGAAGGCGAGAACGAGGCCGGCAAGCGCCGTCAGGCCGCCGATGACGCGCGCCGCCATGCCGCCGGAAAGGCGGGCGACGGTAAGGCCAAGGCCGATGCCGGCGGCATGCAGGAGGGCCGTCGCGATGACGAAGCCGGCGCCGAACTGCAGGGCGCCGGCCGCGCCGAGTTCGCCGCCATGGGCATGGCCGTGGAAGAGCGCGAAGACGGCGACGATGGCGGCGGAGGCCACCGTGTCGAGCCTGACGGCCATGGCGACCAGAAGGCCGAGGGCGACGACGGAGGCGAGGATCGCCGGCTCGACGAAGGGCAGGGCGATGCCGCAGACGGCAAGGCCGAAGCCCATGGCCATCGTGGCGACGAAGGCGGCCGGAACGGCCCACGTCGCCCGGCCGCCGATCTGCGCGGCCCAGAGGCCGACGGCGATCATGACGAGGATGTGGTCGAGGCCGAAGAGCGGGTGGGAGAGACCGGCCATGAAGGAGCCGTGCTCCAGCGGGTCGAGATGGGCGAAGGCCGGCGCGGTCGTGGCGGCGAGCGCGGCGAAGGCCAGCGTGATGCGTCTGATCATGATGTCCCCTGTTCCGCCGGCCCTGGGAGCTGGCCGGGCGTCCTGTCGATGAGAGCTTCATCCTAGGAGCGAGACCGAGGCCAAGTCCATATGCAAATTGCGAAGGCTTCCCTTTGCCGGGCCACGGGCAATCGCCCGGCATTTACCCTGTTTTCCGGTGGCGCGGGCATGCTCTATCGCCGCGTATCGGTTTTGTTGCATTGTCTTGGCCGGTGAGTCGCATTATCTGACAGCGACAGGACTATTGACGAGCAATCCGGAGACTTTGGATGAGCGACGAAGACGACAAGAAGACGGAACTGCCCCTGGGCAAGGAAACGGAGGCGAACCTTTTCAAGTCGCGTTCGATCTTCATCTACGGGCCGATCAACCAGGAACTGGCGCAGAAGGTCTGCTCGCAGCTCGTGGCGCTTGCCGCCGCCAGCGACGAGGATATCCGCATCTACGTCAATTCGCCGGGCGGTCATGTGGAATCGGGCGATTCGATCCACGACATGATCAAGTTCATCAAGCCGAAGGTATGGATGATCGGCACGGGCTGGGTCGCCTCGGCCGGCGCGCTGATCTATGTCGCCGCGCCGAAGGAACGGCGCCTTTGCCTGCCCAACACCCGCTTCCTGCTGCACCAACCGTCGGGCGGCACCCGTGGCATGGCATCGGATATCGAGATCCAGGCCCGCGAGATCATCAAGATGAACGAGCGCCTGAACAAGATCTTCGCCGACGCCACCGGCCAGCCGATCGAGAAGATCGCCAAGGACACGGACCGCGACTACTGGCTCTCCGCCGAGGAAGCCAAGGGCTACGGCCTCGTCTCGCGCATCGTGACCTCGCAGGGCGATATCTGAGGCTTTTCGGCCACTTGAATAGAGGAAGCCCTCCCATTGCGGAGGGCTTTTTCGTCTTGGTGGGTTGCGCAGCGGCCTTCCCGCCGCTATAAGCGCCCCATCATGTTGAAGACCGGCGCACAGATCATCGAACGAGTTTCCCGCGGCAGCGCTGCTGTTCGCGAGCGTTCGCGCGGCTTCTCCTCGCTTCTTCTTCTCGGCCTTACGCGCGGTTGCCGGGTTCGCTGAGGAGCGCCCGGCGGCCGAAAAGCCCGTCCGGCAATAGCTCCTCGTTTCACCCCATGCATTAATTCCGGTTCTGGCCGCCCATGGCCAGCATTCGCCGTCGCCAAGCGCCGACCGTTGCGCTAAGACGCTTTCGCGAATGCCGGGACGACGAAGAGAAGACGCGATGATTGTGAAGACCCACACGCCCAAGCAGGGCATGCCCGATGCCGCAACCAAGTATCAGGCCTATCCGACGATCAACATCCCGGACCGTACCTGGCCCGGCAAGACGATCACCGAGGCGCCGATCTGGTGTTCGGTGGACCTGCGCGACGGCAACCAGTCGCTGGTCAACCCGATGGGCCACGACCGCAAGGCCCGCATGTTCCAGCTCCTGCTCGACATGGGCTTCAAGGAAATCGAGATCGGATTCCCCTCGGCCTCGCAGACCGACTTCGACTTCGCCCGCTGGTGCGTCGAGGAGGGCAACGTGTCCGACGACGTCTCGCTGCAGGTGCTGGTCCAGTGCCGGCCGGAGCTGATCACCCGCACCTTCGAGGCGTTGGAAGGCGCGCACAGGCCGATCATCCACTTCTACAACTCGACCAGCGAATTGCAGCGCCGCGTGGTGTTCGCCAAGGACGTCGCCGGCATCAAGCAGATCGCGACCGACGCGGCCAAGATGATCACCGACATGGCGGCCAGGGCCGGTGGCGGCTACCGCTTCGAATATTCGCCGGAAAGCTTCACCGGCACCGAGCTGGAAGTGGCGCTGGAGATCTGCAACGCCGTCGTCGAGATCGTGAAGCCGACCGCCGACAACAAGCTGATCCTCAACCTGCCCTCCACCGTCGAGATGGCGACGCCGAACATCTATGCCGACCAGATCGAATGGATGTGCCGCAACATCGACAACCGCGAGAACGTCATCGTCTCGCTGCATCCGCACAACGACCGCGGCACCGGCATCGCCGCGACGGAACTCGCCCTGATGGCCGGCGCGGACCGCGTGGAAGGTACGCTCTTCGGCAACGGCGAGCGCACGGGCAATGTCGACGTCGTCACGCTGGCGCTCAACATGTACACGCAGGGCATCGATCCCAAGCTCGACTGCTCCGACATCGAGCGCATCAAGGCGGTCTACGAATATTCCAACGAGATGGTCATCCCCGAGCGTCACCCCTATGTCGGCGAACTGGTCTACACGGCCTTCTCCGGCTCGCACCAGGACGCCATCAACAAGGGCATGAAGGCGATCAAGAAGGCCAACAAGCCGCTCTGGGAAGTGCCCTACCTGCCTATCGACCCGCAGGACGTCGGCCGCTCCTACGAGGCGATCATCCGCATCAACTCGCAGTCCGGCAAGGGCGGCATCGCCTATATCCTGCAGGAAGACTACGGCATCAACCTGCCGCGCAACCTGCAGGTGGAGTTCCGCGAGGAGATCCAGCGCATCACCGACGAGGAAGGCGTGGAGCTTCCCTCCAAGCGCATCCATGAGCAGTTCATGCAGCGCTACGTCACGCAGCCGGGCACGCGCCTGCGCTTCGTCGACCACCACACCTATCCCGACGGCGAGCAGAAGGGCACGCGCATCGTCGCGGCCGAAATCACCGACGGCGGCGAGGTGAAGCGCATCGAGGGCAGGGGCACCGGCCCGATCGACGGCTTCATCAATGCGCTGTCGATCTATCTCGGCATTCCCATGTCCGTCGCCGACTATTCCGAGCACTCGCTCCAGCACGGCTCGAACGCGGCGGCCATCGCCTATGTCGAGGTCGAGCATCCGGGCGGCAAGCTCTTCGGCGTCGGCATCAACACGAACATCGTGACCGCCTCGCTGGAAGCCATCGTCTCCGCCGCCAACCGGGTGCTGGCGACGCGCGGCTGATCGGCCGGTACGCATGAAATGACGAGAGCCCGGTAGCGTTGCTGCCGGGCTCTTTTTGTCGGCTTACGATTGTCGTGAGGGCGGCGGCCCCAAAGGCGACCGACCTAGATGGTCGTGGAAACCGCCTCGGCGATGCGCTCCAGGTTCGGGTCGGCCGAGGGGCCGACGACGACGTAGGAGGCGTTGCCCTTCTGCCAGGAGACGAGGCCGATGTCGTTGCGCATGCTTTCGGCAAGCGACGTCCTGCCGTCGACGGGCTCGCTCTGCAGGAAACAGATGGCGAAGACCTCGTTGTCGGCATCGCGGTAGAGGAGCTGCGCGGTCGGCTTGCCGCCGGCGACGAGCAGGCGGGCGCCCTCGAAGGTGAGCTTTTCCGCCGAAAGGTCGGGAAGCTGGAACTTCACGCCCGTGCTGGCCGAGAGCCATTCCACGATATGCGCCGCGTCGTTGGCCGGCACTTCCACCAGATGGCGCGCCTGGCGTGAATAGATGCGGTGGTAGTCGGCGATGTCGTCCAGCCAGGTTCGGGCCGGGGCGAACTGGTTGCTGGCGGCCTGGAAGGCGGTCTGCTTCTGCTCGGAGATCAGGTAGCCGACGGCGCCGCCGGACAGGAAGATCACCAGCGATGCGGCGAGCGCCTGCGGCCAGAAGGCGCTGCGGCGGCCTGCCGGCACGGCGGCGACGGGCGCGCCGGCAAAGCCGAGCTTCGGCGCCTCGCCCTCCTCGTTCCGGCCGGCTTCCTTGATGTTGCGCACGAGGTCGAGCGGGATCGGCTCCTGCAGCATCCTGTCGAAGGCGCGCGCGCCGAACTCGCTGCCGAGCTTGAGCTTCTCATAGACGGCGCGGGCCTCGTCGTCGGCGGCGAGAATGCCATTGATCTCTTCGACTTCGGCCTGCGGCAACTGGCCATCGAGATAGGCGGACAGCCGCACCTCGAGCGGGAGACCCTGTGTGCTTTCCACGATCAGGCCCTCCTTTCTGCCTGTTCGGAGATCATGGCCGCGAGCCTGATGCGGGCCGCCGAGAGCCGGCTCATCACCGTGCCGATGGGTATCCCGAGGATATCCGCCGCCTCCCGGTAGCTGTGCCCTTCGACATTCACCAGCAGGAAGACGCTCGAAAGGCCCTCCGGCATCGTCATGATCAATTTGTGCAACTGCTTGGCATAGACCGCCTTGTCGGCCGATGCGTCGACATGCAGGCTGTCCTGCTCGGCAACATCTACGGTGCCGGACCCTGTGCGGACCTTTCGCTTGCGGATCTCGTCCACCCAGAGATTGCGCGTCATGGCATAAACCCAGCTTTCCAGCCGGCCTTCCCCGTTCCAGAGATGGCTTCGCGTGATGGCCCTCTCGCATGCTTCCTGCACGAGGTCGTCGGCATCGCTGCCGTTGCGCGTCAGCGTCATGGCGAAACGGCGCAGCTTCGGCAGCAAATTGACCAATTCTCGCCGGAACTCATTCGATTCTGCCGTCGGACGCATTGCTTTTCCAAGGGAACGTTCGGGATCAAAACTCTATTCGCCCCCCGGCCGGGCAGCGACCGCCTGATATGAAACATTCTTCCCTTGGTCCGCAAGCATGAACGGCAATCCGGAACGCAGTTTCCCCGCGTTCCGCAACGTTTATTCCCGAGTTGGACGCGCGGTCAGTAGCTGGCGCGCTCGCCGCCCAGCGACTGGAGCAGGGCGCGGTAGGCCCAGGTGTTCTCGCCGCCGCGGTCGCGGATCTCGACGAGCTGGACGCGGGCGCCCTCGATGTCGCCCTGCTCGATCAGGGCCTGGCCCATATAGGAGCGGGCAAGAATGTAGTTCTCGTCCTTCTGCAGCGCCCGCCTGTAGTAGCTCATGCCGAGCTGCATGTTGCCGAGCTTGCGCGTGTTGTAGCCGAGATAGTTGAGGATGCGCGGATCCTCCTGGTCGCGGGCGGCGCGCAGGGCGCGCAGGGCATTTTCGTACTGGCCGGCATAGGCGAATTCGCGCGCGGCTTCATAGAGCTTGTCGTCGATCCGGCGCTCGCTCTTCTTCTGTTCCTCCGGCGTCTCGTCACCCGTGCCCTCGGCCGGCTTCATGTCTTCCGGCGCGATGCATTCCTTCTTCTCGTCGCTCCAGATCTTGCCGTCCGTGCAGGTCGTCGTGGTTTCGGTGGCGGCGGGCGGCGTGGTCGTGTCGGAATCGGCGGCGCGGGCAGCCGAAAGCGCCGTCAGCGAGACGGCGGCGCAGAATGAAAGCAGTATCGTGTGGCGGAGCATGTCTCTGATCCCTCCTGATCGGGCCGTTTGCCGGGCGCTGGCCGTGCGGGAGCGGCCGTTCATGCCGCCTTTTCGGGCGAGCCGCTCTGAGAAGGGAATACGGATGGCGGGAGGGATTTATTCGCCGTTTTTCACAGGCGCGTCGTCTCGGCAAGCGACAGGGCCAGCCCGTCCGGTGTCAGGGCATGGCGCTCGCGCTCGATGGTCCAGTTGCCCGGCGCGCCCGAGATCGAGAAGAGGTTGTAGCCGGCCGGCGGCTTGTGGCCGCCCGGCCCCTGCGAGGCCGAGGCGATGCCGACGACCGGAACCGGCTTCGTCTGGCCGGGCAGCCAGTTCACCGTGTTGAGATGGGTATGGCCGTGCAGGACGAGTTCCGCCCCGCCGGTCGAGATGGTCGCGGCGAAGCGGCGGATGCCGATCATGCGCTTGTGGAAGGCCGTCGCGCCGCGGATCGGCGGGTGGTGGATGAGCACGACGCGGAAGAGGCCGGCCTCGCCCGCCGCGCGCAGCATGTTCACCGTCTCCCGCGCCTGCCGGCTGCCGAAATAGCCCGACGCGGAAAAGGGCGGGGTGGCGACGGCCGTCGAACAGCCGATGATTGCCACCTGGCCGCGCACGCGCAGATACGGGAAGACGTGCGTGTCCTCCTGCCATTCGGCGGGGGCGGCGTCGCCGCGCATATAGGGATACCAGGCGCGCGTCGATTTCTCGTAGGCGCCGCGCACATAGGCGTCGTGGTTGCCGGGCACGACCGAGACGTTTTCCGGCGCGCCGGCCTCCGGCAGCCAGCGCTTCACCGCGGCGATCTCCAGCGAGGAGGCGAGGTTGACGAGGTCGCCGGTGATGGCGAGGTGATCGGGGGCCTGCCGCTCGATATCCTCGAGCACGATGTCCAGCGTGTTGGTGAAGAGGTGCCGGCGGCGGTTGCGATGCCAGTTCACGAAACCGGTGATGCGCTTGGAGAACAGTTCCAGGAAGGTGAGGGCCGGCAGCGGCCCGAGATGGACGTCCGATATATGGGCAAGTCTGAACATACCCTTCCTTAGAGCATAAGCCGGCCAAGGGAAACGCAAGGCGTGGATATTCCGGGCTCTTTGCCGCGATGAGCCTTGATTTGGCCGAAGGGTTCCGGCGAAGTGCCGCGATGGATGACGATGCCCCGCCGACCAGAAGCCCGTTCGTGAAGCTCGTGACGCGCGTGCTGCACGTCTATTTCGCGCTCTCGCGCGGCATGACCATGGGCGTGCGCGCGGCCTGCTTCGACGAGGCCGGCCGCATCTTCCTCGTGCGCCACAGCTATGTGCCCGGCTGGCACCTGCCGGGCGGCGGCATCGAGCGGGGAGAGACGGCGCTGGAGGCGCTGGCCAAGGAGATCTGGGAGGAGGGGAACCTCGTCATCGGCGCGCAACCGCAGCTCCTGCACATCTATTTCAACCGGCAGACCAGCAAGCGCGATCACGTCCTGCTCTACTGCTGCGATGGCGTCACGCAGACGGGGCCGCGCCTCAAGGACCGGGAGATCGTCGAGGCCGGCTTCTTTGCGCTTGACGCCCTGCCGGCCGCGACCACCGCGGCCACCCGCCGGCGGCTCGCGGAAATCGCAGGCGAAGCGCCCTTCGCGGATTTCTGGTAGGTCAGGCCGCCTTCAGCCGCTCGCGGCCATGCGGGGAGGCGAGGTCGATCTCCGGGCCGACCGGCACGATGCCCGTCGGGTTGATCGTGACGTGGCTGCGGTAATAGTGCTCCTTGATGTGGCGCATGTTGACCGTCCCGGCGACGCCCGGCACCTGGTAGAGCTCGCGCAGATACCCGTAGAGGTTCGGATAGTCGGCGATGCGGCGGATGTTGCACTTGAAATGGCCGACATAGACCGGGTCGAAGCGCACCAGCGTCGTGAAGAGCCGCCAGTCGGCCTCGGTGATGCGCTCGCCGGTGAGGTAGCGTTTCGTCGACAGCCGTTCTTCCAGGCTGTCCAGCATGGCAAAGAGCTTCGTGACATTGCCCTCGTAGGCCTCCTGCGTCGTCGCGAAGCCGGCCTTGTAGACGCCGTTGTTGACCGTGTCGTAGATGCTGTCGTTCAGCGCATCGATCTCGGTGCGCAGGGGCTCCGGATAGAAGTCCTCGCGCGAGCCGGTGATCCGGTCGAAGGCGGAGTTGAACATGCGAATGATCTCGGCCGATTCGTTCGAGACCATGCGGTTTTGCTTCTTGTCCCACAGGACCGGCACCGTGACGCGGCCGGAATAGTGCGGATCGGCCTTGAGATAGACCTCGTAGAGCGCGGACGCGCCGAACAGCGGATCGAGCGTGCCGCCGTTCTCGCCCTTGAATTCCCACCCCTTCGACAGCATCAGCGGATCGACGACGGAGACGGTGATGAGGTCTTCCAGCTTCTTCAGCTTGCGGAAGATCAGCGTGCGGTGCGCCCAGGGACAGGCAAGCGAGACATAGAGATGGTAGCGGCCGGCCTCCGCCGCAAAGCCGCCTTCGCCCGTCGGGCCGGGGGCGCCGTCCGGCGTGATCCAGTTGCGGAACTGCGAGACGGAGCGCTGGAAATGGCCCTTCGTCGATTTCGTATCGTACCAGACGTCATGCCAGACGCCGTCAACGAGCATGCCCATGATTGTCTCCTTCGCCGTTTCATCCGGCCTGAACGTGCGTTCATAGATAGCGCATGGGGCCGGGCTGGATAGGCGCTTTTTGGTGAACGGTGCGTTTTGCTCTTTGACAGATCGAAAATTTCTGCTATCCGCGCAGACCAGCACCGGCACTCCGGCCGGCGAGGAAGACGAGACGCATGTTCTATACGGGAACCCCACGACGACGCTGATGCTTCATGCTGCGCCCCCTTCGGCGGCGGCGCGATCACCCGCATCCACAGCTTCGTATCCGGTTCCCCGATCCATGAACATGCTCAAGCACGATATCGTCTACCTGACGGAAGATGCCTCCCACGACGCCGCCATCGAACTGATCAACGAGGAAGCCTTCGGCCCCGGCCGGCATGTCCGCGCGGCCGCGCGCATCCGCGAGCAGGGGCCGCACGACCTCTCGCTCTCCTTCGTCTGCACGGATGACGGCGAGACGATCGCCTCCGTGCGCATGACGCCCGTCATGGCCGGCGGGGTGAAGGCACATCTTCTCGGCCCGCTCGCCGTCAGGCCCTCGCACAAGAACCGCGGCATCGGCCGGGAGCTGCTGCGCATCGCCTGCGCCGCGGCCAAGCGGAAGGGCTCGGAGGCCGTGGTCCTCGTCGGCGACCCGCCCTATTACGGCCCGCTCGGCTTCGAGAAGGTGGCGTGGAACGCGCTGGCGTTTCCCGGTCCGGTGGATCCGGCGCGTGTGCTCGTCATGCCCTTCGCGGCGGATACGCATGAGCGGCTGAAAGGCGTCATCGCCTGGCGGGCGTGAAGGCCCCTCGCAAGGAAGACCCCTCCCTAAATCCCTCCCCACAAGGGGGAGGGACTTAAAGTGCCGCTCCGTCGGCAATCCCTTCTGGAACGGTGAGCAAGCCTTTGTCTTTCTCCCCCCCTTGTGGGGGAGATGCCGGCAGGCAGAGGGGGTGGCCCCGCGAAGCCGGGGCGTTACAGGAAGACCCCGGCAGGCAGAAGGATCTTCACCCCTTCAACTCCATGAAGCGGATGCGGTTCTGGAAGGGGTCGGTCACCGTCACCTCCAGCCGCGAGCCCTCGTCCTCCAGCCCCGGCTTCATGTAGCGGTAATCCTTGCCGATCAGCTCCTTCTGGAAGGCGCGGATGCCCGTCATGTAGACGACCATGTTGCCGCCGGGTGTGGCGTCGCCCGCATGTTCGGAAAGATGCAGCCGCAGCCCGCCGCGCGAGACCTGCGTGTAGAGCGGGAAGTTTTCGCCGTAGCGGTGCTCCCAGTCGACGGAAAAGCCGAGGAAGCCGAGGTAGAATTCATGCGCCTTCGCCACGTCGAAGATGCGCACGATGGGCACCGCCTGCTCGAAGGCGATGCCGCCTTCCGGCGGTTTCGCTTCGATCTTCGCGGAGAGGATGTTCCAGGTCTCCACGCCGAACTGGCGGGCGACGATTTCGAGGGCTTCGCTGTGGCTGATCTCGATATTGCGGGCGGCCAGCGTTTCCCGCATGGCTTTCGCCATGGCCTTGGCATCGCGAAAATCGCGCATGTCCGTTCCTTCCGTTCCGGCGAAGTCCCCGTCAGTGCCCGCATTGCCGACGCCTTCGCCCAACGATGAACGGTGGAGAAAGGTTGTTGAGGAGGCGTTCGCCATGCCTTCGGAAAAGGCGCGGGTCTGCCGGCCGCCTCCGGCCGTGCGGGGAGATTAGCGCAAATGCAGGGGAGGTCAACGCCCTTCGCGATACCACATGGCCGAGAAGGCGAGCAGCAGCAGGCCGACGCCGGCAAAGCCGGCGAAGAGCGGCAGCGAGTTGATGCCCTTCAGCACCGTCTCGTCCGTCATGTGCAGCGACAGCCGGTTCTCGTCGATGCTGCGCACCTGTCCGGAGACCGGCAGCAGCGGCGGCAGGGAGACGGCCTCGCCATTCTCGGCGACGAGCCGGCGGACCGTGCCCTTCGTGGCATCGGCGAGCGGCTTCAGCGTTTCGGTCGTCGAGATCGTCGCCTTGAATTCCGGGGCGTCGACCGCGCCGACATGGACGAGGGCGTTGAGGTCGCCATTGATGATCTCGTAGAGGCCCGTCTCGGCGGTCTGCACCTCGGCGCGGTAGAGGCCGGGCTCTGCCTCGGTGAGCGCCACGCGCTGCGTCTTGCCCGAGGGCAGCTTCAGCGTCGCCTCGCCCGGCGCGTCGCCGATGGTCTGGCGGTTGATCTGGAGCGTGCGGCCGAAGGTGCGCGCGGTCAGCGCCTCCTCCTCCAGCGCCGGTTCCTGCATCAGCCAGTGGGCGGTGCGCCGGTAGAGCGAGGCATGCGGGCCGCCGCCCTCGAAGCCGCGCGCCCAGAGCCAGCCCTGGTCGGAGAGGAGCATGGCGACGCGGCCCTTGCCGGCGCGGTTCAGCACCAGCAGCGGCTTGCCGTCATTGGCCTCCATGACGACATTGCCTTCCGGGCGCTCGACGTCGACGGTGCGGAACCAGCGGCCCCAATGGGGCGGCTCGTCGTTCGCGCCTTCGAGGCCGCGCGTGACGGGATGCTTCTTGCCCTGTTCGGAAAGCCGCGGATAGAAGGGCGCCTCGTTCATCGCGCCGGTCGGCGTCGCCGGCAGTACGGCCGAGAGCGGCGTGCCGGCGATGGAATCGTTGCCCGCATGCTCCGGCCCGGCCGCGATCAGCAGCGCGCCGCCATTCTCCACATATTGCGCGATGTTGTCGTAATAGAGGATCGGCAGCACGCCGCGGTGCTGGTAGCGGTCGAAGATGATGAGGTCGAACTCTTTGATCTTGTCGACGAAGAGCTCGCGCGTCGGGAAGGCGATCAGCGACAGTTCGTTGATCGGCGTGCCGTCCTGCTTTTCTGGCGGACGCAGGATGGTGAAGTGTACGAGGTCGATGGCCGTGTCGGACTTCAGCAGGTTGCGCCAGGCGCGCTCGCCGGCATGCGGCTCGCCGGAAACGAGCAGCACGCGCAGGTTCTCGCGGATGCCCTCGATGACGTGGACGGCGCGGTTGTTGGCGGTGGTGATCTCGCCTGTCACCGGCTCCACCTCGAACTCAAGGATGTTGTTGCCGCCGCGCGGCACGGTGAAGCCGAGCGGCTGCTCGGTGCCGGGCTGGGCGATCTCCGAGGCGATCTGGTTGCCATTGAGGCGGACGGTCACGCGGGCCGGCGTGTCCGGTCCCTTGCCGTCGTCCACCACGCGGAATTTCAGCTCCTGCTCCTCGCCGACGATGCCGAAGCGCGGCGCGCTGACCACCTCGATGCGGCGGTCGAACTCGTCCGGGCGGCCGGTGACGAGGGCATGGACCGGGGCGTCGAAGCTGGAGAAGGCGGAGGCCTCGGGAATGTCGTGCACCTGGCCGTCGGTGATGAGGATCGCGCCGCCGACGCGCGAGCGCGGCACATCGGCGATGGCGGCGTTCAGCGCGTCGAAGAGGCGGGTGGAGGGCGTGTCCGACTTGCCGTCGTCACCGGCTTCCACGATGCGCGGCTCGATGCGCGGATAGCGGGCGAAGCGCTCCTTGAGGCCTTCCAGCGCGGCATTGGTCTGAGCCGTGCGGTCCTCGTTGTCCTGGCTCTGGCTGCGGTCGACGATGACCGGCACGACGGTCGAGAGCGCCTCGCGATCCTCCTGCAGGAAGACCGGATTGGCGAGAGCGAGCACCAGGAGGGCGAGCGCCAGCGCGCGCAGGAAGGCGCCGCGCAGGCCGCGCCAGAAGCCGAGCGCGGCGAACGCGAGGCCCGCGGCGCCGATGAGGGCGATGGCGATCCAGGGCAGGAAGGGGGAGAACTGAAAGGTCATGTCACTGCCCCAGCCGTTCGAGCAGGGCGGGAACGTGCACCTGGTCCGCCTTGTAGTTGCCGGTGAGCATGTACATCATGATGTTGACGCCGGCGCGGAAGGCGTGTTCGCGCTGCACTTCGTCGGGCGGAATGGTCGGCAGGAGCGGCATGCCGTTGGCGTCGATCGCCCAGGCGCCGGCGAAATCGTTGCCGGTGATCATGATCGGCGACACGCCGTCGCCCGCGCGGGCGGGGCGTGACGGGTCCTCCTTGCGGTCGAGCTCCGCCTCGATCCACAGCGGGCCGCCGGCATAGCGGCCGGGGAAGTTGGCGAGCAGGTAGAAGGCCTTGGTCAGGACGTGATCGGCCGGGACGGGCTCCAGCGGCGGAATATCGAGATTGGCGAGGATCGCCTGCAGGCGCTCGGTGTTCGGGCTCGTCGAATTGCCGTCGAGCGAGACGAACTGGTCGCGCGTGTCGAAGAGCACCGTGCCGCCGTTGCGCATATAGGCGTCGATCCGGCTGATCGCGGTGCTGGAGGGCATTTCGGCCGAAGCGCTCACCGGCCAGTAGATGATCGGGTAGAGCGCCAGCTCGTCGCGCGAAATGTCGACGCCGACTGGCTCGCCGGGCTCCAGCGTCGTGCGGTAGGTGAGGAATTCCGTGAGGCCGGCAAGGCCGCGCTCGGAAATGCGGTCGACGTCGCTCTCGCCGGTGACGACATAGGCGAGATGTGTCGTATCGAGCCGCGACATCAGCAGCTCGTCCCCCGGCCTGGCATCGTTCGCACGGCTTTCGGAGGGCAGGCCCGCGAGCGTTCCGGCGGCGAGCGCCAGCAGTATCGCGGCGGTCACGCCGCGCTTCGGCACGCTGCGGGCCGCGGCGGCGAAGGCGCCGCCCATGAGGAGCACGATGGCGCAATCCGCCAGAAGCAGGAGGGCGGCGAGGGTGAAGAGATAGGGTTTCAGCGACCAGGTCTCCTTGCCGGCGAGCGGCTCGCGCTGGATGGAAGCGCCTTCGGGAAGCGCGAGCGGACGGATTTCATGGCCGGGCGGGAAGAGGTTGTGCGCGACATAGCCGTCCTCCGTGCCGTAGAGGCCGGGCGGGTTGTCGAAGCTGGCGATCTTCTTCGCGCCATCGACGACGAGCGGCCTTGCCTCGCCGGTCGCCGCGGCGAGCGTGCCACCCGCTGTCATCAGGCGGTAGGGCGGCAGGCCCTTCGCCTGTTCGCCGCCCTTCGCCGAGGCGCCGCTGCTGCGCGAGAGCTGCACGGTGCGGCGGAGCATTTCCACGAAATCGCCCGAGAGCGGCAGGTTGGACCAGCCGGTCTCCGCGCTGACATGGAAGAGCACGATGCTGCCGGCGCCGAGCGGGCCCGTCGTCACCAGCGGCGTGCCGTCGGCAAGGCTCGCCCAGGTGCGGTCGGCAAGGTCCGGCGTCGGCTCGGCGAGCACCTGGCGCTTGACGAGGATGTTTTCCGGCGCGCGCATGCCGAAGAAGGGGCTACCCGCCGGATAGGCCGATAGCGGCTGCGGCTCGGACCAGGAGAGCGCGCCGCCGAGCGCGCGCTCGCCCTTGCGCAGCATGACGGGCACCAGCGGGTCGTCGGCGGGCGCGGCGGCAAGGCGCGGGCCGGCGAAGCGGATCAGCATGCCGCCGCCTTCGATCCAGCGCTTCACCTTGTCCTGCACGTCGCCCGGCAGGCGGCCGATATCGGCCATGATGAGCACGGAAGGGTTCTGCTCGAGCAGTTCGGGGATCGCGACCGAGAGGTCGGCGATGCTCGGCTCGATCAGGTCGGCATAGGGCGCGAGGGCGCGGTTGATATAGTGCAGCGGCGAAAGCAGCGGCTGGGTATTGTCCACCACCTCGCCGGAAAGGAAGGCGACGCGGCGGCGGCGGAAGCCGTCGTCCAGGAGATAGGCGCCGCCGGCATTGGCGAGCCCGTCGATGGTGATGCGGGCGAAATCGTTGCGCAGCTCGAAGGGCGCGGTGATCGTGCCGGTCGTGGTCGTCGCACCGGCGGCGAAATCGGCGGTGCCGGCGGCGATCGGCCGGCCGTGGCCGTCATGCGCCGTCAGCGGCAGGCTGCGCGCCGGGCCGCCGTCGAGGCGGGTGAGGGTGACGGAAAGCGCATCCGCCCCGTTGGCCGCCGCGGTGACGGCGACGGCGGGTGCGCCATCGCCTGCGATCAGGCGGAAGTCGGCCGGGGAGAGGGTCTGCAGGGCCGCGACCGTGTCGTCGGTCGCCTCGCCCGCCATGCCGTCGGTGATGAAGGCGACGGTGCCGGGGCTTGCGCCGTCGAGCGCGGTGCGCAGCGCGGCGACGGCCGCCTTGCGGTCGGCCGGCAGCGGGCGCGGCTCGGCGGCGGCGAGGTGGTTGCGGGCCGTCACGGCATCGACCGGCACGGCATCCTGCTGGCGGTCGGCGGTCAGCACCAGCGAGACCGGCAGGTCGCGGCCTTCGGCATCGTCGATCAGCATGGAGGCGGTCTCGACGCGCTGCTTCCAGTCGGTGGCGGCGGCCCAGCTATTGTCCACGACGAGGACGAGCGGGCCGCCGGTCGCCAGCGTGCTGGTGCGCGGGTTGAAAACCGGGTCGGCGATGGCGAGGATGACGGCGGCGGCCATCAGCATGCGCAGCAGCGTCAGCCACCAGGGGCTCTGCGCCGGCGTCTCCTCGCGCTTGAGGATCGAGGCGAGGATGGCGAAGGGCGGGAAGACCTCGGTGACGGGCTTGGGCGGCGTCAGGCGAAGCAGCCACCAGATGACGGGCAACAGCACCAGCGCGGTCAGCACGGCGGGAAAGGCGAAGGCGAAAGCGCTCATCGGCCAATACCCTCCGTCTTCATCGCGGGCAAGCCGGAGAGATAGGCGTGCACGGCGACCAGCGCCTCGGAGGCGAGGCGGTCGGTGCGGTGGGTGATGAAGCTCCAGCCGAGATGGCGGAGATTGTCGGCGAGGGTCTCGCGCCGCGCGGCATAGGCGCGGGCATAGTCGTCCTTCAGCGTCTCGGCGCGGCCGGCCGTCAGCTTCATGCCGCTTTCGGGATCGGTGAACTCGGTGCGGCCGGCATAGGGGAAGAGTTCTTCCGCCGGGTCGGCGACCTCGACGACATGGCCGCGCAGGCCGCGCCGGGCGAGGGGGCCGAGGCGGTCCATCACGTCCGCGACGGGATCGAGGAAATCGCCGATCAGCACGATATCGCTGTTGCCACGGATCATGGCGGTGTCCGGCAGGCCATCGGCCGCGGGGTTGTGCATCAGGGCTGTCGCGAGGCGCTCGGCGGCGTTGCGCGCGGCGATCGGCTCCATGATGCCGGGGCAGCCGATGCGCTCGCCCGAGCGGGCGAGGATTTCGGCGAGCGCCAGCATGAGGACGAGCGCGCGGCTCTCCTTCGAGACGGCGCCGAAGGTGGACTTGTACATCATCGAGGGCGAAAGGTCGGCCCAGATCCAGACGGTGTGGGCGGCCTCCCATTCGCGGTCGCGCACATAGGTATGGTCGTCGCGGGCCGAGCGCCGCCAGTCGATGCGCGACAGGCTCTCGCCGTCGACATAGGGGCGGAACTGCCAGAAATTCTCGCCGATGCCGCGCTTGCGCCGGCCGTGCCAGCCGGCGATCACCGTGTTGGCGAGGCGCTGGGCCTCCACCATGCAGTCGGGAACGAGGGCGGCACGGGCCTGCGCCCGCGAGAGCACGTCGCGGGTCGGGGTCGGTTGGACGATCTGGCCGACGGATGCCATGCTTCTATCCTGTTCAGCCGCCCGCCTGCCGGACGAGATCGGCGATGACGTCGCGCACCGACATGCCCTCGGCGCGCGCGCCGAAGGTCAGCGCCATGCGGTGCTGGAGGACCGGCTCGGCAAGCGCCAGCACGTCGTCGACGGAGGGCGCGAGGCGGCCGTCATAGAGCGCGCGGGCTCTCGCGCAGAGCATCATCGCCTGGCCGGCGCGCGGGCCGGGGCCCCAGGCGACATGCCTGTCGGTGGAGGCGACGCCGTTGCCGGGGCGCGCCGAGCGCACCAGCGAGAGGATCGCGTCGAGCACCTTCTCGCTGACGGGCATCTGGCGGATGAGGGTCTGGATCTCGACGAGGCGGTCGGCGGAGATCGCGGCCCCCGCCTGCGCCTCGGTGACGCCGGTGGTTTCGAGCAGGATCTGCCGTTCGGCGGCAAGTTCCGGATAGTGCACGTCGACCTGCAGCAGGAAACGGTCGAGCTGGGCCTCGGGCAGCGGGTATGTGCCTTCCTGCTCCAGCGGGTTCTGCGTCGCCAGCACATGGAAGGGCTTCGGCAGGTCGTTGCGGGCGCCTGCGACCGTCACATGGTATTCCTGCATGGCCTGCAAGAGGGCGGACTGGGTGCGCGGCGAGGCGCGGTTGATCTCGTCGGCCATCAGGAGCTGGGTGAAGATCGGGCCGGGCACGAAGCGGAAGGAACGCTTGCCGTTCTCGTCCTGGTCCATCACCTCCGAGCCGAGGATATCGGAGGGCATGAGGTCGGGCGTGAACTGGATGCGGCTTGCGGAAAGGCCGAGCACCGTGCCGAGCGTGGCAACCAGCTTGGTCTTGGCAAGGCCCGGCACGCCGACCAGCAGCGCATGGCCGCCGGAGAGCACGGCGAGCATGGTCTGCTCCACGACGCTTTCCTGGCCGAAGATGACCTTGGCGACTTCCTGGCGGACGCGGGCGATATCGGAGAGCGCGCGTTCGGCGGCAGCGACCACCGCCTTCTCGTCGAGGCCCGCCTCGGAGGAATTCTGAACGCCCATGGTCGTCTCCAGTGCCGTTTGAAACCTTGGACGAATCGTGGCCCTGCCGCGCGCGTCCCTGTCCTGAGAGCTTATTAGCCCAGCCGTGGCTGACAAGCGGCCACGAAATGACTATCTCGTGTCTTAATCCACCTTTTCCTCTCGGGGAGATAGGGGTCAACCGGGACGGAACAATGGCAACAGGTGAAATTGGCGACAGCACGGATGCCGCGGGACTGGCCGCCCTGATCTCGCGCGCGAGCGCCGAGACCGGCGGACGCGGCCTGCCGCCCGTCGAGCGCTGGAACCCGCCGTTCTGCGGCGATATCGACATGGAGATCCGCGCCGACGGCACGTGGTTCTATCTCGGCACCCCCATCGGCCGCGCGCCGCTGGTGCGGCTTTTTTCCACGGTGCTGCGCAAGGACGAGGACGGGAAGACCTATCTGGTGACGCCGGTCGAGAAGGTCGGCATCCGCGTCGCGGACGCGCCCTTCCTCGCCGTCGAGATGAATGCGAGCGGGGAGGGCGCGGCGCAGGTGCTGACCTTCCGCACCAATGTCGGCGACGTGGTGGAGGCGGGAGTGGAGCATTCCTTGCGCTTCGTGATCGCCGGCGAAAACAGCGAGCTGAAGCCCTATCTCCTCGTGCGCGGCCGGCTGGAGGCGCTGGTCTCGCGGGCGGTGATGTACGATCTGGTCGAGCTCGGCGAGACGGTCGAGATCGACGGCGCGCCGATGTTTTCGGTGCGCTCGGGCGGCGTGGTCTTCCCGGTCATGCCGGCGGCCGAGCTGGATGCGTTGTCGCGATGAGCTTTGCGCCCTACAGCGCCGCGGAGTTCCGCCGCCGGGCCATCGAGCAGAGCCTGACGCTCGGCGAGGAGAGCTGGCGCGATCATGGCGACAGCCTGCTCAATCCCGGCGTCATTCCCCATCTGGAGGATATGAAGCTGCGCGATGCCGCCGTGCTGATCCCCGTCGTCGATCACGGCGAGGAGGCGCGCGTCATCTTCACCCAGCGCACGGCGACGATGCGCAAGCATTCCGGCCAGGTCGCCTTTCCGGGCGGGGCGGTGGACGCGGAGGACGAGGACGTCGAGGCGGCCGCGATGCGCGAGGCGGAGGAGGAGATCAGCCTCGACCGCCGCTTTGTCGAGCCGGTTGGCCGGCTGCCGCAGTACAAGGCGCTTTCCGGCTTCTCGATCACGCCGGTGCTGGCGGTCGTGCGGCCGGGTTTCGAGCTGATCCCGAACCCGGCGGAGGTGGAGACGGTCTTCGACGTGCCGCTCTCCTTCCTCATGGATCCGCGCAACCATGAACAGGGCAGCGGCATCTGGCTCGGTGGCGAGCGGCATTATTATCGCATGCCCTATGAAGGGCATAATATCTGGGGCATCACCGCCGGCATCGTGCGGGTGATCTATGAAAGGCTTTATGCATGACGTCTGTCTCGGGCGAGGCGTGGTTTTCCGATCCGGCGCTCGTGCGCGTACTGGCCTTGCTCAATAGCGACGGCGGCGAGGGGCGCGTGGCGGGCGGGGCCGTGCGCAACAGCCTGATGGGCCTGCCGGTGGCCGATGTGGATATTGCGACGACGCTGCGGCCGGAGGCCGTCGTCGAGCGCGCGAAGGCGGCGGGCATCAAGGCGGTGCCGACGGGCATCGAGCACGGCACGGTGACGCTGGTCATCGACGGCACCCCCTTCGAGGTGACGACGCTGCGCCGGGACGTTTCGACCAATGGCCGCCACGCGGACGTCGCCTTCGGCACGGACTGGCAGACGGACGCCGAGCGGCGCGACCTCACCATCAACGCGCTCTATGCGAAGCAGGACGGGACAGTGGTCGACCTGGTGAACGGCCTGCCGGATATCGAGAGCCGCACGGTCCGTTTCATCGGCGATGCGGCGACGCGCATCGCGGAGGATCACCTGCGCATCCTGCGCTTCTTCCGTTTCTTCGCGCTCTACGGCAGCGGCCGGCCGGATGCCGAGGGCCTGAAGGCCTGCGCGCGGGCGAAGGCGAGCCTTGCGAAGCTTTCCGCCGAGCGGGTCTGGTCCGAGACGAAGAAGCTGCTCGGCGCGCCCGATCCCGGCCGCGCGCTGCTCTGGATGCGGCAGGCGGGCGTGCTGACGGAAATCCTGCCGGAGACGGAAAAGTGGGGTATCGATGCGATCCCCGGCCTGATCGAGGCGGAAAAGGCCTTCGGCTGGAAGCCGGACGCGATGCTGCGCCTTGCCGCCATGGTGCCGGCCGACCGGGAACGGTTGAAGACGCTCGCCGGGCGCTTACGCTTTTCGAAGGCGGAGGCCGCGATGCTCGACCATTGGGCGGCCGCCCCCGAGATCGCGCCGAAACTTGCCGAGACGGCCTTCGACCGGCTGCTCTATCGCAATGGACCTTCGGGGCTGACCATGCGCCTCAAGCTGGCGCTCGCCGCCGCGCGCGCGCGCGGGCTCGGCGATCCCGAGGCGCTTGCCTTTTCCGGCCTCTGCCAGCGTCTTCTGGCGCGCGCGGAGAAATGGCGCAAGCCGTCCTTCCCGCTGACGGGTGCGGATGTGCTGGCCGCCGGTATTCCCGCCGGGCCGACGGTCGGCGCGGCGCTGTCGGCCATCGAGGACGAGTGGGTGGCCGGGAATTTTCATGAGGATCGGGCCAGGCTGCTTGCGCGGCTGGATGCCTTTGTGAAGGCTAATTAGCGCCCGAAAACCCCCTCTGTCTGCCGGCATCTCCACCACAAGGGGGGAGAAGGCAGGAGGCTTGCTCATCGTTTGAACTGGAATGCAGAGGGTGCTGCACGGTAAGCCCCTCCCCCTTGTGGGGAGGGGTTGGGGAGGGGTCTTGCCTCGCCGAATGCAATCCGGCCAGCGAAGAGCCTCCCTCCGTCAGGCGGCATCCGCCGCCTTTTCGTCGACGATGCGTTCCTTGATGTGCTCGACCATGCTTTCCCGGATGGTGGTTTCGCCATGGGCCGTGCGCATGTGCTCCACCGCGCGGCGGACGACTTCGGCGTCGTCATGGGCGCGCGTATGCCAGTCGCATCCGGGGACGAGTGAACCGCATTCAAAAAGTCTCATGACTATCTCCTGTCGTTTCAACGGGACGAGTATAGCAGATGAGGCCGTTCCGGCCAAACCGCGACGGGTCCGCGGCCGTATCGGCCGTCTTCGGAAACGGCGAAGGTTGCGTCCGGTTCCACGCCGTCAGGCGGCGTCCTCGTCCCTGGCCCAGCAGTCGAAGCAGGCGGACGAGCGGAGCGGCTCGGGCCTTGCCCTTCGCCCGGCGATGGCGTGGACGTTTTCGTGGGAAAGCCGCAGCCGGGCCTCCTCGACGAAATAGGCATGCGGCAGGTCCATGCCGCTCTCGGCGCGGATGGTTTCGGCGAAACGATCGAGAAAATCGGCGGATTGCGGGTCGAGGCCCGAATGCACTGCGTCTTGCATCGCATTGATCATGACTGCCTCCTCCGTGGAATCATGCTGGAAGCATTCTACCACGCAGGAAGGGCAAACCGTAATCACAAGCGTGCTAGGACCGATCGACATTCAGCCCATGCCGGCCTGCAAACGGCACTTTTCCGGGCTTCCGGTGCTCACGTACCGAAAGTACGCTGCGCTCCGGATCCCGGAAAAGCACCATTTTCGGCTCAGCCTGAGCTGAATGTCGATCGGTCCTAGCGGCTCACGGCCAGCGCACCACCGGGGGCATGGAGGAGAGGATGGAATCGACATTGCCGCCCGTCTTCAGGCCGAAGATCGTTCCCCGGTCGTAGAGCAGGTTGAACTCGACATAGCGCCCGCGTCGCACGAGCTGCTCGTCGCGGTCCTCCTCCGTCCAGCCCTTGTTGAAGTTGGAGCGGACGATCTTCGGATAGACCATGGCGAAGGCGCGGCCGACATCCTGCGTGAAGGCGAAGTCGGCATTCCAGCCGCCGAGCTCTTCCGGCGAATGCAGCCAGTCGTAGAAGATGCCGCCGGTGCCGCGCGGCTCGTTCCGGTGCTTGAGGAAGAAGTATTCGTCGCACCAGTCCTTGAACTTCGCATGGTCGGCGACGGGATGGCGGTTGCAGGCAATCTCCATCGCCTTGTGGAAGAGGGCGGTGTCCGGGTCGCTCATCACGCGGCGGCGGTCGAGCACCGGCGTCAGGTCCGCGCCGCCGCCGAACCAGCGGCTGGTGGTGACGACCATGCGGGTGTTCATGTGCACGGCCGGCACGTTTGGGTTCACCGGATGGGCGATCAGCGAGATGCCGGAGGCCCAGAAGCGCGGGTCTTCGCCGGCGCCGGGGATCTGCGTGCGGAATTCCGGCGAGAACTCGCCGTAGACCGTCGATGTATGGACGCCGACCTTCTCGAAGACGCGGCCTTCCATCATCGACATGCGCCCGCCGCCGCCTTCGCCGTCCTCGCGCAGCCAGTCCTTGCCGACGAAGCGGCCGGGCGGCAGATCGGAGAGGGGGCCTTCCAGCTCGTCCTCAAGGGCCTCGAAGCTGGCGCAGATGGCATTGCGCAACTGCTCGAACCAGGCGCGCGCCATGGCCTTCTTGTCTTCGATGTCCTCAGGCAGGCCCTTCGGCAGGTCTGGTCGTTCCATGATATTTCCCGCTGGGATGTTTCCCGCCGGCGGACGCACCGCCGAATCGCATTTCGGCCACAGTCGTTAAATTTGCCCTTTTTTGCAACCGCGGGGGCGAAATGAGCCGGCGGCGCGGGACTCGCAAAAGCGCGGGCGCTGGCCTATCTTCCTTTATTGAAAGTGCAGCAAGACGTTTCACGCGGCTTCGGGATGCAAGCGCCGGATCCGCCCTGGAGGAAACCTGCATGGCGCGCATTCCGGGACCGCCCCTCGAAGGCCTGAGGCGCCAGATCGAGCGCCGCCGCCGCGAAAAGCCCTTTCGCGGCGAGGGGCATTTCGTGCGCGAGACCTTCTGCCTCGAACGGCAGGCGGCGCGTGAGAAGGCGCGCGAATGGTTCGATCTCTGGCCGAAGGCCGCCTACTGGACGGAGGTGGAAAGCTGGCGGATGCTGGAGGGCGACCGCATCGAATTCACCATGCGCCGGCTGCCGAGCGCCGATTGAGGCGGGCCTGACGATACCGTGATCGGCAAGCTCGATTGACGGCGAACCCGTGCGCCCCTATCTTGCGGCCATCGTCATCAACAGAAAGGCGCCGTTGCGGTTCTCAAGCACGGCTCATAGTCCTTGTTCGAACTCGCGATCGCTGTCTTCCTCATTCTCCTGAACGGGGTTTTTGCCCTTTCCGAACTTTCCATCGTTTCCTCGCGCAAGCCGCGCCTCAAGACCATGGCCGCCCAGGGCTCGCGCGGCGCCGCATCGGCGCTGAAGCTTGCGGAAAACCCCGGGAAATTCCTCTCCACCGTCCAGATCGGCATCACGCTCATCGGCATCCTGGCCGGCGCCTTCTCCGGTGCCGCGCTCGGCGGGCGCCTGCGTGACATCCTCTTTGCCGAGGGCGTGCCGGACTGGCTCGCCGACCCGCTTGGCTACGGTATCGTCATCTTTCTCATCACCTTCCTGTCGGTCGTCATCGGCGAGCTGGTGCCCAAGCAGATCGCGCTGCGCAATCCCGAGCGCTTCGCGACGATGGTCGCGCCGGCCATGTCGCTGATGTCCAAGATCGGCGCGCCGGCCGTCTGGGTGCTGGACGCCTCGACGCGGGTGATCTTCCGCCTGCTCGGCCAGCACGAGATCTCCGAAAGCGTCGTCACCGACGAGGAGATCAAGACCATCGTCGCCGAAGCCGAGGCCGCCGGCGTCATCGAGGGCGGCGAGAAGCTGATGATCGCCGGCGTCATGCGCTTTTCCGACCGCGAGGCGCGCGGCCTCATGACCCCGCGCAACGATGTCGACTGGATCGACCTCGGCGATACGGTGGAGGAAATCCACCAGCAGCTCACCGAGAGCCCGCATTCGCGCATGCCGGTCGCCGATGGCGGGCCGGAAACCATCGTCGGCATCGTGCAGAAGCGCGAGATGCTCTCCGCCATTCTGACCGGCCAGCCGCTGGATATCCGCTCCTTCGTCCGCCCCGCGCCCATCGTGCCCGACACGATGGATGCGATGCGCGTGCTGGAGGCGCTGCGCAATTCGGAAGTGCCGATCCTGCTCGTCCATGACGAATACGGCCACTTCGAGGGGATCATTACCCCCGCCGACGTGCTGGAGGCGATTGCCGGCGTGTTCCGCGCCGATATCGAGGAAGGCGACGACGAATATGCGGTGCAGCGCGAGGACGGTTCCTGGCTCATCGCCGGCTCCATGCCCATCGATGAGATGGCCGACCGCCTCGGCCTGACTCTGCCGGCCCGCCGCAGCTACCAGACGGCCGCCGGCCTCGTCATCGAATCCCTCCAGAAGCTGCCGAAGACCGGCGAGATCACGGAAACCCAGGGCTGGCGCTTCGAGGTCGTCGACATGGACGGCCGCCGCGTCGACAAGCTTCTCGCCTCGCGGCTCGATTAAGCCGGATCGGGCTCGAGCAGTCTCGGGCCCGGGCCTTCCGCCGCCAGCGTATCCAGCGGATTGCGCAGCGGGCATTCGCGCATCGAAAGGCAGCCGCAGCCGATGCAGCCGTCGAGCTGGTTGCGCAGCTTGGTGAGCCGCGCGATGCGGTCGTCCAGCAGCGTGCGCCAGGTCTGCGAGAGCCTGCGCCAGTCCTGCGCGGTGAGCGGCCGGTCGTGCGGCAGCACGGAGAGCGCATCGGCGATCTCGGCCAGCGGAATGCCGGTGCGCTGGGCGACCTTGATCACCGCAACGCGGCGCAGGATGCTGCGCGGATAGCGCCGCTGGTTGCCGCGGTTGCGCTGGCTGCGGATCAGCCCCTTTGTCTCGTAGAAATGCAATGTGGAAACCGCGACGCCGCTGCGTTCGGCGACTTCGCCGACGCTGAGCTCGCGCGGCATGGCATCGTTCGGACATTTTTCCGTCATGGCTGTTGACCTCAACTTTACTTGAGGTTTTATACCAGCCGCTCCCTGCTTTTCCAACACGGAGCGAAACAGCATGACAGACAGACTGACCATTGCCCTCATCTATGGCAGCGGCCGGCAAGGGCGCTTTGCCGATACGATCGCGGGATGGCTGGAACCGGAGCTTGCCGGGTTCGGCCAATACGACGTCATCCGCATCGACCCGGCCGAGCTGGCCTTCACGCCCGGCGGCCTCGACGAAGCCTCGGCGGAGCGCGTCGAAAGCCAGATCCTGCAGGCGGATGCCTTCCTGATCGTCACGCCGGAATACAATCACGCCTATCCGGCGGCGTTGAAGGCGATCATCGATTGCTGCTTCCGGCCCTGGCACGCCAAGCCCATCGCCTTCGTCTCCTATGGCGGGGTCTCGGGCGGGCTCAGGGCGGTGGAGCAGTTGCGGCTGGTCTTCGCCGAGCTCCATGCCGTGGCGATCCGCGACACGGTGAGCCTTCCCCATGCCTGGACGCAGTTCGATCCCGCCGGCAACCCGTTCCGCCCCGGCCAGCTCAGCGGCCAGCTCGCCATGCTGATGAAGCGGCTGACCTGGTGGGCGAACGCGCTGAAGGCGGCGCGCATCGCGACGCGCTATGACGAGGTGGCGGCATGAGGCCCGATCAATACGCGACGGCCGAGGTCGCCCGCTCGCCGGAGGAATACCGGCGCAACGCGACGCTGCTTTTCGTCAGCACGCTCACCATCATGTCCGGCGCGACGATCTCCGCCTCGCTGCCGGGCATCGCGGCGCGGTTCGCCGAGGTGGAGAACGTCGCGCTGCTCAGCCGGCTCGTGCTGACGCTGCCGGCGGTGTTCATCGCGCTGTTCTCGCCGGCCGCGGGCTTTCTCGTCGACCGCTTCGGACGCAAGCCCCTGCTGCTCGCCTCGCTCGCACTCTTCGCCGTCGCGGGCGCCTCCGGGCTGGTTCTCGATACGCTGCCCGGCCTTCTTGCCGGCCGGGCGGTGCTCGGCATCGCCGTCGGCGGCATCATGACGGCGACGACGGCGCTGGTCGGCGACTTCTTCCAGGGGCCGGCGCGCGACCGCTACATGGGCCTGCAGCAGGCCTTCGTCGGCATCGGCGGAACGATCTTCCTGACGGGCGGCGGCTTCCTTGCGGAAATCCACTGGCGCGGGCCGTTCCTCATCTATACGGCGGCGATCCTGCTGTTGCCGGCGGCGCTGGCCTTCCTGCCGGAGCCGCAGCGCATGCGCCGGGCGGGGGCGACGGCGAGGGAGGCGAGGCTCGGCGGGCGAAGGGCGGCGCTGCTCGGCCTCCTGTTCCTCGCGGCGGCGATCAACATGATCGCCTTCTACATGATCCCGACGCAACTGCCCTTCCATCTGGAACGCCTCGGTTTTGCCGCGCCGAGCCTTGCGGGCACGGCCATCGGCGCGGGGCAGCTCGTCGGCGTGGCGAGCGCGCTCGCCTTCGCGCCCTTCAGGCGCCGGCTGGGAATCATGGGCGTCTTCGGCCTCGGCTTCGCATCCGCCGGGCTTTCCTTCCTCCTCCTGTCGATGGTGGAGAGCTATGTCGGCGTGCTTCTGGCCATGGCGGTCTCGGGCATCTGCATGGGCACGATCATGCCGAATTTCGCCGCGGCTGCGATGCTATTGGCGCCGCCCGCCCTGCGCGGGCGCGTTTCCGGGCTGCTCGTCTCCAGCATCTTCGCCGGCCAGTTCCTCTCGCCCATCGTCTCGCAGCCGCTGATCGGCCGCTTCGGATATGGAGGCGCCTATGGGCTCGTCGGGGCCGTGGTGCTGGCCATCGGCCTCGTCGCCTTCGCCGCGCGGCCGGCGCGGTCGGGCGATGGCTAGGTCAGGCAAAGCCCGTCTGGCGCAGCGCCTCGCCGCAGATCATCGCGGCGGAGAGCGCGACATTGATCGAGCGCTGGCCCTCGACCATGGGAATGAGCACCCGGCCGTCCGCCGTCTTGTGCACCCGGTTCGGCACGCCGGCGCTTTCGCGGCCGAAGAGCAGGATATCATCCGGCCGGTAGGCGAAATCCGTATAGAGGCCCGCCGCCTTCGTCGAGGCGAGCACCAGCCGGCGGCCGCTCGCCGCCCGCCATTCCTCGAAACGGTCCCAGCTGACATGCCGCGTCAGCGTCACGGCGGCGAGGTAATCCATGCCGGCCCGCTTCAGGCTGCGGTCGGAAATGTCGAAGCCCGCCGGCTCGACGATGTCCACCGCAAGGCCGAGGCACGCGGCGAAACGCAGGATCGTGCCGGTATTGCCGGCAATGTCGGGCTGGTAGAGGGCGATGCGCAGGTCGGACATGGCCTGTCGCCTAGCCCGGATGTGGCGGCATGGCAACAGGATTGGCGCGAGCGGCGATTTTGCGACAAAGCATCTGGAAAATTGCGCCGTTTCGCGCTAACCAGAGCGCATCTGAAACGCGAGACAAGGGAGGATCATGATGGATATCACGCATCGGCACCGCCTCCCGGCCGGATTCACGCCGCTTCTCGCCTAGGCATTTCGCCGCCCGGATTCCCAGATCGCCTTCATTTCAATTCGCCCTGTGACGCTTTCCGTCGCGCGGCAACCGACCGGAACCCCTTTCCGACAGCGCCCGTTTTGCGCCGTCCGCGCCGGTTCGGTCTTTCATTACGGAGAAAGCCATGTTCGGCTGGTTCGAAAGACGCTTGAATCCCTATCCCGCGGAGGCGCCCTCGCTTCCGCCCAAGGGGCTTTTCGCCTTCCTTTGGCACTATACCCGCCCCGCGGCGCCGTGGCTTTTCGTGCTCGGTTTCTGCTCGATGGTGCTCGGCATTGCGGAAGTGCTGCTCTTCCAGTTCCTCGGTAATATCGTCGACTGGCTGTCCGCGGGCGATCCGGGCACGTTCCTCGCTCGCGAGAGCGGCACGCTGGTCTGGATGGCCGTGCTGCTGCTCGTCCTCATCCCGGGCTTCGGCGCGCTGCACACCATGACCATGCACCAGGCGCTCGCGGGCAATTTCCCGATGATCGCCCGCTGGCAGATGCACCGCTACCTGATCCGCCAGAGCATGACCTTCTTCTCCAACGAGTTCGCCGGCCGCGTCTCGACGAAGGTGATGCAGACGGCGCTCGCCGTGCGCGAGACGGTGATGAAGATCATCGACGTCTTCATCTATGTGGTGAGCTACTTCGTCTCGATGATCGCGATCATCGCCTCGGCGGACCTGCGGCTCGTCGTGCCGCTGGTCGTGTGGTTCGTCTTCTATGTGAGCATCCTGCGCTACTTCGTGCCGAAGCTGATGGTGGTTTCGCGCGAGCAGGCGGATGCGCGCTCGATGATGACGGGCCGCATCGTCGACAGCTACACCAACATCGCGACCGTCAAGCTGTTCTCGCATGCCGGCCGGGAGGAGACCTATGCCCGCGAGGGCATGGACGGTTTCCTGCAGACCGTGCACAAGCAGATGCGGCTCATCACGCGGTTCAACATCCTGATCGATCTCAACAATGTCGTCGCGATGTTCCTGACCGCCGCCGTCGGCATCCATTTCTGGATGGCGGGCGACGTGACGGTGGGGGCAGTCGCCGTTGCCGTCGGCCTTTCCATGCGCATCAACGGCATGTCGCAATGGGTGATGTGGGAAGTGACCGCGCTCTTCGAGAATATCGGCACGGTCTATGACGGCATGGGCATGATGACCAAGCCGCACGACATCGAGGACAAGCCGCAGGCTCCGGCGCTGCCGGCCGCCAGGGGCGCCATCGCCTTCGACCGCGTCCGCTTCCACTACGGCAAGAACAAGGGCGTGATCGAAGACCTGTCGCTCAATATCGGTGCGGGCGAGAAGGTCGGCCTCGTCGGGCGTTCCGGCGCCGGCAAGACGACGCTGATGAACGTGCTGTTGCGGTTCTACGATCTCGAATCCGGCCGGATCACCATCGACGGCAAGGATATCGCGACGGTGACGCAGGACAGCCTGCGCTCGCAGATCGGCGTGGTGACGCAGGATACCTCGCTGCTGCATCGCTCGATCCGCGACAACATCGCCTATGGCAAGCCGGATGCGAGCGACGCGGAGATCATCGAGGCGGCCAAGCGCGCCAATGCCTGGGAGTTCATCGAGAGCCTCAGCGACCAGCAGGGCCGCTCCGGCCTCGACGCGCAGGTCGGCGAGCGCGGCGTGAAGCTCTCCGGCGGCCAGCGCCAGCGCATCGCCATCGCCCGCGTCTTCCTGAAGGACGCGCCGATCCTGGTGCTGGACGAGGCGACCTCGGCGCTCGATTCCGAGGTCGAGGCGGCGATCCAGGAAAACCTCTTCGCCCTCATGCAGGGCAAGACGGTGATCGCCATCGCCCACCGCCTCTCGACGCTGACCGAGATGGACCGCCTCGTCGTGCTCGACAAGGGCCGCATCCGCGAGATGGGCACCCATGCCGAGCTGGTCGCCAACGGCGGTATCTACGCCGACCTGTGGACCCGCCAGTCCGGCGGCTTCATCGCCGACGACACGGCCGAGGCGGACGCGGCGGCGGAGTAAGGAAACGACGGCGCCCCGCCCATGGCGGGGCGTTTTCATAACTGTTCTTATCTATTGGTATGAGCGCTTAGGAATGCTATCTTGCCGGCAAAGGAGCATTCCAATGGCGACGATCACCATTTCCCTGCCTGACACCTTGAAATCCTTCGTCGAAAGCCAGATTGAGGCGAAGGGATACGGCAATGTCAGCGAATATTTCCGCAGTCTCTTGCGCGATGCCCAGGAAAAAGAAAACGAAGCGCGGCTCGAGGTCCTCTTGCTGGAAGGGCTGGCTTCCGGCAACGGAAACGTGCCCGATGCTGCCTTCTGGTCGGACCTGAAGTCCGAGGCGGCTCAGCTTCTTGCAGCACGCCCCCGTAAAAGCGGTGTACGTTGAAAACGACTGTCCTCCCGTCCGCCCGTGCCGATATCCTCAAGCAGATCGGGTATTTCATCGATCTCGGACTGGATCCGGTGGCCGACCGCTTCCTCGCGGCCGTGCGCATGGCGATCGATCATGTCTCAAACACGCCGCATGCGGGGTCGCCGCGGCCGATGAAGAATCGCCGGCTGCTTGGCTTGAGGACATGGTCCATTGGCGGATTCGATGAGATAAAGCTCTATTATCTCGTAACGGACGACGAGCTTGTCATCGTGCGCGTCCTTCACGGGCGCCGGGACATCGAGGGTATTCTGGAGGTGTAGTCCCTTCGGCCACCTTGCCGATCTTTAATTTGCCCGCCGTGCAAAACGGCCTATATCGGGGGCATGATCTTCCGGCCGCTTTTCTCCTTCTTCGAGAACTGGATACAGCCCTTCGCGCGGCGGGATGACCTGCGGCCGCCGCAGGGGCTCTTTGCCTTCGTCTGGTTCTATGTGCGCCAGGCCAAGGCGCCGTTCGCGGCGCTTCTGGTGCTGGGCGGCATCACGGCGGGGATCGAGGCGGCGACGTTCTGGTTCGTCGGGCGGCTCGTCGACATGCTGGCGACGGTGAAGCCGGGCGAGGGGTGGGGCGGGCTTCTGGCCGCGCACGGGACGGAGCTCCTGATGATGCTCGGGCTCATCGGCGTGGTACGCTTCGTCGTCGCCTTCCTGACGGCGCTCGTCGACCAGCAGGTCATCACCCCCGGCTTCTACAATCTGGTGCGCTGGCAGTCCTATGTGCATGTCGCGCGCCAGTCGCTCTCCTTCTTCCAGAACGACTTTTCCGGCCGCATCGTCACCAAGGTCTGGTCGGCGGGGCAGGCGACGGGCGATGTCATCACCTCCTTCATGGAGAGCATCTGGTTCGTGACGATCTACACGGCCTCCACGCTCGTTCTGCTCGGCCAGCTCGACATGCGGCTGGCAGCGGTCCTCTTCGTCTGGCTGGCGGTCTTCGCGGTGCTGGCGCGCTATTTCGTGCCGCGCATCCGCGAGCATTCGCGCCTTTCGGCCGAGGCCGCCTCGATGATCAGCGGGCGCATGGTCGATGCCTATTCCAATATCCAGACCCTGAAGCTCTTCGGCCGCGACGAGGCGAACGACCGCTACATGCGCAGCGGCTTCGATACGTTCCAGGGCACGATCCTCGCCTTCACGCGGCTCCTGACGTCGCTGCGCGCCTCGCTCGCCTTCCTTTCCGGGCTGATGATCGCCGGCATGGCGGTGCTGTGCATCCATCTCTGGCTCGGCGGCATCATCAGCTCGGGCGCCGTCGCCTTCACCATGGCGCTGGTGCTCAGGCTCAACTTCCTGCTCAACCGCCTGATGACGCAGCTCAACAGCATCATGCGCAATATCGGCACGATCCAGAATTCGGCCGACCTCATCTCCCAGCCGATCGGCCTCGTCGACCGGCCGGACGCCGCCACGCTGACGGTCGCGCGGCCGGAGATCCGCTTCGAGAACGTCCGTTTCCACTACGGCCGCCCCTCGGGCGTCATCGACGATCTCTCGCTGTCGATCAGGCCGGGCGAGAAGGTCGGCATCGTCGGGCGGTCGGGCGCGGGCAAGTCGACCCTCGTCAACCTGCTGCTGCGTTTCTACGACCTGGAGGGCGGGCGCATTCTCGTCGGGGGCGAGGACATCGCCGCGGTCACGCAGGAGAGCCTGCGCGCCAATATCGGCATGGTCAGCCAGGATACGGCGCTGCTTCACCGCTCGATCCGCGACAACATCCTCTTCGGCAATCCGGACGCCAGCGAGGCGGAGATGATCGAGGCGGCGCGTAAGGCCGAGGCGCACGATTTCATCCTCGCGCTGGAAGACCAGCGCGGCCGCAGGGGCTACGACGCCCATGTCGGCGAGCGCGGCGTCAAGCTCTCCGGCGGCCAACGCCAGCGCATCGCCATCGCCCGCGTCATGCTGAAGGATGCGCCGATCCTCGTGCTCGACGAGGCGACGTCGGCGCTCGATTCGGAAGTGGAGGCCGCCATCCAGTCGAACCTGGAACGCTTGATGCGCGGCAAGACGGTACTCGCCATCGCCCATCGCCTCTCCACCATCGCCGCGCTCGACCGGCTGATCGTGCTCGATCACGGCCGCATCGTGGAGGAGGGCACGCATGGCGAGCTGGTGGCGCGGGGCGGGCTCTATGCGGATCTCTGGTCGCGCCAGTCGGGCGGTTTCCTCGGCCACGAGGCGGCGGCGCAATAGCAACGCCAGACGCCGTTTTTCCCTCGCTTTTTCAAGCCGGAAGCGCTGAAGGTTCAAGGCGATGCCTGCGGCTTGTCAAGATGCCCCGTTTTTCCCGCGACAATGTGCCCACCTCCTCTTGCCAAGGCTGGACATAATTTGCGATCAAGCATAGAACGCGCCGGATTGACGGGGAATCTATGGCCGTATTGTGTCCGGATCTTGCCGGTTTCCAAAGGGGCGTTGCGGTTTCCGCAGACATTGCGTGAGAGGATGGTTTAGCCGTGAGCGAACACGAGACAACAAGCGAATCCCTGGGCGAGCCCACTCGCCGCGACTTCCTTTACCTGGCCACCGGCATGGCGGGCGTCGTGGGCGGCGTGGCGGTTGCCTGGCCGTTCATCGACCAGATGCGCCCGGATGCATCGACGCTGGCGCTCGGCGCCATCGAAGTCGACGTCTCCAGCCTGACGCCCGGCATGTCCCTGACCGTCAAGTGGCGCGGCAAGCCCGTCTTCATCCGCAACCGCACGGACCAGGAAGTCGAGGAAGCCAAGGCCGTCGCGCTTGCCGACCTCAAGGACCCGGTTGCCCGCAATGCCAACATCGCGGCCGACGCACAGGCGACCGACCTCGACCGCTCGGCCGGGGAGAGCCGGGAGAACTGGATCATCATGGTCGGCGTGTGCACCCATCTCGGCTGTATTCCGCTCGGCCAGGCCGGCGACTTCGGCGGATGGTTCTGTCCCTGCCACGGTTCGCACTATGACACTGCCGGTCGTATCCGTAAGGGTCCGGCCCCGCAGAACCTCGCCGTGCCGACCTTCTCGTTCATTTCCGACACAGTCATCAAGATCGGTTGAGGGGACTACTGATAATGAGTGCTGAACATTCAACCTACCAGCCGACGACTGGCATCGAAAAATGGGTCGATTCGCGCCTGCCTCTGCCGCGCATGATCCATGACAGCTTCGTTTCCTATCCGGTTCCGCGCAACCTGAACTATGCCTACACCTTCGGCGCCATGCTGTCGGTGATGCTCGTCGTGCAGATCCTGACCGGCATCGTGCTCGCCATGCACTATGCGGCCGAAACGACCGTCGCGTTCAACTCGGTCGAGAAGATCATGCGCGACGTGAACCACGGCTGGCTGCTGCGCTACATGCACGCCAACGGTGCGTCCTTCTTCTTCATCGCGGTCTATCTGCACATCGCCCGCGGCCTCTACTACGGCTCCTACAAGGCGCCGCGCGAAATCCTCTGGATCCTCGGCGTGGTGATCTACCTGCTCATGATGGCCACCGGCTTCATGGGCTACGTTCTGCCCTGGGGCCAGATGTCCTTCTGGGGCGCGACGGTCATCACCGGCTTCTTCTCGGCCTTCCCGTGGGTCGGCGAGTGGATCCAGCAGTTCCTGCTCGGCGGCTTCGCGGTCGACAACCCGACGCTGAACCGCTTCTTCTCGCTGCACTACCTGCTGCCCTTCATGATCGCTGGCGTCGTCGTCCTGCACGTCTGGGCGCTGCACGTCACCGGCCAGACCAACCCGACCGGCGTCGAGGTGAAGTCCAAGACCGACACGGTCGCCTTCACGCCCTATGCGACGCTGAAGGACGCCCTCGGCGTCTCGGTCTTCCTGATCGTCTTCGCCTGGTTCATCTTCTACATGCCGAACTATCTCGGCCACCCGGACAACTACATCCCGGCCGACCCGCTGAAGACCCCGGCCCACATCGTTCCGGAATGGTACTACCTGCCGTTCTACGCGATGCTGCGCGCCATCACCTTCAATGTCGGCCCGATCGACTCGAAGCTCGGCGGCGTCCTCGTGATGTTCGGCGCGATCATCGTGCTGTTCTTCCTGCCGTGGCTCGACACCTCCAAGGTCCGCTCCGCCGTCTACCGTCCGTGGTACAAGCTGTTCTTCTGGATCTTCGTGGCGAACGCCATCATGCTCGGCTGGCTCGGCGCACAGCCCGCTGAAGGCATCTACGTCGTCCTTTCCCAGCTCGGCACGCTCTACTACTTCGGCTTCTTCATCGTCCTCATGCCGCTCCTCGGCCTGATCGAAACCCCGAAGCGCATTCCGAATTCGATCACGGAAGCGGTTCTGGAAAAGAAGAACGCTAAGCTGGCCAAGGCCTGAGACGAGCGACGAAAGGAACCATGACAATGAAAAAGCTTGTTGCAGGCATTCTGTCGCTCGCCCTCGTCGCCGGCCTCGGCGTCTCCCTCGCCACGGCGCAGGAAGACCATGCTGCTGCCGGCGGTGCGGAAGCGGAACACGCGACGCCTCACTATCCGATCCACCACCCGAAAGAGCAGAACTGGAGCTTCGCCGGTCCCTTCGGCAAGTATGACAAGGGCCAGCTCCAGCGCGGCCTGAAGGTCTACACCGAAGTCTGCTCGGCCTGTCACTCGATGAGCCTGGTGTCCTTCCGCACGCTGGAAGGCCTTGGCTACTCCGAGGCGCAGGTAAAGGCCTTCGCGGCGAACTACGAAGTGCAGGACGGCCCGAACGCGGACGGTGACATGTTCACCCGCAAGGCCATCCCGTCCGACCACTTCCCGTCGCCCTACGCCAACCACGAAGCGGCCGCCGCCTCGAACAACGGCGCGGCCCCGCCGGACATGTCGCTGCTCGCCAAGGCGCGCGGCATCACCCGCGGCTTCCCGCAGTTCGTCTTCGACATCTTCACTCAGTACCAGGAAGGCGGGCCGGACTACATCTACTCGCTGCTGACGGGTTACGACGAAGAGGTGCCGGCGAATATCGAACTTGCGGAAGGCACGCACTACAACCCGTATTTCGCTGGCGCAGCCGCGCTTGCGATGGCAAAGCCGATCTCCGACGACCAGGTCACCTATGACGACGGCTCGCCGCAGACGGTCGACCAGTACGCGCACGACGTCGCCGCCTTCCTGATGTGGGCCGCCGAGCCGCACCTGGAAGAGCGCAAGCGCACCGGCTTCATGGTCATGGTCTTCCTGGTGATCTTCACCGGCCTGATCTACCTGACGAAGAAGTCGGTCTACGCGAACAAGGAACATTGAGCGGCCTTTCCGCTCTGTCGAAAAGGCGGCCTTCGGGCCGCCTTTTTTGTTGTGGGGCACGCATGCACCTGCAATAACCGGGCGAAGCCCTCCGCAGTCGGGAAATCCCATGTCCAGTCTTGAGCAAGAACTCGTCGCCGCGATCCGCAACATCCCGGACTATCCCAAGCCGGGCATCATGTTCCGCGACATCACCACGCTGCTCGGCAATCCGCGTGCCTTCCGCCGCGCGGTGGACGAACTGGTGCATCCCTATGCCGGCATCGGCATCGCCAAGGTCGCGGGCATCGAGGCCCGCGGCTTCATCCTCGGCGGCGCCATGGCGCACCAGCTGTCGACCGGCTTCGTGCCGATCCGCAAGAAGGGCAAGCTGCCGCACGAGACCGTGCGCGTGGCCTACAGCCTGGAATACGGCGTGGACGAGATGGAGATGCACAAGGACGCCATCACGCCCGGCGAGAAGGTGATCCTCGTCGACGACCTGATCGCCACCGGCGGCACGGCGGAAGCGGCCGTCAAGCTTCTGCGCCAGATGGGGGCCGATATCGTCGCCGCCTGTTTCGTCATCGACCTGCCGGACATCGGCGGCCGCAGGAAGCTGGAGGCGCTCGGCGTCGAGGTGCGCACGCTGGTGGCGTTCGACGGGCATTGAGCGTGTTGGTCTGAATCTCTCGATTGGTTTGGGGTGTTCGGCCCCTCATCCGGCCTGCCGGCCACCTTCTCCCCGCAAGCGGGGAGAAGGAGATATGCCGCACCGGTTTCCCAAGCTTTCAACGCTGCGTGGGGCACGTCCTCTCTCCCCGCTTGCGGGGAGAGGGTTAGGGTGAGGGGCAAAAGGCGGCACGCCGGAAAAGTCCGGCCCGCCGCCGTCAGACGAACTCCAGCACCGTGCTCTCGAAGCGGATGACCGGCTCGCCGTTCTGGTTCCGGCCGGCGCAGAGGATCGTGTTCAAGCGCCGGTCCGTCCGCGAGGCGATCGCGCGGGAGCCGATGAGCGTCACCGAATAGGTGATCGTGTCGCCGGCGAAGACCGGCTTCAGCCAGGCGAGCCTGGTGAAGCCCGGGGAGGGGCCGAGTTTCGGCGGCTCGATGCCTTGGGCGGCAAGGCGCCTGCATTCGTCCGCCCAGAACGACACGAAGCATTTCATCCATCCGGCGCTGGTGTGCCAGCCGGAGGCGCAGAGCCCGCCGAAGAGGGCATTCCTCGCCAGTTCCGGATCGAGGTGGAAGGGCTGCGGGTCGAAATCCCGCGCGAAGCGCACGATGTCCTCGGCGGTGAAGGCGAGGCTTCCGACCTCGACGGCCTCGCCCGTCGGATAGAGCTCAGCCATGCGCATGGTCGGCACCCTTTCCGGCAAGACGCAGCATGTTGATATAGTCGCAGACCGCGACGATCTCGCCGCGCTGGTTCGTCACCTCGGCGCGCATGCGCACGATGCCGAGCTCCGGGCGCGAGCGCGAGACGCGGGCCTCCAGCACCTCGCAATGGCCGCCGAGCGTGTCGCCGGCAAGCACCGGGCGTTTCCATTCCATGCTGTCGACGCCGGGCGAGCCTTCCGAGGTGGAGCCGTCGAGATAGGCGTCGAAGAGCATGCGCATCATGATCGCGCTGGTGTGCCAGCCCGAGGTGGCGAGCCCGCCGAGGATGCTGGCACGGCCGGCTTCCTCGTCCATGTGCATCGGCTGCGGATCGAACTCGCGTGCGAAGGCGATGATCTCGTCCGCCGTCAGCGTCCGCTTCGTAAAATCGAAGCGGCGGCCCGGGGGAAAGTCTTCGAATGTATAATTGGCCACGTCCGGTCGTCCTGTTGCGGGCGAACAATGGCGAGCGCGGCGTTGTTTTGCAAGGGCTTGCCAGCCGGCGGGGCGTCGCTAGAGTTTGTCAGGTTCAGAATGAAACTGACAAACTCTAATGTGCGCGCAGGCGGCACGAGGAGACGGCGACACATGCAGAGCTTGAAATCCGTGCTCGACGGCGCGGCGGGAGAGGGCATCATCAGCGCCGGGCAGGCCGGCGCGCTGCTGCCCTATATGGAGGCACGCGGCGTTTTCCTGCGCGAGCCGCCGGAGGCGGACGCGCTCGATATCGCCGGCCGGGCCGAGGCGCGCGCCATCGCACCGGTCGAGGACACGGAGGCGCCGCGCTTCGTCCGCGGCTTCCATGACGTGCTGATCACCATCGGCGTCACCATCGTCATGGCGGGCGTCCTGGGCATCGGCTCCGTCCTGGCCGCGCTGCCGGTCATCGTCATCCTGGCGGAAATCCTGGTGAAGCGGCAGCGGCTTGCCCTGCCGGCGGTTCTGCTCACCGTCCTTTATGTCTATTGCATCTTCGTGGCGGTGATGCTGGCCTATGACGCGTATCTCGACGGGCAGGCGGATCCGTATCTGCGCTTCCTGCTTGTCGTGCTGCCCCTTGCCGTCCTGCTGCCGCCATTCTACTGGCGTTACCGCATTCCGCTGTCGCTGAGCCTCTGGTTCCTGTCGCTTGCGGCCACCGCGCTCGGCGTCGTCTTCCTCGCGCTGACGCGCCTTGCCGGCAGCGCCGACTTCATCGCGGACCGTCCCATGATCTCCGCGGCCATCTTCCTTGCCGCCGCGCTCGCGCTCTATGCGGTGGCGATGTCCTACGATCTGTCGGACCGTTTCCGCGTTTCGCGCCGCTCCGACATCGCCTTCTGGCTGCATCTCGTCACGGCGCCCGCGCTGCTCTATTCGACGCTCGCCTTCGTGTTCCTCGGCGACCTTGCCAACGACACGCTGTTCAGCGGCAGCAAGGGGCTGCCGGAAGCGCTGGCCGTCGTCGCCGTCGTCGTGGTGCTGATGGGGATCGGGCTCGTCATCGACCGGCGGGCCTTCGTCACCTCCGGCCTCCTGTCGCTGGGGCTCGCGACGGCGAGCCTTTTCAGGCATATGGAGGCGCCGCCGCAGAGCTATGTCTTCCTGACGCTGCTGATCGTCGGCCTCGTCGTGCTGACCATCGGCATCGGCTGGCCGCATTTCCGGCGCTGGGCGATGGCGCCGCTGCCGATCCCGCTCAAGGAAAGGCTGCCGCCCCTGCGGTGAGGGACGGCAGCCGTGGTCTCAAAGGAGCCGAAGCGCCTTACGTGTTGAAGCGGAAGTGGATGACGTCGCCGTCCTGCACCACGTATTCCTTGCCTTCGTCGCGGCCCTTGCCGGCTTCCTTGGCGCCGACTTCGCCCTTGTAGGCGATGTAGTCGTCATAGGCGATGGTGAAGGCGCGGATAAAGCCGCGTTCGAAATCGGTGTGGATGACGCCGGCTGCCTGCGGGGCCTTGGTGCCGCGCACGATGGTCCAGGCGCGGGTTTCCTTGGGGCCGACCGTGAAATAGGTGATGAGGTCGAGGAGATGATAGCCGGCGCGGATGAGGCGGTCGAGGCCGGCTTCCTCAAGGCCGAGGGCCGAGAGGAATTCGCTCGCTTCCTCCTCGGGAAGCTGGGCGACCTCGGATTCGATGGCAGCCGAGATGATGACGCATTCGGCGCCCTGTTCCTTCGCCATCGCGGCGACGGCCTCGGTATGGGCGTTGCCGGTCGCGGCGTCCGCCTCGGCGACGTTGCAGACATAGAGGACCGGGTGCGACGTCAGGAGGTTGAGGCTCTTCAGGACCTCGATCTCCTCCGGCGCCAGCGTCTTCAGGAGAAGGCGGGCGGGCTTACCCTCGTTGAGCAGCTTGATCACGGCTTCCATGACCGGAAGCTGCGCGATGGACTCCTTGTCCTTGCCGGTGGCGCGCTTGCGGGTCTGCTCGACGCGGCGCTCCAGGCTTTCGAGGTCGGCGAGCATCAGCTCGGTCTCGATGGTCTCGGCGTCGGCGACGGGATTGATGCGGCCCTCGACATGGGTGATGTCGGTGTCCTCGAAGCAGCGCAGCACATGCACGACCGCATCGACTTCACGGATATTGGCGAGGAACTTGTTGCCGAGGCCTTCGCCCTTCGAGGCGCCGCGCACGAGGCCGGCGATGTCGACGAAGGAAATGCGCGTCGGGATGATCTCCTTGGAGCCCGCGACGGTGGCAAGCGCCTTCATGCGCGGATCGGGAACCGCCACTTCGCCGGTGTTCGGCTCGATGGTGCAGAAGGGATAGTTCGCCGCCTGGGCGGCCGCCGTCTTGGTCAGCGCGTTGAAGAGGGTCGACTTGCCGACATTCGGCAGGCCGACAATACCGCATTTGAAGCCCATGGAGATGGTCCGTTCGTCTCAAGTAATTCGTTGCCACCGCTATGGGGGAAGGACGGGGCAGGGTCAAGGGCCTCGCGCCCGCGGGGCCTTGAAGTCGCCGGCCCTGCGGTGCACAATGGTCGCACATCGCTCGAAGCCAATGTTACGAGGAGCTTCCGATGAGCAATGGTGACACCGTCCTCAAGCCGAAAACCGTCACGAAGCCGAAGCTGGAGCGGCCGAGGCTCTATAAGGTCATCCTGGTCAACGACGACTATACGCCGCGCGATTTCGTCGTGCTCGTGCTGAAGGCCATCTTCCGCATGCCCGAGACGACGAGCTACCGCGTCATGATGACGGCGCACAAGATGGGCACGTCCGTCGTGGTCGTCTGTGCGCGCGATATCGCCGAGACGAAGGCGAAGGAAGCGACGGACCTTGCCAAGGATGCCGGCTTCCCGCTGCTCTTCCAGACGGAGCCGGAGGAATAGGTCTCCAGACCCCTCCTATCCCCGTCCCTAGTCGCCCTTGTTGCCGAAGAGCTTCTTCAGCATGTCGGCCATCGGGCCGCTGGTGGGCAGGGCCTTCGGCTGGGCGTGGTTGCGGGCCTGGCGGATATGGGACTGGCCGCCGGGTTTCTTCGCCGGCGTCTCCTTCTCCTCCGGCTTGCTGCCGGTGGCGAGCGCCAGCTTGTTCATGAGCTGCGAATCCTCGCCGTGCACCAGCATGTCGGCATTGATGCCCAGTTCGTCGAGCAGCGGATCGAGCCAGACGTGATCGGCCTTGGCGAAATCGCCGAGCACGTGGTTGGTGACGAGTTCCTTGGCGCCGGGATGGCCGATGCCGAGGCGCAGGCGCCGGTAGTCCTTGCCGCAATGGGCGTCGAGCGACTTGATGCCGTTGTGCCCGCCATGGCCGCCGCCGACCTTGATGCGCGCCTTGCCGGGGGCAAGGTCCAGCTCGTCGTAGATCGCCACGATGTCCTTCGGCGCCAGCTTGTAGAAGCGCATCGCCTCGCCGACGGATTCGCCCGAAAGGTTCATGAAGGTCTGCGGCTTGACGAGCAGCACCTTCTCGCCGGCAAGCTCGCCCTCGGAGATCTCCGCCTTGAACTTCTTCGACCAGGGCGAGAACGGGTTCTTGCGGTGGATGGCGTCGAGCGCCATGAACCCGATATTGTGGCGGTTGCCCGCATATTTTGCGCCCGGATTGCCGAGCCCGGCGATGATCTGCATGGAATGGTCCGCCAAAAGAACGTGGTCGGTCTTCACCACCGCGAAAGCGGCTGGAAGTCAACCGTCCGCGGTCATTTCTTGTCGTCGTTTTCAGCGGCGCGGGCGTTCGGCGGCAGGCCGTAGGCGGTGAAGATGCGGTCCTGTCCGCCGCTGAGGATCAGCTTGTCCAGCTCCGCCTGCAGGCGGGCGATGAGCGCGGGCGGCGTATCCTTCTGGCAGGCGATGCCATAGGTCTTGCCCGCCATCAGCATGGCCTTCTCGACGGGCTGGCCCTGGTTCACGAGGTTCTCGTAGGTCTTGATGGAGGTGGGCAGGAGGTCGATGCGGCCGGAAAGGAGCTTGCGGACGGAAAGGTCGATATCGGTGGCGAGGTCGATGTCCTTGACGCCGAGGTCCTCCATCACCTCCACGGCGAAGTCGCCGCGCTGCGAGCCGATCTTCATGCCGAGCGCTTCCTGCATGGTGGCCGGCCCCTTGCTGCCGTCCTTGCGCTTCAGCAGCACCATCTGGTCCTTCAGGAGCGGATTGACCCAGACGAACTGGCCTGCGCGCTCGCGGTTGTAGCCCGTCGTGAAGACGCAGTGCATCGGCTGGGTCTTCGCCATGGCGAAGGCGCGGGCCCAGGGCATGATCTCGATCGTGTAGTCGATCCCCGCGGCCTTCGTGATCGCGTCGACCTGCTCGACGCCGATGCCGGTGATCCTGCCCTCGTGCGAATAGTTGAAGGGCGGATATTCCTCGGTGACGAAATGGAGCGTTTCGGCAAGCGCGGTCGAGAGCGGGGTGAGCGAGAGGCAAAGCGTCAGGAGCAGCGTCTTCATCGTCCCGTCCCCGTTCTTCAGGAGGCCATGGCCCGGCGCTCGACCGCGCCGGGGACCGTGAATTCGCCCAGCTTCTCCAGGAGGGCGTCCAGCGGCAGGGGGCGGCTCATCAGGTAGCCCTGGCCGAACTCGACATCCATGGCCTGGAGGATGTCCCATTGCTCCGCCGTCTCGATGCCTTCCGCCACGACGGCGCAGCCCATCTGGTGCGAGATCGTGCGGATGCCCTCGACCAGCATGCGGCTCTTGCGGCGCACGTCCGGCTGGTCGGAGGAGAGCGAGCGGGTGAAGGACTGGTCGATCTTGACGATATCGACAGGGAAGCGGTTGAGATAGCTCAGCGAGGAATAGCCGGTGCCGAAATCGTCGAGCGCGATGCGGCAGCCGAGCTGGGAGAGGGCGTCGAGCACCTCGCGCACCAGCGGGTTGTCGAGCATCAGCACCGCCTCGGTGATCTCCACGACAATGCGCGACGGCGTGATGCCGTTTTCCAGGAGGAGCTGGGCGAGGCGGACGGGCAGGCCGGGTTCGAACTGCAGCGGCGAGAAATTCACCGCAAGGTAGCTGTCGGAAAGGCCCTCCAGCCCGGAGATGACCGAGAGGCTGCGGATGGACTTCGCCAGGATGCAGTCGCCGATCTGGCCGATCGAGCCGTTCTCCTCGGCGATGCCGATGATCTCGGCCGGCGGCAGCAGGCCGCGCTCGGGATGCTGGAGGCGCATCAGCGCCTCGAAGCCGGCAACGCGCCCGTCGGAGAGGCAAACGATGGGCTGGAGATGGGCGGTGAACCAGTCGTCCCGCAGGCCCTGCTCGATGAACTTCTCGATTTCCAGCCGCTTGCGGGCAATGTCGACCATGTTGCTGTCGAAGAGCTGAACGCCGTTCTTGCCGCTGCGCTTGCGGGCATACATGGCCATGTCCGACTTCTGCAGCAGGCAGGCGGCGGTGGAGGCGTGGTCGGGATAGACGGCGACGCCGATGCTGGCGCTGACCGTCAGTTCCGCGCCGTTGACGGTGAGCGGCGCGCGAAGGCTTACGATCAGCCGCTCGCTGACGTCGAGGGCGAACTGGTGGCCGTTGCGGGCCGAGAGCAGGATGGCGAACTCGTCGCCGCCGAGGCGGGCGATCACGTCGCCGGCGCGCAACTGGCGGCGCAGCAGCATGGCGACCTGGCAGAGCACGTCGTCGCCGGCGGCGTGGCCAAGATTGTCGTTGATCCACTTGAAGCGGTCGAGATCGACGAAGAGGCAGGCAAGCGGCTGGCCGAGCGTGTCGGCCTCCTCGATCATGTCGTCCAGCACGGATTCGAAGCCCTGCCGGTTGAGAAGGCCGGTCAGGTGGTCGGTGATCGCCTGGCGGTGGTTGCGGTTTTCCGCTTCCTTGAGGTCGGTGACGTCGGTCATGACCGACAGCGACAGAGGCTGGCGGCCGCTTTCCGCCGTCACGCCCGTCTCCAGGATCAGCACGTCCATCACGCTGTCGTCGGCGCGGCGGAAGCGCACCGTGACCTCGCAGATGCCGTCCTCCGTTCCCTGTTCGCGGCGGTCGCGGTAGACATCGCGCCAGTCGGCATCGACGAAGGCGGTGAATTTCTGGCCGATCACCTGCTCGCGGCAATAGCCGGTCGCCGTCAGCCAGTAGTCGCTGACGGCGGTGATGCGGTTCTGCCCGTCGATGGAGAAGAGCATGGCGGGGGTGAGGTTGTAGATGTCGGTGGCGCGGGCATGGGCGTGCTTCAGCTCCGTCTCCTCGCGCTCCAGCCTGCTCTGCATCTCGTTGAAGTTCTGGGCCAGCGCGCCCATCTCGTCGTTCGAGGTCCAGTCGACATGGTGGCGCGAGCCGAGGCGGCGCGTGGCCTCTATGGCGGCGGTCAGGCGCATCAGCGGCCGGATGATCGTGATGCGGTTGCCGATGATGGCCGCGGTGAAGAGCGTCGCCACGGCGAAGAAGAAGATGGCGAAGATCGTCATCTCGTCCGTCGAGAAGCGCGAGAATGGGCCCTCCTTGCGAAGCCAGATCTCCGCGGTGCCGACTTTCTTGGGGCCGTCCATGGCCTTGTGCAGGATATCCGTCACGACCACGGCGCGGGCCTCACCCGCGCCGGGCGCGACGGCGGGCATGCTGACGTCTATCGTGCCGGACGTGTCGCGCACGCGTACGTAGCCGATGTCGGATTCGGCCTGAAGATCGCCGACGATCTGGTCGATGCTTTCGCGGTCGAGGTCCCAGAGCGGCTTGCCGAGTGACTGCACGCTGCTCTTCAGGAGGACGTCGGTGTTCTGCAGGCGCTCGCGCGCGACGCGGTCGGAGGAAAGGACGAGGAACAGGACGAACAGCGGTGCGACGAAGACGAGCAGGGCACCGATGACGATGGCTATGAAGCGGCTCTCGACCGAATGCACTTTCATGCCGGCCGTCCCCCCGCGCTTGTCCGAAGCCAACCCATGATGCCCCTCTTTGGTCTTCGACTTTTCGCGAAATAGACTTTCATCAAAATCTTAAATGTTGCTGAAATACCGATCCGGAAAAGTGTTGAAAATTGAACCTTTCGAGGGCCGCACACGTCCCGCGGGCAAAGAAAAACCCCGTGCCGGAGGCACGGGGTTTCGAGAAAATCCCTTTGAAGAGGGGATTATTCTTCCGAAGCCGCGGCTTCTTCTTCCTTCACGCCGGCAGCCGGGACAGCGATCGTGGCGATCGTGAAGTCGCGGTCGGTGATGACCGGGCTGGTGCCCTTCGGCAGCTTGACGTGGGAGATGTGGATGCCTTCGCCGACCTTCAGGCCGGTCAGGTCGGCCGTGATGAATTCCGGGATATTGCCGGCAAGGGCGTGCAGCTCGACAGCGTGGCGAACGACGTTCAGGACGCCGCCGGCCTTGATGCCCGGGGACTTCTCTTCGTTGACGAAGTGAACCGGCACTTCGACGACGACGTGGGTGTCGCCCGAAACGCGCAGGAAGTCGACATGCATCGTGAAGTCGCGGACCGGATCAAGCTGGAAGTCCTTCGGCAGGACCTTGATCTTCTCGCCGTTGACGTCGATCGTGGCGACCGTCGTCTTGAAGCCGCCGGCGTGGATGCGCTGGGTCACTTCCTTGGTCGGGATGGCGATAGCGAGGGGGGCCTGCTTGTCGCCGTAGATAACTGCAGGAATAAGGCCGTTGCGGCGAAGTTCACGGGAGGACCCCTTACCAACCCGTTCGCGCGTTTCGGCCTTGAGCTCGTAGGTGTCGTGGCTCATGGCTTTACCTTTCGTATGTTACTGGAGAGTTTTCCCCGGCCGGAAGCGTCTCCGGCCGCGCAAAACTTGAGGATTTCGTGAAAGCCTCATCCGCCTTGCCTCCAAGGGTGTCTACGCGGACGCGGGCTCGATAGCCGAGAATGCCCGGAAATGCAAGGCCCGTGCCCGATCCATGCCCCGGATTGACATCGCGGCGCGGCAATTGGATGTTCGGGCCAAATCGGTTCGGCGCAGGAGGCCCTGATGAGAAAACAGATCCTGATGGCTTCGGCCGCACTTGCACTCGTATCCGCAAGTCCCGCTCTTGCCCAGGAGATTTCGCCTTCCGAGGCCGAAAGCATCCAGCAGCGCCTCACGCGCTACCTGCCGCAGGACATGATCGATGCGGGGCTCATCACCGTCAAGGCGGCGACCTCCTTCTACGAAATGCGCTTCAATCCGCAGGTCCTGCTCGACAAGACCAAAAGCGGCATGGTCAAGCTCGAGGGCCTGAAGCCGATGACGGCCTATCTGCGGCCTTCGGCGGACGGCACCTACCGCATCGAGGCGAACGACAGCTTCGACATCAAGGGCGACGTCGATCTTCCCGAGGGGCGCAGCTCGTTCTCCTATGTCATCGATTCGATGAAGCTCGACGGCGTCTACGACCCGGAGATCCTCTATTTCACCTCCGCGGACTGGGTGGCCCGGAAGCTCGCCTTTTCCAGCACCTCGCCCAGGGACAGCGTGACGGCGAGCTTCGGCGACACGACGATGCACGTTTCCGCCGAGAAGAAGGACGCGAACACGCTCGACATTTCCACGACCGGCGTGATGAACGCCTTCGCCGAGACGATCACCAGCGACCAGGCGGGCCGGGTGGAGATCGGCGCGGACAAGCTCGACATCGACGTCAGCATGGACGGCGCGCGCTACAAGGTGGTGCAGGACCTTACCTTCCTCGTGCTCGACAACATGCACAAGCAGCGGCTGGAGGCGCCGGAGGCCGCGCGTCTCAAGGAGCTGCTGCGCGCGGCGCTGCCGGTCTTCGACAATCTCACGGAGACGATCAAGGCCTCCAATGTCACGGTGGGCACGGACAAGGGCACCTTCGGCGCGGAGGCGGTCGACTACAATGTCGCGATGAACGGCATCGCCCATTCGACCCGCCTCGGCTTCGGTTTCGGCGTCGAGAAGCCGAAGCCGCCGGCCGGCCTGCTGCCGCCCGCCTATGAGGGGCTCCTGCCGGAGCGGGCGACCTTCAGGATGGCGGTCGCCGATCTCGACCTTGCCGGCGCCGTCAACTACCTCGTCGACCATGCGGACTTCACCAAGCCGAAGCCGCTGACCGACGAGGAGGGCAGGGAGATCGGCCGCATCGTTCTTCCCGGCGGGGCCATGACCCTCGAATTCGAGGATGTCTCGGCCGTCTCGCCGATCTACGACGTGCATCTCACCGGCAAGATGACGGTCTATCCCGACGACAAGGAACGCCACAGCGCCGACGTGACGATCACCATGCGCGACTTCGACAAGACCGTCGCCTATCTCCAGCAGAACGCTGCCGCGGTGCCGGAATTCGGCCAGGCGTCCTTCGGGCTCCTGATGATGAAGGGCCTTGCCCGCGATGCCGGCAACGGCGCGCAGGCCTGGGACCTTACGGTCGGCGAGGACGGCAAGGTGCTGATCAACGGCCGTCCGCTGTCGTTCCAGCAGTAGGATTATTTCCGAAGGCTTGCCACGAAGCGGGAGAGCGCCAGCATCAGGCCGCCCGCGATCAGCCCCCAGAAGGCGCCGGAAATGCCGGCGAAGGAAACGCCCGAGGCGGTGACGAGGAAGGTCACCGCCGCCGCTTCCCGCCCCTCCGTCTCGCGGAAGGCATTGAGCGCGGAGCCAGCGAAGGCGCTGATCAGCGCCAAGCCGGCGACGGCCTGGATGAGGATCGGCGGGGCGAGGGCGACGAAGGCGGTGACCGCGCCCGCCGCAAGGCCGAAGATCACGTAGAAGACGCCGGCATTGATGGCCGCCCAGTAGCGTTTCGCCGGGTCGGGATGGGCGTCCGAGCCGGCGCACATGGCGGCGGTGATGGCGGCGAGGTTGACCGCATGGCCGCCGAAGGGAGCCGAAAGCAGCGAGAAAAAGCCGGTGACGGCGAAGAGCGGGCCGGGATTGGGCGCGTAGTCGTTGACCTTCAGCACGGCGATGCCGGGAATGTTCTGCGAGGCCATGGTGACGATGAAGAGCGGCAAGGCGATGCCGACAAGCCCGGCGACCGTGAAGGCCGGCGTCACGAATTCGGGCTTCGGCAGCAGCGCCTCGGCAAGGCCGGCGAAGGCACCGTCGGGGATATCGATGCCGAAGGCGAGCACCGCGACGAAGGCGGCGAGCGCGGCGGGCACGGCATAGAGCCGGTTGATGCTGCCGACGACGACCCAGGCGAGCGCGATCGGCAGGCCGAGCAGCGGATTGAAGGCGATGGCCTTGACCGGCGCGAAGCAGAGGCCGATCAGCACCCCGGCCAGCATGGCATTGGCGAGCGTGGCGGGAATGGCGGCGACCATGCGGCCGAGCGGCTTCCACAGGCCCGCGACGACGATCAGCACCGCGCAGACGAGAAACCCGCCGACCGCCGTGGAGAACCCGCCCTCGACCGCGCCGGAGCTGGCGAGCAGCGCCGCGCCCGGCGTCGACCAGGCGATCGAGACGGGAAGGCGCGTCGCGAAGCTGAGCACGATGGCGCAGATCCCCATCGACACCGAAAGCGCCATCAGCCCCGAGGCGGCCTGCGCCTCCGTGGCGCCGACGCCGGTGAGGCCGTGCAGCACGACGGCGAAGGAGCTGGCGAAACCGACGAAGGCGGTGAGCAGGCCCATGAACAGGGCTTGGGCGGAAAAATCACGAAGCATGGCAGGATCGATAATGGAAAGGGACGTGCACTGGTAACAGGCGGGGCCGGGCTTGGGAACAGGGTTGTTCGTGGGGACCGTTGAGCGGGTGGGTTGCCCCTCACCCTAACCCTCTCCCCGCAGGCGGGGAGAGGGGACGTGGCCAACGCGCGGTTTTTGGTTGGGGAAACCATCGCGGTATATCCCCTTCGCCCCGCTTGCGGGGAGAAGGTGCCGGCAGGCGGATGAGGGGCTTGCCGCAGGCAAAACGAAAAGTTTTCCGGTGCCGCCCCCTTCATCCGGCCCTTCGGGCCACCTTCTCCCCGAGGGGAGAAGGGAAGGGCGGCAACGTCGAAGCCCGAATGCGATAGCCCCCCGCCCGTAGAGATGGGAGTGCCCCTAGGCACGATCCTTGTTTGAGGAAACCATCGCGGCATATCCCCTTACCCCGCAGCCAAGGAGAAGGCGGCCCGAAGGGCCGGACGAGGAGCAACGCCACCTCCCTCGCGCACTCCACCCCTTGAACCTTCGTCCGACTGGACCATCTGTGCAAAGCGGGGCTATAGTCATCAAGCGTTATATTCTGGCGCGATGATCGGTCGGATGCTTTCGGGAGGAGAGCGGATGTCTGTGCGTTTCGATCACGCAGATCATGTGCACACCGTTGCGGCCCATGCCTCGGCCGCGGCGAGTTCGCCGGTGGCGGCCTCGTGGCGGCGGTGCCTGACGCTGCATGGCCTTTCGCCGGAAGAGGCGCGCACGCCCTGGCGGCTGACCGAGGCCGAGTTCCGGCAGGCGCGCATCCGTTCCAGCGCGCTGATCGAGGAGGCGCGGGGCGAGATCGACCGGCTCTTCGCGACGGTCGGCAAGGCCGGCTGCTGCCTTTTGCTCACCGACGAGAATGGCATTGCGCTCGAACGGCGCGGCGCGGCGGGTGACGACCGCGATTTTCGCGGCGTCGGCCTCTGGTCCGGCACGGTCTGGAGCGAGGCGAGCGTCGGCACCAACGGCATCGGCACGGCGCTGGCCGACGAGCGGGCGGTGCTGATCCTGCGCGACCAGCATTTCCTGTCGCAGAACACTGGCCTTTCCTGCACGACCGCGCCGATCCGCGACCATAACGGCCGCATCGCCGCCGCCATCGACATCTCCACCTGCCGAGACGATGCGAGCGAGATGACCATGTCGATCCTCTCGCAGGCCGTGCGGGACGCCGCGGCGCGTATCGAGGCGGGCCTCTTCCGCCGCGCTTTCTCGGCCGCCCGCATCCTGCTCGTGCCCGTCGAGGGGCGCATGGCGCCGGCGCTGCTGGCCGTCGACCGCGACGATCTCGTGCTCGGCGCCACCCGCGCAGCCCGGCAGGTGCTCGGCCTCGACGACCGGCGCATCGCGACCGGCATCGCCGCTTCCGATCTCCTGCACGAGGACCGGTCGGAGGAGGGGCGGGACCTCGACGACGCGGAGCGCGCCGCACTCCGCCGCGTGCTGACGCGCGCCGGCGGCAATGTCAGCCAGGCGGCGGACCTGCTCGGCATCAGCCGCGCCACGCTTTACCGAAAGATGAAGAAGCTCTCGATCAACTGATGCTGCGGCGCAGCACAGTAGGCCCGCCGGGCCTGTCTCAAATCTGAAACAGTCACGCCCGCCATCGCCGGCCGGCCCCTACCGCGCCGGGCCGAAGCGCAGCACCATCCTTCCGACGGCCCATCCGGGCCTTTCAAGGGAGGAATTGACATGCTGCACCAGAAGATCGTCGAAAACCCGTACAAGGCGAAATACGGCAACTTCATCGGCGGCGAGTGGAGGGAGCCGCTCGCGGGCCGCTACTTCGACAACACCACGCCGATCACCGGCGGCAAGCTCTGCGAGATCGCGCGCTCGGACGCCGCCGATATCGAGCTCGCCCTCGACGCCGCCCATGCGGCCAAGGACAAGTGGGGCCGCACCTCCACCACCGAGCGCTCCAACATCCTGATGAAGATCGCCCAGCGCATGGAGGACAATCTCGAACTCCTCGCCAAGGCGGAGACCTGGGACAACGGCAAGCCGCTGCGCGAGACCATAGCGGCCGACATTCCGCTCGCCATCGACCATTTCCGCTACTTCGCGGCCTGCGTGCGCGCGCAGGAAGGCGGCATCAGCGAGATCGACCACGAGACCATCGCCTATCACTTCCACGAGCCGCTCGGCGTCGTCGGCCAGATCATCCCCTGGAACTTCCCGATCCTGATGGCCACCTGGAAGCTGGCGCCCGCGCTTGCCGCCGGCAACTGCGTGGTGCTGAAACCCGCCGAGCAGACGCCGTCGTCGATCCTCGTCTGGGCCGAACTCGTCGCCGACCTCCTGCCGCCGGGCGTGCTCAACATCGTCAACGGCTTCGGCCTTGAAGCCGGCAAGCCGCTCGCCTCCAACCCGCGCATCGCCAAGATCGCCTTCACGGGCGAGACGACGACCGGCCGCCTCATCATGCAATATGCCAGCCAGAACCTCATTCCGGTGACGCTGGAGCTCGGCGGCAAGTCGCCGAACATCTTCTTCGAAGACGTGATGCGCGAGGACGACGACTATCTCGACAAGGCGCTGGAAGGCTTCGCGATGTTCGCGCTCAACCAGGGCGAGGTCTGCACATGCCCGAGCCGTGCGCTGGTGCACGAGAAGATCTACGACCGCTTCATGGAAAAGGCCATCAAGCGCGTCGAGAAGATCGTGCAGGGCAACCCGCTCGACACGGCGACGATGATCGGCGCGCAGGCCTCCTCCGAGCAGCTCGAGAAGATCCTCTCCTATATCGACATCGGCCGGCAGGAAGGCGCGGAAGTGCTGACCGGCGGTGGACGCAACGATCTCGGCGGCGAGCTCTCCAGCGGCTACTACGTCAAGCCGACCGTCTTCCGCGGTCACAACAAGATGCGCATCTTCCAGGAGGAGATCTTCGGACCGGTCGTCTCGGTCACGACCTTCAAGGACGATGCCGAAGCGCTCGCCATCGCCAACGACACGCTCTACGGCCTCGGCGCGGGCGTGTGGAGCCGCGATGCGAACCGCTGCTACCATTTCGGTCGCGACATCCAGGCCGGCCGCGTCTGGACCAATTGCTACCACGCCTATCCGGCCCATGCGGCCTTCGGCGGCTACAAGCAGTCCGGCGTCGGGCGCGAGAACCACAAGATGATGCTCGACCACTACCAGCAGACCAAGAACATGCTGGTCAGCTACTCTCCCAAGGCGCTCGGCTTCTTCTGAGCGGCCGCTGTCCTTCTCCGCCCCTACCGGAGAAGGCCAACCGAAGGGCGGGACCTGTCCGCCCTGTCCAGCCCTGTCCCTCTCCCCGCTCGCGGGGGGAGGGAAAAGCACAGGAGGAGGCCGCGATGCCCGAAGCCCTGAACGAACCGCGCGTGGTGGCGACCGAGGCCGCGCTCGCGCTCATCCGCGAGATCCGGAAGGACTATCCGGACATCCTGTTCCACCAGTCGGGCGGTTGCTGCGACGGCTCCTCGCCCATGTGCTATCCGGCGGACGACTATATCGTCGGCGACCGGGACGTGAAGCTCGGCGAGATCGGCGGCGTGCCGGTCTATATCAGCGAAAGCCAGTTCGGCGCCTGGAAGCACACGCAGCTTATCATCGACGTGGTGCCGGGGCGGGGCGGCATGTTCTCGCTCGACAACGGGCGGGAGAAGCGCTTTCTCACCCGCTCGCGCCTCTTCGGCGGCGGGGAGGCCTGTCCGCTGCCGGAACGCTGAGCAAGGAAAAACCCCGCTGCCGGAACAGCGGGGCCTGATTTCTACACGATGACGCGATCAGTAGGCCGAGCATTCGCCCGGGCTGACGACGCGGTAGCCGGCGGCATCGGCCGAGCATGAATTGCCGAACGTCTTGCGGTCGCGGCCGCGCTGCGCGCAGACCGGCCGGTATTCCATGGTGCAGGCACGCTGGTTGTCGCGGTCGCGATCGCGGCCGTTGCCCCAGTCGCTGCCGTTGCCGCCGGGATTGCGGCCCTGGCACTCGCCGCGGCCGATCACGTCATAGCCGCTGCGGCGTGCCTCGCAGGCATTGGCGAAGGTCTGGCGGTCGCGGCCGTTCGCGCCGCAGACCGGCGCATATTCGCGCGTGCAGGCGCGGCCTTCGTCCGGGCGCGGCTCGGGGCGGCCGCCGCGGCGGCACTCGCCACGGCTGACGACGCGGTAGCCGTCCGCGCGCGCCGTGCAGGCATTGGGGAAGGTCTGGAGATCGCCGCCGCGCGCGCCGCACACCGGCATGTATTCCATGGTGCAGGCCTGCGGGCGCGGACGGGGGCGGCCGCCGCCTTCATCGACGTCGACGGAGCAGGCGACAAGTGTGCCGGCGGCAAGAAGGATGGCAATGCGTCCGGCCAGCCGGGACAGGAAAGGCGTCATCATGGAGTCCTCCAGGTGAATCTCGCCGAACCGTAACGCAAAAGTGATGCGTCCGGTATCGGGGCGAGCGGAAAAAACAGGGGATGGTTGCCAAAAGAAAAGGCCCGCGCAACCAGAGGTGCGCGGGCCTTTTCGAAAGGGTCGTGGCCGGATCAGTCGAAGAGGCTGGAAACGGACTCTTCGGCGCTGGTGCGGTTGATCGCCTCGCCGAGCAGGTTAGCGGTCGAGATCACGCGGATATTGTGCGCGGACTGGACGGCCGTCGTCGGCTGGATCGTGTCGGTGATCACCAGTTCCTTGAGCTTGGAGGAGGTGACGCGCGCCACGGCGCCGCCCGAAAGCACGCCATGGGTGATATAGGCGGTGACGCTGGTGGCGCCGTTCTTCAAGAGCGCCTCGGCGGCGTTGCAGAGCGTGCCGCCCGAATCGACGATATCGTCGATCAGCAGGCAGTCCTTGCCCGCGACGTCGCCGATGACGTTCATGACCTCGGATTCGCCCGGACGGTCGCGGCGCTTGTCGACGATGGCCAGCAGACAGTCGAGGCGCTTGGCCAGCGCGCGGGCGCGCACCACGCCGCCGACGTCCGGCGAGACGACCATGACGTTCTTCAGGTCATAGTTCTGCTTCACGTCGCGCGCGAGGATCGGCACGGCGTAGAGGTTGTCGGTCGGAATGTCGAAGAAGCCCTGGATCTGGCCGGCATGCAGGTCCAGCGTCAGCACGCGGTCGGCGCCGGCCTCGGTGATGAGGTTGGCGACCAGCTTGGCGGAGATCGGCGTGCGCGGGCCGGGCTTGCGGTCCTGGCGGGCATAGCCGAAATAGGGGATCACGGCCGTGATGCGGCGCGCCGAGGAGCGGCGCATCGCATCGATCATGATGAGCATTTCCATCAGGTGGTCGTTGGTCGGGAACGACGTCGACTGCACGACGAAAACGTCCTCGCCGCGCACATTCTCCTGGATTTCAACGAAGATTTCCTGGTCTGCGAAGCGCCGAACCGTGGCACGGCCGAGCGGAACATTCAGATAATTGCAGATCGCTTCGGCCAGAAGCCGGTTCGAATTGCCCGCGAAAACCTTCATCTATGGTCCGCCTGTTATTATGCTGATGGGGGGCGTTTAAGCGGCAAAATCCGTGAATGCAAGGGCCTTGCCCCTTCGGGAAAGCGATTCTTCGCATTTGGCTGTGATTTACCCTTTCGGACGGCTTAACCCCGCAGCGAGCCACGCCATTCGAGATAGTCCCGGATCGTCCTGCGGGCGATGTCCTCCATCGTGCGCGCAGGCACGACGGTCCAGGGATCGGCGGCGGTACCCGGCACGCTCTCCTGGCCCTGGATGCGGTGCAGCCGCGAGCCGCCGCCGTCCAGAACGTCCCAGACATAGACGACCGTGGTCTTGCCGCTGTCGTTCATGGCCGAGAAATAGCCCTTGAGAATGTATTCGGTGGAATTGTCGGAGGCGCTGCGGATCGTCAGGCCGCTCGAGCGCGCTTCGGCGCCGAGGCGCTTGGAGAGCGGCGTGACGGCCTCGACAGGCGCGCCGATGATCGGCAGGAAGCGGATCGTCCCGCCGGCCGCCGCCGCGGCGGGGGGCAGGGCCGCGACCTCTTCCGTGCCGCCCGACGTTTCGGCGGCGAGCGAGTTGCGGGCGAGATCCTCGTCCGCCGGCCCGCGGCGGCCGCCCTGGTTGCGGGCGAGCGCATCGGCCTGGCCCTGCAGCGTGCCGGCGGTGTCCTCGCCGGTCGAGCCGCCGATGCCGGAGGACGAGGTGAAGGCGGTCTGCTGCGTGGCGGTGGCGACCGGCATGGTGGTGACGGGCTTCGCCTCGGCGCTCATCTGGTCGAGATCGTTCTGCGTCACCGGCGGTGAATTGAAATTGCTGCCGACATCGACGCGCGGAATGAGCGCGTCGGTGCTGTTGCAGCCGGCAAGGGTGGCAATGAGACCGATCAGTGCCAGCCGCTTCGTCAGCTCGTGCATCGTCATCGTCCGTGTCCTCAGGAGGCTTTGGCCTCCTCTGTCCCGCAACGATTTATGGGTTCCGTCCCAAGGCCTGTCAATCGCAGGATCTTGCGGGTGTTCTCCTGTCAGACCTCGATGAAATCGAGGCCATAGCGGGACAGCGCCTTCGGCGTGTCGGTGGTGGTAAGATAGGTCTGGCCGAGCGTCATGGCCGTCGCGCTCTCCGAATCGAGGACGATCGTGTGCAGGAAGAGCGACATGTTCGGCTCGATTTCCTGCGGGTTGCCCATCAGGAACATCTGCGGATCCATCCAGGAGGGCGCAAAGCGCGCGCCGACGGAATAGCCGCAGGTGTTCAGCCGGTGGCGGGCAAGGCCGCGCTCGTCGACGATGCGGGCGAAGGTCTCGAAGACGGTGCCGAAGGTATGGCCGGGGCGCAGCACCATCTCCATCGCCTGCATGGCCTCGCGGCAGGCGCTGTAGAGTTCGCGGTGGCGGCTGCTCGGCTCGCCGATCAGCGCCGTGCGCATCATCGGCGCGTGGTAGCGCGCGCTGACGCCCGACCATTCGATGGTGAGCTGGTCGATCGCATCGAGCCGGCGGCGGCCGGACTTGGAGCGGCAGAGCAGCGCGTCGGCGCCCGAGCCGATGACGAATTCGTTCGCGGCGTAATCGCCGCCGCCGGCGAGCACCGCGTTCTGCAGCGCCGCCAGGATCGCCGCCTCGTCGGCGCCGGCGGCGATCAGCGGCAGGGCGGCGTCCAGCGCATCGTCGGAAAGGGCGGCCGCGCGCTCGACATAGGCGATTTCCGCCGGGCTCTTGATGAGGCGCAGGCGGCTGACGAGCGTTGAGGCGTCGACGATCTCGCCGAAGCTCTGGAGCTGGTTGTCGAGGAGGCGGGCATTGCGGCCGGTCAGGCCGTGCGTGTCGTATTCCACGCCGATGCGGCAGCCGAGCAGGTCGAGATCGGACAGGAGGTTCTTCAGGTCCATGGTCGGGTCCGCGTTCACGCGGTCGATCCAGACCTCGATCTTCTCGATATTGGAGGTGTGGCGCGCCTGGCGCAGGTCCGCCGAGCGGGTGAGCAGCACCATGCTTCCGTCGGCCTTTACGACCAGCGTCTGGAAGAAGAAGTAGCCGAACGTGTCGTAGCCCGTCAGCCAGTACATGCTCTCCTGCGCGAAGAGCAGCATGGCGTCGAGCTTTTCCTCCCGCATGCGGGAGGTCAGGCGCTGGAGCCGGTTGGCGTATTCCTCGCTGTCGAAGTGAAGTGCCATGGCGGTGTCTCCTTCGCTTGCGGGGTTTCAGCCCCTTATCATGATCGCTGAAATCTGGCGGCCGTAATCGGGTTCCTGCCGGTGGGTCGTGCGCCGGTAGGAGAAGAACCGCTCTTCGTCGGGATAGGTGCAGAGGTCGAGGTTCTCGGCCGTCACGCCGGCATCGGCGAGGCGCTGCGTCGTCAGCCCCGGCAGGTCGAACATGGCATGGCCGGGCTTTCCGGACGGCGTGAAGTAGCGCTCGTAAGCCTTGTCCACGCCGAGGAAGCGTTCGACGAATTCCGGACCGACCTCGTAGTTGCGGCGGCTGATCGAGGGGCCGAGGCTGGCAAGGATGCTGCCGCGCCTCGCGCCGAGCCTTTCCATGGCTGTTATGGTGTTTTCGAGCACGCCGTAGAGCGCACCCTTCCAGCCCGCATGGGCGGCGCCGACGACGCGGGCATCGGGATCGCAGAAGAGGATCGGGCCGCAATCGGCGGCGAGGACGCCGAGGACGACGCCGGGGGTGGCGCTGACCAGCGCGTCCGCCTCCGGGCGCGATCCGTCATAGGTCGCATCGACGGTGACGACATCGGGCGAATGGACCTGGTGCACCGTGGCGAGCCGGCCGGGCGCGACCGAGAACCAGCGCGCGACGCGGGCGCGATTCTCCTCGACCTTGCCGCGCTCGTCCTTCGAGCCGAGGCCGACATTGAGGCCGCGATAGATGCCTTCGGACACGCCGCCGGCGCGGGTGAAGAACCCGTGCAGGGCCGCTTTTCCGGCGCGTTCCGCAAGCAGCGGGCTTTCGATGGGCGTTGGGGGCGCTTGGTCCTTCATGGTCTCTCGGCTGGCTTCGGGCTGGGCCGCCAGGCAAGGATGTCGCCGGGGCATGCGGGGTCAAATCGGGCCGAATGTTGTCCGGCCTTGGCTTATGTGTCAATCGGGCTGACGGAACGGAAAGAGGGCGAGCGGCGCGCTGCCGACGGCCAGCACCTTGAAAAGATCGCCCATTTTCCCCGCGCCAGAACCTGCGAGACGGTCGACATCGGCAAGGATCGATTGCTGCGTCGCCTCGTCGCGGTTGCGGCCGAGCGCGGAGGCGCGCTCGCCGATGCCGAGGCCGACGAGGAAATCGCCCTGGTGCAGCATGCCGTGCACATGAAGGCCCGCGCCGACGGCGGCGCCCGCCAGCCGCTCGAAGTCCACATGGCTCGTCAGGTCCGCCTCGCCGGGATGGGCGAGCGGCGGGTCGAAATCATGCTTCAGCACGGCCTGCAGCGTATCGCCGAAGCCGGTGACGAAATGGCCGTAGTCGATGACGAGCGCGGTGCCGCCGCAGCGGGCGATGCGCTCGCCGATCGTCGCCATGACGGCTTCGCGGGCCGGGGCGATCTCGAAGATCGTGCCGTTTTCGGCCGTCCTGTGATGCTCCGGCAGCAGCGCCGGGTCGATGCCGGCGACGCCCGCGGCAAAGGTCAGTTCGTCCTCGGCATCGAGGCCGACCATGCGTTCGCGGAAGCCGGAGGCGGTCTTGATGAACTGGCGGATGGGGATTGCGTCGAAGAGCTCGTTGGCGGCGAGCAGCACGAAGCCTTCCGGCAGTTCCTCGAAACTGTCGTGCCAGGCGACGCGCGCGGCATGGGTGCCGAGCGTCTCGCGCTGGACGGTACGCAGTTTCGGGCTCGTCTCGATGAGATGGATCGTCGCGCTCTCGTAGAGATCGGGGGCGATGCGGGAGACGACGCGCAGCATGTCGGCCATCATCGTGCCGCGGCCGGGGCCGATCTCGGCGATGCGCACCGTCTCGGGCGCACCGTGCCTTTGCCAGGCATGGACGAGGAAGACGCCGAGCATCTCGCCGAAGAGCTGGCTGACCTCCGGCGCGGTGATGAAATCGCCGGCCTCGCCGAAGGGGTCGCGCGTGCGGTAGTAGCCATAGGCGGGGTCCGCGAGGCACAGGGCGAAATAGTCGGTCACGCTGATGGGGCCGTTGGTGCGGATCAGCGCCTTGATCTTGCGGGCGAGGGGCGTCGTCATGGGCGTTGGTCCGCTCAGGCCCTGGCGGGCTCGGCCCGGCGGGCGCGGACGATCGCCCACAGGCCGACGACGAGCATCGGCAGCGACAGCAGCATGCCCATGGTGAGCCACCCGCCGTAGAGATAGCCGAGCTGCGGGTCGGGCTCGCGGAAGAATTCCACGGCGATGCGCGACAGCGCATAGCCGCAGACAAAGAGGCCGGTGACGATGCCGGGCCGCTTCAGCGCGCCGAAGCGGTAGATGGCGAGCGCCAGCACGGCGAGCAGGACAATGCCCTCGAGGCCCGCTTCGTAAAGCTGGCTCGGATGGCGCGCGAAGGGGCCGGCTTCCGGGAAGACGACGGCCCAGGGCGCATCGGACAGGCGGCCCCACAGCTCGCCGTTAACGAAATTGGCGATGCGGCCGAAGAACAGGCCGATCGGCACCACGGCGGCGACGATGTCGAAGAGGCTCCAGATCGGGATGCGGTTGCGCCGGGCGAAGAGGATCATGGCGAGCGTCGTGCCGGCAAAGCCGCCGTGGAACGACATGCCGCCGTTCCAGACCTTTATGGCGCGCAGCGGATCGGCGGCGACATTCGGGAAATCGTAGAAGAGGATATAGCCGACGCGGCCGCCAAGGATGATGCCGACGGCGGCCCAGACGAGGAAGTCGTCGAGCATGGCGCGCGTCATCGGCGCTTCGCCCACCCACAGCCGCTGCGTCTCGATCAGCCGGCGGGCATAGAGCCAGCCCAGCATGATGCCGACGACATAGGCGATGCCGTACCAGTGGACGGCGACCGGGCCGATCGAGAAGGCGATCGGATCGATCTCGGGATAGGGCATGATGGCGAAGAGTTGCGCTATATTCGTCAAGGCTCGGATATTCCTGATTTGCGCGGAAGATGGCGAGGGCTTGCGGCAGGGTCAAGGCGAGAAATGGCATGCGATGGCCGCGCGGCGTCCGGATGCGCCGCGATCCACCGAAATCCGCCCCGGAAATCCCCCCGAAATCGCTTGCAAGCGGCGGCGCGAGACCCTACCTCAGTTCCAGCACGCGGGCGGCAGGCCCGCCAGGACCATCGATCCCCCAGGAGGGCAGACCATGACCACCGGTGCCAACCGCATTCTCGACGACTTCGCCAAGCTGATGACCGATGCCGCCGGCGCCGCGCAGGGCGTGCGCAAGGAAGCCGAGACGGTGTTCCGCGCCCAGGCCGAGCGCTTCATCAACGGCATGGACCTCGTCAAGCGCGAGGAATTCGAGGCGGTGCGGGAAATGGCCATCAAGGCGCGGGACGAAAACGATGCGCTTCTGAAGCGCATCGAGGCCCTCGAAGCGCGCCTCAATGCGGGTAGCTGACCCGTTTCAGGGCAGGTTTTCAACGACAGGACTCGGTTGGCGTGATTCACATCGCGCCAACCGTTTTTTTTAATAAATTTTTTACCCCTGTGGACACTTCCGAAAAGCTCTTTTCGCAGAGTCTCTTAAGCGACCGACCTGAATCTTTTTCACAACCTCTGTCCACAACCGGCCGGGGAAAACGGGAAGGCGGGGGCTGGCGTCGTGACTCCGCCGTTATACACTGATTTTAAATGATGATTCGAAACGGGCAACGCAAGCTTCGGGCAGGGTAAGTCGTCCAGATTGCGTAAAGTGCCGAGCAATCATTCAGTGTTGTATCCGGAGTACGGTTTGCCGCGTCGTGTGTGTGAGCGCGACGGCGCATGCCTTCCGGTCTTGAAGGTGATGCATGAGCTTTATGGAATTGGATATCGGGCGCCAGTCCAACCCGGTCGACATGATCGAGTTCGTCGCAGCCAACAATGACTGGACGTTTGAGCGGTCCGGCGAAGACGAGATCGCGATGACCGTCGAGGGCAGGTGGACGGACTATCACGTCTCCTTCTCCTGGATGGAGGAATTCGAGGCGCTGCATCTCGCCTGCGCCTTCGACATCAAGGTTCCCGAAAGCCGCGTCAACGAGGTGCACTGCCTGCTCTCGCATGTGAACGGCCAGGTGCTCATGGGGCATTTCGACCTGTGGCGCCGCGAGGACGTGGTGATCTTCCGCCAGTCGCTGCTGCTGGCCGGCGGCGCGGAGCCGACCAACCGGCAGGTCGAGGTGCTGCTTTCCAGCGCGCTCGAATCCTGCGAGGCCTATTTCCAGGCCTTCCAGTTCGTCGTCTGGTCCGGCATGGACGCCCAGTCCGCCGTCGACGCCGTGCTGTTCGAAACGGTCGGGGAGGCCTGAGGATGGCGGTGGCTGCGACGGGTCCCATCGTTCTCATCGGCGCCGGCAACATGGGCGGCGCCATGCTTTCGGGCTGGCTGAAGAGCGGCATTTCCGGTTCGTCCGTCATCGTCATCGATCCCGGCCCGCAGCCGGCCATGGCCAGGCTGATCGCCGATAACGGCGCGCGCCATGAAACCTCCGCGCCCGCGGGCGTGAAGGCGGGCGTCCTCTTCGTCGCCGTCAAGCCGCAGGTGATGGACCAGGTCCTGCCGCCGCTGAAGGGGCTCGTCGGGCCCGAGACCGTCGTGGTGTCGGTCGCCGCCGGCAAGACGATCGCCAATCTGGAAAGCCATCTCGGCGCGGCCGCCACCGTTCGCGCCATGCCGAACACGCCGGCGATGATCGGCCGCGGCGTCACCGGGGCCTTCGCCAATGCGCGCGTCACCGCGGCGCAGCGCGATTTCGTCCATTCCCTCCTCAAGGTCAGCGGCCCGGTCGAATGGGTCGCGAGCGAGGCCGATATCGATGCCGTCACCGCCGTCTCGGGCAGCGGGCCGGCCTATGTCTTCTATCTCGTCGAGTGCATGGCAGAGGCGGGCCGCAAAGCCGGCCTGCCGGCGGACCTCGCCATGCGGCTCGCACGGGAAACCGTCGCGGGGGCTGGTGAACTGCTTCACCAGTCCCCCGACGACGCCAGCCGCCTGCGCCAGAACGTGACCTCGCCGGGCGGCACCACCGCCGCCGCGCTCGCCGTGCTGATGGCCGAGGACGGCATGCAGCCGCTCTTCGACAAGGCCATCGCGAGCGCCCGCAAGCGCGCCGAGGAACTGGCGGGCTGAACTTTCATATGACCGGTTTGCCCCTCACCCTGACCCTCTCTCCGCAAGCGGGGAGAGGGGACGTGCCCCACGAACTGGGGGCGATCCGGGAAAGCGGTGCGGCATATCCCTTCTCCCTGCTTGCGGAGAGAAGGTGGCAGCAGCCGGATGAGGGGCTTGCAGACAGGAATTTGTCATGACCGAAACCATCACCTACGCCGATTTCGAACGCGTCGACATCCGCATCGGCACCATCGTCGAGGCGCTGCCGTTTCCCGAGGCGCGCAAGCCGGCCTACAAGCTGCAGATCGATTTCGGCCCCGAGATCGGCATCAGGAAGTCCTCGGCGCAGATCACCGTGCATTATACGCTGGAAGAGCTCGTCGGCCGCCAGGTGCTCGCCGTCGTCAATTTCCCGCCGCGCCAGATCGGCCCGGTGCGCTCGGAAGTGCTGACCCTCGGCTTCGAGGACGAGACGGGCGCGATCGTTCTTGCCGGCGTCGGCCAGGCGGTGCCGAACGGCAAGAAGATGTGCTGAGCGGGCGAGTATCCGCGGCGCCGGCCGGTCCGGCCGGGCGGCGGTGAAGTACGCTTGCCCGGCCGCAGGGCCCGTTACAGGGGCGGGCAAGGCAACCCGCCCGCCGTTCCTTCACGGTATCCGGGCGATACTGGAGGGGCCGGGCGTCTTCTTCCGCGGCGCAATATAAATCATACGATAGCACCGGAACGCCCGTAGAAGCTGAGGGATTTTTCGGCAATCGCCCGGAATTTGACCAAAGTTAGGCATCGCAAGGGCGCATCAAAACTTTTGCTTGCCAATTTGTCGCAAACACATCACTCTTGCGCCGTTCGGGCAATTTGCGAACACGGGAAGACCTTGAATAAAAGCGCGCCGGAGACGCGAAACAATTCCGGGCAGCCAACATCTGGACGGTCCTTGGACTATATGGTTGGCTGGCTGCGGTGAAAACAGGACCCTTTCCTCAACCTCGAGAACTGCCTGCCTAACGCCCTACGGGGCAAAACTGATGTGCTGCCCGCCGCCAAATATACGGGCAGAGAGAAAAGGACCTGACGCATGGCCGAAACTGGCATCGTAAAATTCTTCAACACCGAGAAGGGCTTCGGCTTCATCAAGCCCGACAACGGTGGTGCGGATATCTTCGTACACATCTCCGCCGTGCAGGCTTCGGGCCTGAACGGCCTTTCCGAAAACCAGAAGGTAAGCTTCGACACGGAACCCGATCGCCGCGGCAAAGGCCCGAAGGCGGTCAACCTGCAGATCGCCGGCTGAGCCGGAACTTTCTCAGGATTTTCAAGTTGGAGCCCGGCAGAGATGCCGGGTTTTTTCATTCAGCCTCCGTTCAGCCTCGTTTCTCTAGTTTGGTAGCATCATTCGACCGGCCAAGCCGGCGTCCAAAGGAAGTAAGGTCATGAACAAAGTCATCAAAGCCATCGTGCTTTCTGCAGTGGCCGCCGCCACGATGATCACCGCAACCGCCGGCATTGCCGAAGCGCGTGACCGTGACGGCTACTGGGGCAACGGCCCTCGTCCCTACTATCGCCGCCATCATCACAACAACGACGCGCTCGTGGGCGGCGCGCTCGGCCTTGCCACCGGCATGATCATCGGCGGCGCGATCGCTTCGCAGCCGCGTTACGAAGAGCGCCGTGTCTATGTCGAGCCGGATTACTATCCCGAGCCCGAGCGCCGCGTGATCTATCGCGAGGCTCCGAGCTACGAGCCCTGGACGCAGTCCTGGTACCGCTTCTGCTCGCAGCGTTACCGCTCGTTCGACCCGAACAGCGGCACCTATGTCGGCTATGACGGCCGCGAGCATTTCTGCACCGCCGGCTGATCGGCCGCCGGCTTGAATCGAAAGGCGGGTGCCGCGCGGCACCCGCCTTTTTCGTGTCTGCGGCGAGATTTCACGCCCTTACAGCCCGCGCAGGAAGGGATTGGTCCGGCGCTCCTCGCCGATCCTGCCGCCCGGCCCGTGGCCGCACAGGAAGCCGACCTCGTCTCCCAGCGGAAACACCTTGTCGCGGATCGATTCCAGAAGCTGCTGGTGGTCGCCGCCGGGAAGGTCGGTGCGGCCGATCGAGCCGTGGAACAGCACGTCGCCGAGATGGGCGAAACCCTGGCTGCGGTTGAAATAGATCACATGCCCCGGCGCGTGGCCGGGCGTGTGGTAGACCTCGAATTCGTGGTCGCCGAAGGAAACCCTGTCGCCGTCCTCCAGCCAGCGGTCCGGCACGACATTGCTGACTTTTATCGGCACGCCGAACATGGAGGCCTGCGCCTCCAGCCGCTGCAGCAGTTGCAGGTCGTCCTTGTGCGGGCCGATGATGTCGAGGCCGAGCGCCTCCTTCAGTTCCTTGGCGCCGCCGGCATGGTCGATATGGCCGTGCGTCAGCCAGATCGCCTTGAGGGTGATGCCGTTCTCCTCGACGGTCCTGAGGATCGCGTCGACGTCACCGCCCGGATCGACGACCACGCCTTCCTTCGTTTCGGTGTCGAAGAGGATGGTGCAGTTCTGCTGGAAGGGGGTGACGGGAATGATGCCCGCCTGAAGCATGCCCATGGGGTCCTCGCTCGATTGCCGCTCGTCGCTTCCCTATAGCCGCAAGCGCGGGCGAAGACCAAGCCTGAACTGGAGCAGGAAACCGTTCTAGCGGGCGCTCGCCATTTCCTGCGCCGGGCCGGTCGCCAGCGTCGGCGAGACGGTGGAGAAGAGCAGCATCGCCACGGCGATGTTGAAGGCGGCGTAGAGATAGACGACGGGACGGAGGCGCTTGGCGACCGGGTTCTGCGGCTTCGGGTTCGTTTGCATCGTTCTTCCTGCTGTTTCCGGCCGCTCCGGGCCCCATGCGATTTCTTCTACAACGAAGCAGGAATCCGCCCTGTTCCAACGGGAACAGGGCGCGGCGGGCGTCTGTTGCTTTCGCGCAACAGCGCTCAGAGCGGCAGGGCGGTGGTTTCCTTCAGCGTGTCGAGCACGATGGCGGTCTTGACGTGCGAGACGGATTCGTGCGGCAGCAGCACGTCGTTGACGAAGGCGGAGAGCGCCTTGAGGTTCGGCACGACGACCTTGATGATGTAGTCCATCTCGCCGGTCAGCGAATAGGCTTCCAGCACTTCCGGCAGGTTGGAGATCAGCCGCGCGAAGCGTACCGCATTGTCGCGGTTATGCGTGGAAAGCGTCACGGTGACGACGATGACGATGCCGAGGTCGAGCTTTTCCCGGTCGAGCTCGGCCCGGTAGGCGCGGATGATGCCTTCCTCCTCCAGCCGGATGCGCCGGCGCGAGCATTGCGAGGGGGAGAGGTTGATGCGCTCCGACAATTCGTTGTTCGTCAGGCGCGCATCCTCCTGCAGATGCGCCAGCAGCTTGCGGTCGAAATCGTCCATTTGCACGAATTGCCCTCCTGAATGAGTATCTGTGCACGAACATTGCATGGATTTGCCAAAGCGCAAGCACTATGCACGCACATTGCGTGAAAACCGCGCCATACTGTTCCTCACATCATTTTCGAGGAGGACGAACGATGGGCCCTTTCCCGCATGACGCACCGCCGGCCGAGATCACGGCGGAAAACCCGGCGGGGACCGACGGCTTCGAATTCGTCGAGTTCGCCCATCCGGAACCGGAAAAGCTGGAAGAGCTTTTCGCCCGCATGGGCTACAGCAAGGTCGCCATGCATCGCAGCAAGGCGATTTCCGTCTGGCGGCAGGGCGACGTCAACTATCTCGTCAATGCCGAGCCCGGCTCGCATGCCATGAAATTCGCGGATGTGCACGGTCCCTGCGCGGCCTCCATGGCGTGGCGCGTGGTCGATGCGCGGCATGCCTTCGAACATGCGGTCTCCAAGGGCGCGACGCCCTATGAAGGGGACGACAAGGCGCTCGACGTGCCGGCCATCGTCGGCATCGGCGGTTCGCTGCTCTATTTCATCGAGGCGTATGGCGCCAAGGGCTCGGCCTATGACGCCGAATTCGAATGGACCGGCGCGCGCGATCCGAAGCCCGAGGGCGTCGGCTTCTATTATCTCGACCACCTGACCCACAACGTCTATCGCGGCAACATGGACAAGTGGTGGGATTTCTACCGCGAGCTCTTCGGCTTCAGGCAGATCCATTTCTTCGACATCGACGGCCGCATCACCGGCCTCGTATCGCGCGCCATCACCTCGCCCTGCGGCAAGATCCGCATTCCGTTGAACGAATCGAAGGACGAGACGAGCCAGATCGTCGAGTACCTGAAAAAGTACAAGGGCGAGGGCATCCAGCACATCGCCGTCGGCACGGATGCGATCTACGACGCGACCGACAAGCTGGCCGGCAACGGCCTGAAATTCATGCCCGGCCCGCCGGACAACTACTACGACCGCTCCTATGTGCGCGTCGTCGGCCATGAAGAGCCGGTCGAGCGCATGAAGAAGCACGGCATCCTCATCGACGGCGAAGGCGTCGTCGACGGCGGCATGACGAAGATCCTGCTCCAGATCTTCTCGAAGACCGTGATCGGCCCGATCTTCTTCGAGTTCATCCAGAGGAAGGGTGACGAAGGCTTCGGCGAGGGTAATTTCCGCGCGCTTTTCGAGAGCATCGAGGAAGACCAGATCCGCCGTGGCGTCATCGCAGCAGAATAACAACCGCGGCACTCAAGCCAACGCGGGGAAGGAAGGGGCGGCCGCATCGCGGCCGCCTCTTTTCGTTGGATAAAACTCCGGTGCAGGAGGCGCACGGATAAATTGACAGCGGCCAAGACTCTCCGCACGTTAGGGAAGCCGAGTCTTTCGGCACCGGCGCGGGCTCCAGATCGCGGCCGGCAACGAGGCAGGTGTCCGGTCCCGGAGCACTCTTCATTCCGGGCGCACCTTTCGGAGGGGAAGTCATGGAAGCATTGATGCCCATCATCACGCAGCTCATCGCCGGCGCCATCGGGGGCAACGCCGCGGGCGCCGCCCTGAAACAGGTGGCCGTGAGCGTGATCGTGCGAACCATCGTCGGGGCCATCGGCGGTGTCGGCGGCGGCCTTCTCCTGCAGATGGTTGGTGGTGAAGCCGGTCTTTCAGGCCTTGTCGCCAATGGCATCGGCGGTCTGGTCGGCGGCGGCGTGCTCACCGCCATCGTCGGCGCCGTGCTCGGCAAGAAGGCGGCCTGAACGAGAAAGGCGGCCCGCAAGGGCCGCCGTTTTCCCCGGCGGACCCTTTTCCGCCCGCGCGCGCCATCCCGGCCTGCCGCGCCCCTTGCTTTTTCCCTTTCTTCTTTCAAGTTGATTGTTCCGCCGGTTACGGTCTAACCAGAGACGGCAGAAGCGTAATTTGCGCCCGGCAAGGAGAAATTCCGGATATTCTCCGGCACTGGCGCGAAATGGGGACGGCAAGGCATGAAAGGAAACGACAACGTGGCTCGACAGGCGCCGGAGAAGAACGGCTTGGGCGCGCTGCACGAGGACGCCATGACCGGCGACGGCCGCATCGACTTCGAGATCATCGAAGGCCTGTTCTTCGCCTATCGCGACTTCATTTCCGACCCGGATGCCATCCTGGAGAAAAGCGGCTTCGGCCGCGCCCATCACCGCGTCGTGCACTTCGTCAACCGCGAGCCGGGCATGACCGTCGCCGACCTGCTCGACACGCTGAAGATCACCAAGCAGAGCCTTGCGCGCGTCTTGAAGCAGCTCATCGATTCCGGCTATATCCAGCAGGTGGCCGGCCCCGAGGATCGCCGCCAGCGCAAGCTCTACCCGACAAGGGCCGGACGGGAACTGGCGCTCGCGCTCGCCGAGCCGCAATCCCGCCGCATCGCCCGTGCATTCGAGGAGATGAATGCGGGCGACCGCCGGGTGGTGATCCGGTTCCTCACCGGCATGCAGAACGCCCGGAACGATTGAGAATTTGACCCTGGAGGTGAAGACGATGACCGCGGCCGGTACGCCCTCCGACGATGCATCCCATCTTCTCGTCGTCGACGACGACACCCGCATCCGCGAGCTTCTGAACCGCTACCTGGTGGCAGAGGGCTTTCGCGTGACGGTGGCGGGCGACGCCGACGAGGCCCGCCGCAAGCTGCGCGGCCTCGATTTCGACCTCATCATCATGGACGTGATGATGCCCGGCGAGAGCGGGCTTTCGCTGACGAAGAGCCTGCGCGAGATCCGTCCCGTGCCGATCCTGATGCTAACGGCGCTTGCCGAATCGCGGGCGCGCATCGAGGGACTGGAGGCGGGGGCGGACGACTATCTGTCAAAGCCCTTCGAGCCGCGCGAACTGGTGCTGCGCATCAACAATATCCTGAAGCGCAACGCCACGCCGGCAACGCCGAAGATCGAGCAGGTCATGTTCGGCCCCTACACCTTCTCCATCGTGCGCAAGGAGCTGAAGCGCGGCAGCGATCCGATCCGCCTCACCGACCGCGAGCAGGAGATCATGCTGCTCTTCTCGCTGCGCGCCGGCGAGACGATCCCGCGGCACGAACTGATCGGCGAGGAGACCGAGGTCGGCGAGCGCACCATCGACGTGCAGATCAACCGGCTGCGCCGCAAGATCGAGGAGGACCCCTCCAACCCGGTCTGGCTGCAGACGGTGCGCGGCATCGGCTACCGGCTGAGCGTGGAACAGGGCTGAGCGTGGAACGCCCGGCGGAAAGCGCGGTCCGATGACCACTTTCGAGACATTGCGGCGGGACCTCGAACGCGCGCCGCTCGCCGGCTGGCGGCGCTTCGCCCGCTGGCTGCGCCGCCGCATGCCGACAGGTCTCTACGCCCGGTCCCTCCTCATCATCATCCTGCCCATGGTGCTCTTGCAGGCGGTGGTCGCCTTCGTCTTCATGGAGCGCCACTGGCAGCTCGTCACGCAGCGCCTTTCACAGGCGGTCACGCGCGACATCGCGGCGATCATCGACCTCATCGATACCTATCCGGAAGACCCGGCCTACGCCCAGATCATCCGCATCGCGCGCGAGCGGCTTGACCTGATCGTATCGATCGAGCCGGGCACGGAGCTGCCGCCGCCGCGCCGGAAACCCTTCTTCAACATTCTCGACGAGATCCTCAGCGACGAGATCGTCCGCCAGATCCGCCGGCCGTTCTGGATCGACACGGTCGGCGACAGCGGCGTCGTCGAAGTCCGCATCCTGCTCGACAAGAAGGTGCTGCGCGTCTATGCGCGGCGCAACCAGGCTTATGCGTCCAACACGCATATCTTCCTGCTCTGGATGGTCGGCACGTCGCTGGTGCTGATCGGCATCTCCATCCTCTTCCTGCGCGGCCAGATCCGGCCGATCCTGACGCTGACGCAGGCGGCGGAGAGTTTCGGCAAGGGACAGAAGATGCCGGAGGGCTTCGCGCCGCGCGGGGCCAACGAGGTGCGCCGCGCCGGCCTTGCCTTCATCCTCATGCGTGAGCGCATCGAGCGGCAGATGGAGCAGCGCACCGCCATGCTGACCGGGGTCAGCCACGACCTGCGCACCATCCTCACCCGCTTCAAGCTGCAGCTCGCGCTTGCCGGCGACAATCCGGACCTGCAGGGCCTCCACAAGGACGTCGAGGACATGCAGAGCATGCTGGAGGGCTATCTTTCCTTCGCCCGGGGTGACGCGGAGGAGGATGTCGGCGAATTGCGGCTTTCCGACCTCTTCGAGCGGCTCGCGATGGAGGCCGAGCTGCACGAGCGCGCCTTCAGCAGCGAGATCGACGGCGACGACGAGGTGGTGGCCCGCCCGAACGCCTTCAGCCGCCTTATCGGCAATCTGGTGTCGAACGCCTTCCGCTATGCCAAGACGGTGCGAGTGGAGGCGCGGCACAGCGCCAAATGGCTGACGATCACCGTGGACGACGACGGCCCGGGCATTCCCGAACGCTCGCGCGAGGATGTCTTCAAGCCGTTCTTCCGTCTCGACGAGGCGCGCAATCTCGACGCATCCGGCACGGGCCTCGGCCTTGCCATCGCTCGCGACATCGCGCGCAGCCACGGCGGCGACGTCACGCTTTCCGACAGCCCGCTCGGCGGCCTGCGCGCGACGGTCCGCGTTCCGGCCTGACGGACGGCTTCAGGCCTCCACGGCGACGTTCGCGCGGCGGGGACGCAGCAGCTCCGGCACGAGCTCGACCGCCAGCATGGCGGCGAAGATGATGGCGCAACCGGCATAGCCGGCGGGCGTGATCGTCTCGCCGAGCAGCATCACGCCGAAGGCGGCGGCGAACAGGGCCTCGCTGGAAAGGAAGATGGCGGCCTGCGGGGCGGTCGTGTAGCGCTGGGCGACGTTCTGGAAGATGAAGGCCATGCCGCTGGAGAACAGGCCGGAATAGAGGATTTCCGGCAGCGCGCCCTTGATGGCGGCGAGGCTCACGGGCTCGAACAGGAAGCCGGCCGTGCAGCCGAGCACCGCGCAGACGGCGAACTGCACGAGGGAAAGCGCGAGCGGCCGGCCGGAGCGGGCCGCATGGACGCCGACGCAGATCATCTGCACCGACCAGAGCACGGCACACAGGATCGTCAGCATGTCGCCGGCCGTCAGCGCCGCGAGCGCGCCGCCCGATAGGAGAAAGATGCCGAAGGAGGCCATGAGCGCGGCGGGCCAGACGACCCAGTGCGGCCGGCGGCGCAGCGCCAGCACGGTGAGGATCGGCGTGAAGACGACATAGAGGCCGGTGAGGAAGCCGGAATTGGTGACGGTGGTGGTCAGGAGGCCGATCTGCTGCGCGGCGGCGGCGGCAAAGAGCGCAATGCCGGTCAGCACGAAGCCGGCAAGGTCGCGCCGACGAAGGGGGCCTGCCGCGCGGGCCTTTTCCCACAGCGCGAAGGGCGCGGCGACGACGGTGGCGAGGATGAAGCGCAGGCCGATGAACCAGATCGGCCCCAGCGTCTCCATCGCCGTCGACTGGGCGATGAAGCCCGCGCCCCAGATGGCGCCGGCCAGCAACAGGAGAAGGTTCGCCTGAACGCGCGTCATGTCTCTTGACCCTGTGATGGGAGATAGGCGGGCGTCAACGCGCCCGCGGCCCTGCTAGCAGGTGCTCGACTTTCAGGCAAGGGGCGCGGGTTCAGTCCGTGGTGGTGACGCGGGAAACGCGCAAGAGCGCACCGTCGGCATCGTCCGTCAGCAGCAGGAGAGCGCCGTCCGGGGCGACGACCACGTCGCGGATGCGGCCATATTCGCCGGCGAGCATCCGTTCCTCGGCGACGATGGCGCCGCTGTCGTCCCGTTCGAGGCGGGCGACGAGCTGGTATTTCAGGGCGGCGACGATGAGGTTGCCATCCCATTCCGGGAACATCGCGCCGCGATAGACGGCGATGGCGCCCGGTGCGATGGACGGGTCCCAGTAGTAGAGCGGCTGCTCGTAACCCGCGGCGGACGAGCCGAGGTCGAATTCCGCGCCCGAATAGTGCCGCCCGTAGGAGACGAGCGGCCAGCCGTAGTTGCGGCCGGGCTGCGGGTTGTTGATCTCGTCCCCGCCGCGCGCGCCGTGCTCGGCGCTGAGCAGGGTGCCGTCCTTGGGGTCGATGGTCAGCCCCTGCGGGTTGCGGTGGCCCTTGGACCAGATTTCCGCAAGGCCCTCCGAGCTGCCGCGGAAGGGATTGCCGGCAAAGGGGCTGCCGTCGGGATTGATGTGCAGGATGGAGCCGGCATGGTCGCGCGGATCCTGCGCGCGGGCGCCGTCGCCCCTGTCGCCGATGCCGAAGAACAGGCTGCCGTCCCTGGCGATGGCGATGCGCGAGCCGAAATGCTCGCCGCGCCCGGTGAGGCGGTTCATCAGGAAGATGCGGGTCGTGTCTTCGAGCTTCGTGCCGTCGTCCGAAAGCCGGGCCCTCGCGACGGCGGTGCCGATGCCGCCGTTGCCGCGGGCGCTGTAGGTGAGGAAGAGGGTGCGGCTCGCCGCGAAATCCGGCGCGAGCGCGATGTCGAGCAGGCCGCCCTGGCCGTTTGTCGCCACTTCCGGCACGCCGCTGATCGGCGCGGAAATGTGGCCGTCGCGGATCAGGCGGAGCGTTCCGCCCTTTTCGGAGACGATATAGGCGCCATCGGGCAGCACTTCCACGGACCAGGGATTCCTGAGGCCCGTCGCCACGGTCTCGACGGAAAGCTCGGCCTTCTTGCTGGGGAAATGACGGGTTTCAGCGGCGGAAGGGGCAGGGGAGAATGCAAGGGCGAGGAGGAATGCCGCGGCGGTGACCGCCAAAGCGCTTTTCCGGTAGGTCTTTTCCTGTCGCATGCCCGTCTCCCATCCTTGTGCCGATAACTGGCCCAGACGCGGGCGGCTTTCAAGAGCGTTCGGGCCGGAGGGGGCAGGAAGACGCGAAAGCGCGGCTCACTTTTGCGTGGGTTCGACCTTTTGCGCGGGATCGACCTGGGGCGCGGCCTTTTCGATGCTGGAGGTCTTGATCGTGTCGACGGCGACGGCCGGCGGCGACATGAGGCCGACGACCATGACCACGCAGGCGGCCAGCGCCGTCATGGCGATCAGGAACATGGCGCGCGATTCCCGCGCCTTTGGCGATCTGCCGATCTTGTCTTCGTCGAGAAACATCGTTTTTCCCCTGTCTCGGTTTTTTCCCGTTGCAGTACGAAAAGGCCTGCCGAAATCGGCGCGACAAGGACCGAATTGCGGCAAGGCACGGCATTTATTGCGGCGAAAAGATGGCATGGTAAAAAAGACGGATTTTCAGCATGTTCGGCCGAATAGACGGCCGCTTCGCGCCGTTCTAGACGCCCCTCCTGCCGAACTGGCGCGCGGGGCGCTGGGGGTGGGTTTCCGCCGGGGCATGGGTGGCCTCCGCAGGCATCCGCGAAGGCGGTTCCCCGGTCTCGGGAAAGGCCGTGTTGAAGCTCGTCGGGGCGATCTCCGGCCGGGCCAGCAGATAGCCCTGCATCAGCGGCCCGCCCATCTCGCGGCAGAGCGCGATCATCTCCGGCTCCTCGATGCCGGCGACGATGGCGCTTATGCCCTTCTGGGCGAGCTGGCCGACGACGATGCGCAGCAGCGCGAGGCCCGCGGAGTTTTCCGCAAAGCCGTGCAGCCATGCCGTGTCGAAGGTCACGAATTGCGGGCGCAGGCGCTCCAGGCGGTCAAGGTCGCGGTCCTCGCCGGCATAGTCGTCGATGGCGATGGAAAAGCCGCTTTCATGCAGGCGTGCGGCGAATTCCGCCAGCCCGTCGGGATCGTCCAGCGGGTGCTCGTGGATTTCGCAGGCGATGGCCTCCGGCGCCATGCCGGCCTGATGGGCCGCGAGCCGCAGCCGCTCGACCTCCTGGCGCATCGCCTGGGGCGTGCCGTAGAATCCGGTCTGGAAATTGACCAGGAGCGCGATGCCCTGCCGGCCGAGCGCGCCCGTATTGAGGATGTGCAGGCTGCGGCATAGGCCATCCACCGCCGCGCGCTCCTCTTCCGGCACCGTGCGGAAGAAATCCGTCGGGGCGATGGGCTCGCCCTTGATGCTGGCGCGGATCAGGCCCTTGAGGGCGGCGATCTGCAGGTGCCCGTCCTGATGCTCGCAGAAGATCGGCTGGAGGGCGGACTGCAGCAGGTAGGGGCCATAGATCGCGCTGAAGGCGCCGTCCGGCTGGCGGACGAGATTGGAGAAGATGCTTCTTTCGCTCATGCAGCGCACCATCCGCTGGAACGATGTCGTGATGAAATAATAGGGCCGAGCCGTTAATGCGGGATTAATCTTTCGCGTAAAAATTTTCGGTGTTTCCCGTGGCCTCAACTTTCTGGTGTGACGGTTGCATGGTGGTGCGGCGATCCATTCGCATCGCTGATGGCGCCCATGAAATTTTGCGGTGTCGCCCGCATTTCCCGCTTTTTTCGCCCTTCGCGCTTGCAAGACCGGCCCACATTCGACATAGACCTAACCGCTATGGAGCCCGCGCTCCGGGTCCATGGCCTCAAGCCGTCTTTGAACCCGATGAGGACATCTCCATCATGGCCTTTCTTGCCGACGCTCTTTCCCGTGTGAAGCCTTCCGCCACCATCGCCGTTTCCCAGAAAGCGCGCGAGCTGAAAGCGAAAGGCCGCGATGTCATCGGGCTCGGCGCGGGCGAGCCGGACTTCGACACGCCGGACAACATCAAGCAGGCCGCCATCGAGGCGATCAACCGCGGCGAGACGAAGTACACGCCGGTTGCCGGCATTCCGGAACTGCGCGAAGCCATCGTCAAGAAGTTCAAGCGCGAGAACAATCTCGACTACACCGCCGCGCAGACGATCGTCGGCACGGGCGGAAAGCAGATTCTTTTCAACGCCTTCATGGCGACGATGAATCCGGGCGATGAAGTCGTTATCCCGACACCTTACTGGGTGTCCTACCCGGAAATGGTCTCGCTGTGCGGCGGCACGCCGGTCTTCGTCGCCACGACGCAGGAAAACAAGTTCAAGCTGAAGGCGGAAGACCTTGAAAAGGCGATCACGCCGAAGACCAAGTGGTTCATCTTCAATTCGCCGTCCAACCCTTCGGGCGCGGCCTACAGCCACGACGAGCTGAAGGCGCTGACGGACGTGCTGATGCGCCATCCGCATGTCTGGGTGCTGACCGACGACATGTACGAGCACCTGACCTATGGCGACTTCAAGTTCGCCACCCCGGTCGAGGTCGAGCCCGGCCTCTACGACCGTACGCTGACCATGAACGGCGTTTCCAAGGCCTATGCGATGACCGGCTGGCGTATCGGCTATGCGGCCGGTCCGCTCGCCCTCATCAAGGCCATGGACATGATCCAGGGCCAGCAGACGTCGGGCGCCTGCTCGATCGCCCAGTGGGCGGCCGTCGAGGCGCTGAACGGCACGCAGGACTTCATCCCGGAAAACAAGAAGATCTTCGAGGGCCGCCGCGATCTCGTCGTCTCCATGCTCAACCAGGCGACCGGCATCGAGTGCCCGTCGCCGGAAGGTGCCTTCTACGTCTATCCGTCCTGCAAGGGCCTGATCGGCAAGACCGCGCCGTCGGGCAAGGTCATCGAGACGGACGAGGACTTCGTCTCGGAACTGCTGGAAGCCGAAGGCGTCGCCGTCGTGCACGGCTCGGCCTTCGGCCTCGGCCCGAACTTCCGCATCTCCTATGCGACCTCGGAAGCGCAGCTGGAAGAAGCCTGCAAGCGCATCCAGCGCTTCTGCGCGGCCTGCAAGTAAGCCATTTCACTTCGTGAACGAGAACCCGCCGGAGACGGCGGGTTTTTTGTTTCCGCCAGTGAAATTTTCGCCTTCGTTCCCGATATAATGAAGCGATACGGAAACACCGGAGCAGCCTCATGAAAGCCACGTCTCTCTCACTCGTCGCCCTTCTCGCGCTCACCGCGGCGACCTCCGCGTTTGCCGCCGACAATTATGGCGAACGGAGCGAGGAAGCGCCGCGCGGCAAGATCGTGGTCAGCGAGCGGCCGGCCATGATGTCGGTCTGGGATTATTTCTTCAACAATCCCGAGAAGTACCGCTCCATGCGCAACGGTCCCGGCGAGTACCATGTCGGCGGCATGCGCCGCTAAAGGCCGATCAAGGTCAGCATGACGAAGGTGGCGAAGAGGATGAAATGCGTCATCCCCTCGATGGCGTTCGTCTCGCCGTCGTTGAGGTTGATGGCGGCAGCGATCAGCGTGATCGTCGCCATGACGGTCTGCGTCGGCGACATGGCCATGATGAAGGGCTGGCCGGTATAGAGGGCGATGGCCTCCATGACGGGCACCGTGAGGATGACCGTCGAGAGCGAGGCGCCCATGGCGATGTTGACGACCGATTGCATGCGGTTGGCGAGCGCGGCGCGCAGCGCCGTCAGTATTTCCGGCGCGGCGGAGATCGCGGCGACGATCACGGCCATCAGCGCCGGGGGCGCGCCGGAGCCCTTGAGCCCGGCGCCGAGCAGCACCGACATCACTTCCGCGAGCGCGCCGATCAGCACCACGCCGATGACGATGACGGCGATGGACAGGCCGGCCGGCTCGTCTTCCTCCGGCTCCGTGCTCTCGTGGGCCTCCTTCCGCCCGGCGCGCGGATAGGCGTAACTGAAGAAATAGGAATGCGCGCCGACCTGCATGCGCAGGAAGAGCGCATAGAGCGCGATCATCGCGCCGATGGTGAAGGCGGAATAGAGGTGCCAGCTTTCGCGCGGCACGAATTCCGGCACGACCATGGAGATGCCCATGGCGGTCAGGATCATCACGCCGTAGGTCTTTCCCGAATCGTCGTTATAGGGCTGCTCGCCGTGGCGGATGCCGCCGAGGAGGGCGGCAAGGCCGAGGATGCCGTTGATGTCCAGCATCACCGCCGCGTAGATCGTGTCGCGCACCAGCGTCGGCGAGGTCTCGCCCTGCATCATGATGGCGAGGATCACCACCTCAACCAGCACCGCCGACAGGGTGAGGATCATCGTGCCATAGGGATCGCCGACCTTGGAGGCGAGGATTTCCGCGTGGTGGGCGATGCGGGTGGAAACGAGGACGATCGCGACGACGAGGGCGAAGGCGGCCGCCAGCACCGGCAGGCGGCCCATCTCCAGCAGGCTGTGTTCGCTCGCATAGGCGAGGATGGCGGCGGCAAGGCCGACGAACAGGAAGCGTTCCTTCAGCAGGCTGGACAGCATGGGCAGGCGGCTCCCTGTGGTTGCATCTTGCGTAGATGTAGCCAAGACCCGCAAAAAGGAAACGCCCGCGGGGAGAAAACCGCGGGCGTTTCTGCATGGTTCTTTCGGGGATGCCTTGATCAGGCGACGTTTTCGAGGGCCGGATAGTCCGTATAGCCCCTGGCGCCGCCGCCGTAGAACGTGTCCTTGTCCGGCGGGTTGAGCACCGTGTCGTTCTTCAGCCGCTCCACGAGGTCGGGGTTGGCGATGAAGAGCTTGCCGAAGGCGACGAGGTCGGCCCGGCCTTCCTCCACGGCGTCGATGGCCAGTTCCCGGTTGTAGCCGTTGTTGACCATCCAGGCGGCCTTGCCGCCGGCCGCCTTGTAGGCCGCGCGCAGGGCTTCGTAGTCGAAGGGCTTGTCACCCTGCTGGTGATCGCGCGGGCCGCCGGTCGCGCCTTCGATGATGTGGATATAGGCGAGGCCGTGCCTGGCAAGGCCCTCGACGACATGGGTGAAGAGCGGCTGCGGTTCCGGGTCGAAGGCATCGTTGGCGGGCGTCACCGGCGAGATGCGGATGGCGGTGCGGCCGGCGCCGATCTCGGCCACTATGGCGTCGACGACCTCGAAGAGGAAGCGGGCGCGGTTCTCGATGGAGCCGCCGTAGTCGTCCGTGCGCCTGTTGCTGCCGGAGCGCAGGAACTGGTCGATGAGATAGCCGTTGGCGGCATGGATCTCGATGCCATCGAAGCCGGCGTCGATCGCGGCGCGGGCCGCGCGGCGGTAATCCTCCACGATGCCGGCAAGCTCGGCGCGGTCGAGGGCGCGGGGCTCGGAGGTCTCGGCGAAGGCGCCGCTGCCGTCGGCATTGATGAGATAGGTCTTGGACCTGGCGATGACGGCGGAGGGGGCCACCGGCTTGCCGCCGTTCGGCTGGAGGCTCTCATGCGAGACGCGGCCGACATGCCACATCTGCACGACGATCTTGCCGCCGGCCCTGTGCACGGCGTCCGTCACCTGCCGCCAGCCGGCGAGCGCTTCCGGCGTATAGAGGCCGGGCACGTCGGCATAGCCCTGGCCCTGCTGGGTGATGGGCGTGCCCTCGGTGATGATGAGGCCGGCGGAGGCGCGCTGCTCGTAATAGGTCGCGTTCAGCGTGTTGGGCACGGCGCCCGGCGACCGGTTGCGCGTCAGCGGTGCCATGACGATGCGGTTGGCGAGCTGGATATCGCCGATCCTGATGGGGTCGAAGAGCGAGGTCATGGAAGGATCCTTGTTCTGGCTGGGAGATGTGACACCGTCTGCGGCAAGGGCCGGCGGAAGCCGGACTTGCTCAAAGGGCGCCGTTGATGTGGTGGAGAAAGGCCGCGATCTTTTCTTCGTCGCGTTTGAAGAACACCCACTGGCCGACCTTGCGCGTCGTCACGAGGCCGGCGCGCTGGAGGGTGGCGAGATGGGCGGAAACGGTGGACTGCGAAAGATCGCAGCGCTTTTCGATCTGGCCGGCGCAGACGCCGAATTCCAGCGGATGCTCCTGCCCGGCGAAATGCCGCCGCGGCTCCTTCAGCCAGCCGAGAATCTCCATCCGCTTGGGATGGGCGAGGGCCTTGAGGATTTCGTCGGTGTCGAGCGTGGTCATCTCTATCGTGATCCGGCGATGGTTATATCGTCTGATCTCGATATCGGGTTCGCCATTCGGCGATACAAGAGGCGCGGGCAAAAAAAGAGGGCCACGAGCGAAGCCCGGGCCCTGCAAGTTTGAAGGTCAAAAACCTCCAGAGGGGAACAGCCAGCGCGCGGTGCTGGGAGGAGAAAGACCGCGGATGCGCCGGCTGTTTTAGATATGGGGGAGGGGCCGGCATTCTTCAAGAGAAGCGCTTGCCAAGTTTTCCGGGGAGGGTGGAAATTCCGTTCCGGCGAACGGAAGGCAAAAAAAGAGGGCCACAAGATCAACCTGGGCCCTTTATAGTTTTGAAGGTAATTAAACCTCCAGAGGGGAACAGCTGGTGCGGTGGCACTGGGAGGAAAAAGCCACCGAAATGCATCAGCTGCGCGCCATATGCTGGTTTTTTGGGCACGCATCAATCTTTTAATGTGCATGCCAGCCATGCGCGGGGCGCAGGCCTTGCCGAAAACCGTCCTCAGAAGTTCCAGTTGCGCGCCTTGGCGACGATGAAGTCGCGGAAAACCTTGAGCTTTGCCGCATTCTTCATCTCGCTCGGATAGCAGAAATAGGTATCGAACGAGGGAATATCGGCGCTCACCGGCAGCTGGATAAGTCCCGGGTCGCGGCCGACGATGTAGTCCGGCAGCATGGCGATGCCGATGCCGAGGAGGCAGGCGCGCTTGATCGAGGTCTGGCTGTTGATCTGCAGCACGGAGGGGCGGGGATTGTCGGAATCGCGCCCGGCGATCTCCAGCCAGTTGACGTCGAGCAGGTAGCTCGGCGCCGGCTCGCCGAAGGTGATGATCTTGTGGTTGTCGAGATCGTCGATCGACTGCGGCTCGCCGTAGCGGTTGATGTAGGAGGGGGCGGCGTAGAGGTGCATGTGCACCGTGAACAGGCGGCGCTGGATGAGGTCCGACTGCTGCGGCTCGCGCAGGCGGATGGCGCAGTCGGCATGGCGCATGTTCACGTCCAGCTCCTCGTTGTCGAGGATGAGCTGCACCTGCATGTCCGGGTAAAGCGCGAGGAATTCCTGCACCTTGTCCGTCAGCCAGCCCTGGCCGAGGCCGACGGTGGTGGTGATGCGCAGCTTGCCGCTCGGCTTCTCGGTGTTTTCCGTCAGCTGCACGCGCACGCTTTCGAGCTTCATCAGCACGTCGTGGGCGGCGCGATAGAGGATCTCGCCCTGCTCGGTGAGGATCAGGCCGCGGGCATGGCGGTGGAAGAGCTTGATGCCGACATCCTGCTCCAGCGCGCTCACCTGGCGGCTGATGGCCGATTGAGACAGGTGCAGCTTGTCTGCGGCGTGCGTGAACGAGCCGGCCTCGGCCGCGGCATGAAAAATCCGCAGCTTGTCCCAATCGAGCGGCATTCTATCCCCCATATGTCTGTGCGGCCGGGAGTGTGTGCCTCCCGCCCGGTCGCTGATACTACTGTTCCCACGCGGGAGGTCGGATGCGAATCCGCCCCCCTTTGTTGGCGGCTTCTACTCGGCCGCAATTGCGACAGGCATATGACCTGCAAGGTATTTTTCGGTTTCGAGGGCCGCCATGCAGCCCATGCCGGCGGCCGTGACCGCCTGGCGATAGATGTCGTCCGTGACGTCGCCTGCGGCAAAAACGCCCGGCACGTCCGTCGCGGTGGAATCGGGCGCGGTCCAGAGGTAGCCGTTCGGCTTCTGGCGCAGCTTGCCCTTGAAGAGCTCCACCGCCGGCGCATGGCCGATGGCGACGAAGACGCCGTCCGTTTCCACGTCGCGCGTCTCGCCGGTCTTCACGTTGCGCAGCGTCACGCCGTTGACGGAGGCCGGCATCGGGGGCTTGGGCTCTGCGCCGAGATATTCGACGACCTCATGGTCCCAGACGACCTTGACGTTCTCCCTGGCGAACAGGCGCTCCTGCAGGATCTTTTCCGCGCGGAACGAATCGCGGCGGTGCACGACCGTCACGGTTTTCGCGAGGTTGGCGAGGTAGAGCGCTTCCTCCACGGCCGAATTGCCGCCGCCGACCACGATGACGTCCTTGCCGCGATAGAAGAAGCCGTCGCAGGTAGCGCAGGCCGAAACGCCGAAGCCCATGAACTTGTGCTCGGTGTCGATGCCGAGCCACTTGGCCTTGGCGCCGGTGGCGATGATGAGCGCGTCGGCGGTCCATTCGGTTCCGCTGTCGGTGGAGATGCGGAAGGGGCGTACGTCGAGGTCGACATTGGTGACGAGGTCGTTGACGATCTCGGCGCCGACATGCTCCGCCTGCTTGAGCATCTGCTCCATCATCCAGGGGCCCTGCACCGGATCGGCATAGCCCGGATAGTTTTCCACATCCGTGGTGATCATGAGCTGGCCGCCCTGTTCCATGCCGGCGATCAGCACCGGCTCCAACATGGCGCGGGCGGTGTAGATGGCGGCAGTGTAGCCGGCAGGCCCGGAGCCGATGATCAGCACCTTGACGTGGCGGGAAGCAGGGCGGGCGGACATGGTCGTTCCTTCCGGGGCCATCGCCCCAATCGGCCCTCCGCGCGGTCTCGCGCATGGCAGGGCCAGCGTGTCTTTGTTCGATCCTCATTTATGAGGGGAGTCGAGGGAGTTTCAAGAGCGCGCGGCGGTTTGCCAACAGACAAGCAAAGCCCCGTGACATATTTGTGCCGCTTGGGGTAACAATGTTGCGCCAATACGGCGATTCGGGTTACTTCCGGTCGCCATTCCGAAAGGTTTCAAAAGCTCCCATGTTTCGTGCCGAACTCGACGCCATCGACATCCGCATCCTGAAGGAACTGCAGGCCGATGGCCGGATGACCAATGTGGAGCTGGCCGCCCGGGCCGGCATTTCCGCCCCGCCCTGCCTTCGCCGCGTGCGCAAGCTGGAGGAGGCGGGCATCATCGAGGGCTACACGGCGATGCTGAACGCCCCCGCGCTCGGCTACGACCTCGTCGCCTTCTGCATGGTCGGCCTCAAGCACCAGTCGGAAGCCAACCTCAAGGCCTTCGCTGCCGCGACCGGCGAATGGCCGATGGTCCGCCAGGCCTGGATGGTCTCCGGCGACAGCGACTTCCTGCTCCACTGCGTCGCCGAAAACCTCACCCGCTTCCAGGACTTCGTCATCGAGGAACTCACCGCCAATCAGCAGGTGGACACGGTGCGGACGATGCTGACGATCCGGCAGGTCAAGAAGGTGGGGCTGGTGGAGCTTTGAGGGACTGAAAGGCCTTCGGCCTACTCAGCCAGCCCGACGCTTTCCCAGGTGACGGCCGTGTTCCTGCCGATCGCACGCGCGGCCTTCCGGCCGAGGACGCGGTCGAGGTGCTTCGGCGCCAGGCCGAAGCCCGGGCGAACGCTTCGGACGGCGTCTTCCGTGATCGTCTCGCCGGCGGCAATGTCCTTGACGAAGTACAGGGAGCGCCGGAACTTGACGTTGTCCTGTTCGCTCGACTTGCGGGCATAGTTCACGGCGCCGAGTGCGCTCCATGCCGTCTTGCAGCCATGCACGAGAGCGGCCATTTCCGCCGGCTCCAGCGAGAAGCTGTCGTCCGGGCCGCCGCCCGAGCGATCCAAGGTGAAGTGCTTCTCGACGATGGAGGCACCCATGGCGATGGCGGCAATGGCGGTGACATTGTCGAGCGTATGGTCGGACAGGCCGGTGACGGCGCCGTAGCGGCCGATCATGTCGGTGATCGTGCGCAGGTTGTAGTCTTCGGCCGGAGCGGGATAGCCGCTCACGCAGTGCAGGACGGCAATCTCCTTCGCGCCGCCGTCACGGGCGGCCTGCAGCGCCTCGCCGATCTCCTCCGCATCGGCCATGCCGGTCGAGATGATCAGCGGCTTGCCCGTCGATGCCGCGTAACGAATAAGCGGCAGGTCCACCGCCTCGAAGGAGGCGATCTTGTAGGCCGGCGCGCCGAGGTCTTCGAGAAGATCGATGGCCGTGTTGTCGAAGGGAGACGAGAAGATGGTGATCCCGAGGGCGCGCGCGCGCTCGAAGAGCGGCTTGTGCCATTCCCACGGCATGTGGGCCTCTTCGTAGAGCTTGTACAGGCTCTTTCCGTCCCACAGGCCGCCGCGGATCTGAAACTCCTCCGCCTCGCTGTCGAGGGTGATCGTATCGGGGCGATAGGTCTGGAGCTTGATGGCGTCCGCCCCCGTCTTCTTCGCCTCCTCGACGATGGCGAGCGCCGTTTCGAGCCTGCCGTTATGGTTGGCGGAGAGCTCGGCGATGATGTAGGGCGAGTAGGCGGGACCGATTTCGCGGCCGGCGATGGTAATGCGGGGCGTCATGTCGTCATCCTTGCTGGCTGTCGCGCCATTCGGTGTTCAGAAGGCCGAACAATATGATGTCGTGCCAGTTCGTGCCGTCGAAAAAATGTCGGCGCAGGCGTCCTTCCTCGGTGAAACCGAGGGCGGTGTGCATGCGGATCGACGCGGCATTGTCGTCTATGGCCTGGCCCGCCACGCGTTCGTAACCCAGCGTGTCGAATGCATGGGTGAGCGCCATCTGGCCAAGCCTGCGGCCGGTTCCCTTTTCCGCGTCCGGTGCCGTGTAGAAGCCCCAGTCGGCAACGCCCCGGGACAGGGCGGGAGAGAACTGCACGAAGCCCCGCGGCCGGCCGCCGCATTCGAATATCAGCAGCGCACGCAACGGATCGGCTGCGCATTTCTCGAACCATTTTCGATGGTCCTCGGCGGCGATTTCCTCCCGCGTGAACATGAAATCCCGGACGGACGGATGATTGCGCCATGCGCGCACAACATCGAGATCCTCGTGGGTCATCGATCTCAAGGTGTCGTGCGTCATTGCCAGTTCTCGCTCTCCATTTCGCTCGCAACCCGCGGGGCTCCCAGACCGTCGACGATTGCCGCGGCCGCCTTGCTCATCGCCGGCAGCATGCCGTCCCGGACGATCTTCTCGATCTGCGCCGGCAGGGACTGTCTCAGGTCGTCGGATGCGCCGATCGTGACCGATGCGCCGGCATCCTCGAGCTGCCTTGCGCCGTTGACCTGGTTGTCGGCCATGACGACGATCACGCTCGGAAGGCCCAGCGCGCATCGTTCCCAGGCGCCGCCGCCTCCGCCGCCGACCGCAAGATCGCTGCGGGCAAGGAGAGTTGCTATATCGGGTGGATCGATTGCAAGTTCAACGGGGAAGGGAGCCGTGGCGGCATGCTCTGCCACGACATCCCGCCACGGCGCCGTCGGGCCGAGAATGACGGTGACGTGAAACAGGGCCGCATCGGAGCAGCCGGCCAGCGCATCGAGGATGCGGGCAGAGAAGTTGTCCCGGTCGACGCCGCCCATCGACACGACGATCCGTTCCGGCCGAATACGGTTCTGCCTCCATGCGAGCGAAGCCGCCCTGCCATTCGCGAAATTCGGGCGTAGGAGGGCGTAACGGCTGCCGAGCAACAAACGGGTGTCGGGAGGCGTCAGCCGGGCATATTCTTCTTCCTGGCGACCCAGCGTCTGGTCTAGCAGCAAATCGCAATCGTGCGGGCGATCGGCGAGGTCGTCGATGACCATGATCTTCTTTGCCAAGGGGCGGATTGCCTGCTGCCAGCGCCTGTCGATGGCGTAATGATCCGTGACCAGCCATTCGGTGCCGCTTTCGAGCAGTGCCTTTACCTCCGCTATTTCCTGCTCGAGCGAGACACCCAGCCAATTGCCGTGCGCGAGATCCGCCGGCCCCTGCTTCCCGCCTGCGGGCGAAGGGAGGACGGACAAGCCGTAGCCGCGATCCGTGATGAGCCGTGAAAGGAAGCCGGCATGCTCGCGGCAAATGAATGCAATGTCGCTGCCGCGCGCGCGCAGCTCATCCGCCAGCGTCAGGCAGCGCATGACATGGCCGAGGCCGATCTCTGTCGATGCGTCGGCCCGAAAGACGATACGCTTCGCCATTCCTCAGCTCTCGGTCTTGGCGATGACGTCCAGGGCGGCATACATCGCTTCCGCCTGCCGCCAGTCTTCCGGCGTGTCGATATCCTGAACGCGCACGCGGGGCATCAGGTGGATGCGCGACCGCGGCCCGAAGATCGGTGCACCGCTCAGCCAGGCCTGCGTCCGCCCCCAATAGAACTGGCCGGCATCGTGATAGGCCGGTTCGAGGTCCTGCGAGCGGGTCGTCATATGTTCGGGATGGAACATGCCGACTTCGCCTTGCGGGCCGACGCGGATTGCCCGCTGGATGGGAAAGGGGAAGTCGGTGGCCGAAAAGACGTAGTCGGCGCCGGTTGCCGTCATCAGGTTGCCGGCAGCCTGGAGATCGCCGGCCTGCATGAACGGCGCGGTGGCGTAGATGCAGCATGCGAGGTCGATATCGTCGCCCTGTTCCAGCAGGAAGGTGAGCGCGTGTGCGATGACCGGCGTCGTTCCCGCATGATCGTTGCTGAGTTCGGCCGGTCGAAGAAAGGGAACCTCCGCCCCTTCGGCCCGCGCCACTCCGGCAATTTCCTCGTCGTCCGTCGAAACGACGATCCTGTCGAAACACTTGCTTTCCTGCGCCGTGCGGATCGACCGGGCAATCATCGGAATGCCTGCGAAAGGCTTTATGTTCTTACGCGGGATGCGCTTAGAGCCGCCTCGCGCCGGGATGATCGCGATCTTCATGCCGCAAGCGTGTCCTTCAGGGCGTCGACGACGCGCCGCTGGTCGTCTTCCGAAAGCGTCGGAAACATCGGGAGGCTGATTGCCGAGGCATAGTAGGCTTCGGAGGCGGGGAAGTCGCCCGGCGCAAAGCCGAACTTGCTGTAATAGGGCTGGGTGTGAACCGGAATGTAGTGCAGGTTGACGCCGACGCCGCGCGCGCGCAGGCCTTCGAAAACGGCACGATGCCCTGGACGCTCCAAGGCTTCGGGCGCAAGACGGATCACATAGAGGTGGAGGGCGGAGCGGCCGTCGGGATGACGCAGCGGGGTAAGGATCGGCAGGCCCGCCAGGAGAGCGCCGTAGCGGTCGGCAATGGCATGGCGACGGGCGACATAGTCGTCCACCCGGGTCATCTGGCTGACGCCGAGGGCGGCCTGTAGGTCGGTTATCCGGTAATTGTAGCCGAGCTCGACCTGCTGGTAGTACCAGGGGCCGTCGGGGGCGTGGGTCATCAGCCGCGGGTCACGCGTGATGCCGTGCGAGCGGAAGAGCCGCAGGCGTTCGGCAAGCCTCACGTCATTCGTCATCGCGGCGCCGCCTTCGGCGGTGGTGACGATCTTGACGGGGTGGAAGCTGAAGACGGTGATGTCGGAATGGGCGCAATTGCCGATCGGCGCGCCGAGATAATGCCCGCCGATCGCGTGGGAAGCATCTTCGATGACCCGAACGCCGAATTTGCGGGCAAGGGCTGCGATGGCGGCCATGTCGCAGGACTGGCCGGTCATGTGCACCGGCACGATGACCTTGGGAAGGCGGCCGGCCGCTTGTGCGGCTTCAAGCTTCGTCTCGAGCGCGCGCGGGCACATGTTGAAGGTCGCGGGGTCGATATCGACGAAGTCGACATCCGCGCCGCAATAGAGCGCGCAGTTGGCCGAAGCCACGAAGGTGATCGGCGAGGTCCAGAGCAGATCGCCGGGGCCGAGCTCCAGGGCAAGACAGGCGATATGCAGGGCGGAGGTGGCGGAATTGACGGCCACGCCGAAGGCGGCGCCGCAATAGTCCGTCAGGGCCGTCTCGAACCGTTCGACCGCCGGGCCCTGCGTGAGGAAATCCGACTGGAGGGTTTCGATGACCGCGTCTATGTCGGCCTGCGATATATCCTGGCGGCCGTAGGGTATCATCAGATCGCCCCGATCTTGGCCTGGTTGTCGCGGATCCACGCCTGCAGGGCCTCGATGCTCATCCATTCCCTGTTGTTGTCGGAGGTGTAGCTGAAGCCTTCGGGAACGCGCACGCCATCCTTGATGCGCTCGCCGGTCGTGTGCCAGTTGTGGATTGCCGGCAGGATCTTGAAGTGCTCGGGATATTCGTAGGTGTAGTAAGCGTCTTCCTCGCTGATCATCTGCTCGTGCAGCTTTTCACCGGGACGGATGCCGACGATCTTGTGGCTGGCTTCGGGCGCGACTGCGCGGGCAAGATCCGAGACCTTCATCGATGGGATCTTCTTGACGTAGATTTCGCCGCCGGCCATGTCGTCGAAGGCGTGCCACACCAGTTCGACGCCCTGCTCCAGGCTGATCATGAAGCGGGTCATGCGCTCGTCGGTGATCGGCAGTTCGCCCGTGTCGCGGATCGACAGGAAGAACGGGATCACCGAGCCGCGCGACCCCATGACATTGCCGTAGCGCACGACCGCGAAGCGCGTGTCATGGCCGCCTGCATAGGAGTTTCCGGCGACGAACAGCTTGTCAGACGCAAGCTTGGTGGCGCCGTAGAGATTGACCGGGCTCGACGCCTTGTCGGTGGAAAGGGCGACCACGCGGCGGATCTTCCGGTCGATGCAGGCGTCGATCAGGTTCATCGCGCCATTGATGTTCGTCTTCACGCATTCGAACGGGTTGTATTCGGCGGTCGGCACGATCTTGGTGGCGGCTGCGTGGACCACGAACTCGATGCCGTCCAGTGCCCGGTACAGCCGCTCCTTGTCCCGCACGTCGCCGATGAAGAAGCGCACGCGCGGATCGTTCTGGAACTTCTTGGCCATGTCCCACTGTTTCATCTCATCTCGGGAGTAGATGACGATGCGCTTGGGATTGTACTTGGCGAGGGTCATCGGGACGAAGGCGTTTCCGAAGGAACCCGTGCCACCCGTTACGAGAATGGATTTGCCTTCAAGCATGTTTACGCACCTGCCTTGGCCCTGTCGGGCATTGTTCGATGGGTGTTCTATTGAGGTTTCATGGTCCCAAGGTCAAGGCACGAGTTATCGATTGCCGCCAGGGCAAGCAAAATCTACGGCTTCCTGGGGAGCACGTTCAGCATGAAGTTTTCAACGGCTTCGGCTGCATGCACGAGGTTTGCTTCAAGGTTGCCGAATTGCCTCAGTAGGGGCTCGTCGACCGTTTTGGAAGAATCCCCGAGCGTTGCAATGAAGTTCTCGGCGTCATCGACGCCTGCAATCTGCGGCAGATGGCTAAAAAGCGGCGTTTGCTCGGCGAAGACCGCTGCTGGCTTTCCCTGATATATGCAATCAAGCACCGTGGTGGAGACCGGCGATATCATGCCATCCACAATATCCAGTGCGTCGTGAATGGTGAAGCCTTTCATCGCGCCGCGATACTGATGGGAAAACATCAGGTTGTCATGCTGCTTGCGCAACGCTCTATCATGCGAGCGGTGGTTTCTGCGCACCTTGCCTCGATGCGAGCGAATGACGATCCCGAGATCAGGATGGCGGCGCAGCAACGTGTCGACCATGTCGTAAAAATGATCGATATGGTCTTTCTGAAAGCGTCCGAACCCCCAGCGGAACGATTGGCAAATCAGCAGCCGCTTGCTGTAGCGTCCCACCCAATCTGCAAGTGCGGGAGACGCGGTCTGCTTGGGCAGCGCATTCTGTTTCGTGAAGCCGACTGGTACGACATGCTCCGCAGTTTCCGGTGCAAACAATTCGCTGTTCATTCCCAAAGGCTCCCAAAGTAGAAGCAGATCGGAATGGTAGCGCATTGGCTCCGGTATCAGACGGGCATTGACACCCACCTGATAAACTCCGTGCTGGAGAAAGATCGAAGGTTTGCCAACGCGGACAATGTACTTTCCTCGCGTCCTGCGAGACCACGGTCCCCAGGAAGGGTCGGATATTCCCAGTAAGGCGTCGGCATTGCGAATAGGTTCCTGGAAGAGAAACTTCATCCGCCATTTAGAGGCTGCTTCTGGCCGATGCCCGTAGTGTTCGAACGCTGCTTTCAGGCGCGGCTCATTGCGTAGAAGCTTCGCGTAGATGATTGTTCGGACATCGATCCTGCCGCGCGCCGCCAGCACGGCAAGAAGCGGATACATGCTTTCGAAATCCGGCATGCCGTTGAGATACGTAAGCAGCACGGGCTTGCGCGCCATTCGGAACGTCTCCGTCTCGTCGACTGAAAGTGTATCAACCCCAGCTGACGGCGAGGATTTCGTAGGCCTTGGAGCCGCCGGGGGCGTTGACTTCGATCGAGTCGCCGACTTCCTTGCCGATGAGGGCGCGGGCGATGGGGGAGGAGATCGAGATGCGGCCCTGCTTCACGTCGGCTTCCTGGTCGCCGACGATCTGGTAGATCTTCTCTTCCTCGGTGTCCTCGTCGACGAGCTTGACCCTCGCGCCGAACTTGATCTTGGAGCCGGACATCTTGGTAAGGTCGATGACCTCGGCGCGCGCGACGAAATCTTCCAGCTCCGTGATGCGGCCTTCATTGTGGCTCTGGGCTTCCTTGGCGGCGTGGTACTCGGCGTTTTCCGACAGGTCGCCATGGGCGCGCGCCTCGGCGATCGCCTCGATGATTCGCGGACGCTCTTCCTGCTGACGCCAGCGCAGTTCTTCCTGCAGCTTGACGAAACCGTCCTGAGTCATCGGTACCTTTTCAACCATTTTATTCCCGTCCTTCAGACCGCGCCGCCCGGCTTCCCAGCCATGCGGACGCAAAAGAAAACGGTCTCCGGAGAAGATCCCCGGAACCGTCGGAAGCGTTTGAACGGCCCTTATAGCAGATTGCATTCCCCGAAAGCCAGTTTTTTCGCCGCTGCTTCCGCACCACCCGCAGCGGCCGGAACAATCGCCCGGTGCTGCCGTTAGCGCTCTATCGCGGGAGGCGTGCATGGTAATCGACGGGACGGTTCATCTGGAAGGCAGGATCAATGCGCACCGGCGCCTGCTGGTCGAACTCATCTCGGTCATCGCCGCCATGCCCGAGGCGCGCGACGTGCTCGTCGCCATGGCCCGCGACAGCGAAACGGTTCGCGACCACGAGGAGGATCCCGGCATCGAGCCGGATGTCGCCTTCGCCGCCCAGCAGATCGCCGACGATGAAATCCGCGCGATCCTGAAGGCCGCGATGGCGCGCCTCGAAACCAGATCATGAGGAATGGACGATGGGTGTGATCGAGAAGATTTCCGGTTATTTCAAGCAGCTTGCCGGCGAGGTGTCCGGCAACCAGGCCATGCATGACGAAGGACGCCGGGAGGTGGCGGGCGTAAGCCATCCGGACGTGCAGGCGGTGCAGGCCGAGGCGCACGCGCCACCCGCTGCGGACGGCATTATTGCGGCGGAGAACGGAGAGGAGCGGGCCGTCCATGCGGATGCGGCGCCGCAGTTCGTGGTTTCGCGGGCCGGCGCCGGCAATGACGGCGTTTCCAGCGCCAAGCCGCGGGTCATCACCGGCAGCGACGACGCCACGGCGCACCGCACGCCGCCCGGCATGGCGGAGCCGGCCCGCGACTGGTCGGCGGGCTTCGACGAGACCGCGCCGCGGCAGGACACCGGCGCGCCGGCCGCCAATTATTCCGACACGGAGCAATTGAAGCTCTTCCGCCTCGTTCCCATCGCGGCGGCGGGCGACCAGAACTGGGACCTTGCGCCGAACCAGGGCGAGGTGGTGGTGCGCGCCCGCTCCAGCGGCGATGCGCGGGTCGTTGCGGCGGAGGCGGAGCTTGACTATCTGGAGATCGACGCGCTGCCGGGCGACGGCAATTCCACGACCTCGTCCAGCGCCTTCCGCAGCGAGAAGCTCTACACGGTCGTCGACGAGACGGACCCTGCCTATCCGGTCGAAGGGCCGCGCGGGGTCGTGGCCGGGAAGGTCCGTGTCGACAATATCCGACCCACCGAACTTTGAGGAGAGAGCGATGAGCCCGAGCCAGTCCGCCCGCACGGCAGAAAAGCAGCGCGACATCCAGGAAGAGGTGGCCAAGGCCGACCGCAAGGGCAGGAGCGAAAAGCCCGGCGCCATGCAGGCCGGTGCGCGGCCCTATCCCGCGCCGCCCTTTCCCGAGCAGCACCAGCCGAAGCCCGGGAGGGAGGCCACGCTCGATCCGGCGCCGATGTACGACGCTCCCTTCTACAAGGGTTCGGAAAAGCTGAAGGACAAGGTGGCGCTCATCACTGGCGGGGATTCCGGCATCGGGCGGGCGGTCGCCGTGCTCTTTGCGCGCGAGGGGGCGGATGTCGCCATCGTGCATCTTGCGGAAGGGGAGGATGCGCGGGAGACGATCGCGGCCGTGGAGGCGGAAGGCCGGCGCTGCATCGCCTTTGCCGGCGACGTCAAGGACAAGGCGTTCTGCGTGCAGACGGTGAAATGCGTGGTGCGGGACTTAGGGCGGCTCGATATCCTCGTGAACAATGCCGCCTTCCAGGTGCACACGAAGGATATCGCCGACCTTTCCGAAGAGCATTTCGACGAGACGCTGAAGACCAATCTCTATGGCTATTTCTTCATGGCGCAGGCCGCGGTGCCGCATATGAAGGTGGGGTCGGCGATCGTCAATACCGGCTCGGTCACGGGGCTGGAGGGCTCCAAGGACCTCATCGACTATTCGATGACCAAGGGCGGCATCCATGCCTTCACGCGTTCGCTCGCCGGCCAGCTCGTGCCGCGGGGCATTCGCGTCAATGCCGTGGCGCCGGGGCCGGTCTGGACGCCGCTCAACCCTTCCGACAAGGCGGCGGAGGACGTGGCGAAATTCGGTGCGCAGACGCCGATGAAGCGGCCGGCCCAGCCGGAAGAGCTGGCGCCGGCCTATGTCTTCCTCGCCTCGCCGCAATGCTCCAGCTATATCACGGGAGAAGTGCTCCCGATCATCGGCGGCTATTGAGCCGCCGATGATCCATCCTCCATTGACTCTGGCTTTCAGAACATATAGTGAACAAATATGAAGAAATCGCTGCAACAGCGCTTGGCCATCCTGTCGGATGCCGCCAAATACGATGCCTCCTGCGCGTCCAGCGGCACGGTCAAGCGCGACTCCGTGAAGACCGGCGGGCTCGGCTCGACGGAAGGGGCAGGCATCTGCCATGCCTATGCGCCGGACGGCCGTTGCATCTCGCTGCTCAAGATCCTGCTCACCAATTTCTGCATCTTCGATTGCGCCTATTGCATCAACCGCTCGTCCAGCAACGTGGAGCGCGCCCGCTTCACGCCGGAGGAGGTGATCTGGCTGACGCTGGAATTCTACCGGCGCAACTATATCGAGGGCCTGTTCCTGTCGTCCGGCATCATCCGCTCGCCCGATCACACGATGGGCGAGATGGTGCGCGTGGCGCGGGAGCTCAGGACCGAGCATGGTTTTCGCGGCTATATCCACCTGAAATCCATTCCCGACGCCGCGCCCGAGCTGATCGAGGAGGCGGGGCTTTACGCCGATCGCCTGTCGCTCAATATCGAGCTGCCGACGGATGCCGGCATCGGGCGGCTCGCGCCGGAAAAGCGGCCGGAGGGCATCCGCCGCGCGATGGGCGAGCTTCGCCGCAAGATCGAGGCGGCGGCGGAACCCACCCTGCAGTCGAAACGGCGCAAGCGCTTCGTGCCCGGCGGCCAGAGCACGCAGATGATCGTGGGTGCCGACGGGGCCGACGACGCTACCATTTTGAAGACCAGCGCCCGGCTTTATGGCAGCTACGGCTTGAAGCGCGTCTATTATTCCGCCTTCAGCCCCATTCCCGACGCGTCCCGCGCGCTGCCGCTGATCAAGCCGCCGCTGGTGCGCGAGCATCGGCTCTACCAGGCGGACTGGCTCTACCGCTTCTATGGCTTCGGCATCGACGAGATCACGGCCTCGACCGGGGGCATGCTCGATCTCGACATGGATCCGAAGCTTGCCTGGGCGCTCGCCAACCGCCACGCCTTTCCGGTCGATGTCAACCGGGCGGAGCGCGAGCGGCTGCTGCGGGTTCCGGGCTTCGGCACGAAGTCGGTGGACGCCATCCTGTCCAGCCGTCGGTTCCGCCGCCTGCGGCTGGAGGACCTCGCCCGGCTCGGCGTTTCCCTGCGCAGGGTGCGAGCGTTCATCGAGGCGGAGGGCTGGGTGCCGCGTCGCCTTGCCGATAGGGACGACCTGAAAGCCGTCTTCGCCCCCAGGCCGGAACAGCTTTCGCTGCTCTGATGCACAGGGTTTGCCTTGTCGGGCGGGGCGATTTTTCCGAATGGCGGGACGCGGCCCGCGCGCTCGCTGCCGCCGGCCTTTCGCCGCAGCAGGTGGACTGGCGGATCGGCGGGATGGAGGAGGAGCTGTTCGAAGCCGCGCCGGATCTGCCGGGGCCGGATCCGGCGGCCGCGCCGCTCACCGTTCCCGCGGGTTTCCTTTCCCTGGCCGAGGCGGTCGCCTGCCATACGGAGCCCGGCCGCTTTCATCTCCTGTACCGGCTGCTCTGGCGCCTGCAATCGGACAAGCGCCTGCTGGAGCTTACGGCGGACAAGGATGTCGCCTGGGCGCGGCTTCTGGCGAAGAACGTGCATCGCGACAGCCACAAGATGACGGCCTTCGTGCGCTTCAAGGAGATCGCCGGGCAGGCGGAGGGGCGCCGCCGCTTCTTCGCCTGGTTCGAGCCGTCGCATTTCGTCGTCGCCCGGACCGCGCCGTTCTTCCGTCGGCGCTTTGCCGACATGGACTGGATCATCGCCACGCCGCGGGGAACGGCGAGCTGGGATGGCGAAAGCCTGATCTTCGACACGCGCCCCGGCGAAAATCCCGGCCATGGCGATCCGACGGACGAACTCTGGCGCACCTACTATGCCAGCATCTTCAATCCGGCCCGGCTGAAGCTGAAGGCCATGCAGGCGGAAATGCCGAAGAAATACTGGCGCCACCTGCCGGAGGCGGATCTGATCCCGGACCTCATCGCCAATGCCGAGGCGAATGTGCGGGCCATGGCCGAGCGCGCCGCCAGTGATCCGCCGCCCTTCCACCATCGCCTGCAGGAGGCGGCCCGCACCTTGGCGCCGCCCATGCCGGCAAACGCCGGCACGATCGGGGCCTTGCGCGAGGAGGCGCGGGGCTGCACGCGCTGTCCGCTGCATTGCGCCGCGACGCAGACCGTTTTCGGGGAGGGGCCACCGGAGGCGCGGATCATGATGGTGGGCGAGCAGCCGGGCGACCAGGAGGACCTTGCCGGGCGTCCCTTCGTCGGCCCGGCGGGCCGTGTCTTCGACGCGGTATTGAAGGAGGCTGGCATTGCCCGCGAGACGCTTTACCTCACGAATGCGGTGAAGCACTTCAAATATGTGCCGCGCGGCAAGCGCCGCATTCACGAGAAGCCGAACCGCGGCGAGATCGAGCATTGCCGCTGGTGGCTGGCGAAGGAGATGGAGCTGGTGCGGCCGAGCCTCGTCGTCGCGCTCGGGGCCACCGCGCTCTATGCGCTGAGCGGGCAGCAGGGACCGCTGAGCCGGCTGCGCGGCAAGCCGATCGCCATGCAGGACAATATCGTGCTCTACCCGACCGTCCACCCCTCCTTCCTGCTGCGCCTGCCCGACGAGGCGGAGCGCCGCCGCCAGCACGGCCTCTTCGTCGAGGACATGAAGACCATAGGGCATCTGGCGGAAAGACTCATCGCTCAATGAAAAAGCCGGGTAATGTTGCCCGGCTCAGCTTGCTGACAAACCGTCTCACCTACCGCCGTCATCCTCGGCCTTGTGCCGAGGATCTGCCAGCGCATTGAAAATCGAGGGGTTGCAGATGCCCGGGACAGGCCCGAGCATGACGGAAGAGAGGGCTTCGTCTGAGCCGGGCAACGCGCCCGGCTTTCAGCATTTCGAAGAATCGGCCTCAGAAATACGACTGAAGCGGACGTACTTCCAACTGGCCCTGCTTGAGCGCCTTGATCGCCTGGGCGGCGGCTTTGGCGCCGGCCATGGTGGTGTAGTAGGGCACCTTCTGCATCAGGGCGGCGCGGCGGAGCGACTTCGAGTCCGAGATCGCCTTGCTGCTGTCCGTCGTGTTGATGACGAGGCTGACCTGGCGGTTGCGGATGGCGTCCTCCACATGCGGACGGCCCTCCTGCACCTTGTTGACCTTGATCGCCTCGATGCCCTTTTCGGCGAGGAAGCGGGCGGTGCCGGAGGTCGCCATGACCTTGAAGCCGATGTCGGTCAAGAGGCGCACGGCCGCCAGCACGCGCTCCTTGTCCTCGTCACGCACGGAGACGAAGACCGTGCCCTCGCGCGGCAGGTCGACGCCGGCGCCGAGCTGCGACTTGGCGAAGGCGAGCGCGAAGTCGGTGTCGAGGCCGATGACCTCGCCGGTCGAGCGCATTTCCGGGCCGAGCAGCGTATCGACGCCCGGGAAGCGGGCGAAGGGGAACACGGCTTCCTTGACGGCGATGTGCTTGAGGTTGCGCGGGTCCGGCTTCGCGCCATAGGCGGCAATCGCCACGTCGAGACTTTCGCCGGCCATGACGCGGGCGGCGATCTTGGCGATCGGCGCGCCGATGGTCTTGGCGACGAAAGGCACGGTGCGCGAGGCGCGCGGGTTGACTTCCAGCACGTAGATCGTGCCGTCCTTGATGGCGTATTGCACGTTCATCAGGCCGCCGACGTTGAGCGCCTTGGCGAGGGCCTTGGTCTGGCGCTCCAGCTCGTCGACGATTTCGCTGGAGAGCGTGTGGACCGGCAGCGAGCAGGCCGAGTCGCCCGAATGGATGCCGGCTTCCTCGATATGCTCCATAATGCCCGAGACGAAGACGTCCTTGCCGTCGCAGAGTGCGTCGACGTCGACTTCCGTCGCATTGGTCAGGTAGCTGTCGAAGAGCAGCGGATTCTTGCCGAGCAGGGTGTTGATCTGGCCGGTCTTGTCGTTCGGGTAGCGCTGCTTGATGTCCTCGGGAACGAGTTCGGGCACCGTATCGAGCAGATAGGTCTGGAGCTGGCCTTCCGAATGGATGATCTGCATGGCGCGGCCGCCAAGCACGTAGGACGGGCGCACGACCAGCGGGAAGCCGATCTCGGCCGCGACGAGGCGGGCCTGCTCGACGGAATAGGCGATGCCGTTGTTCGGCTGGGCGAGGTCCAGCTTCTGGAGCAGCTTCTGGAAGCGGTCGCGGTCTTCGGCAAGGTCGATCATATCAGGGGCGGTGCCGAGGATCGGGATGCCGTTCTTCTCCAGCGCTTCGGCGAGCTTCAGCGGGGTCTGGCCGCCGAACTGCACGATGACGCCGACGACTTCGCCGTTGGTCTGCTCGGCCTTCAGGATCTCGATGACGTCCTCGGCCGTCAGCGGCTCGAAATAGAGACGGTCGGAGGTGTCGTAGTCGGTCGAGACGGTTTCCGGGTTGCAGTTGACCATGATGGCTTCATAGCCGGCATCCTTCAGGGCGAAGGCGGCATGGCAGCAGCAATAGTCGAACTCGATGCCCTGGCCGATGCGGTTCGGCCCGCCGCCGAGGATGACGACCTTCTTGCGATCCGAAATGCCGGCTTCCGAGCGCGTCGCGCCGGCAAATGGCGTCTCGTAGGTCGAGTACATGTAGGCGGTCGGCGAGGCGAATTCGGCGGCGCAGGTATCGATGCGCTTGAAGACCGGGCGGACATTCAGGCCGTTGCGCAGTTCCGCCACTTCCTTCGGGCGCTTGCCGGAGAGGGTGGCGAGGCGCGCGTCGGAGAAGCCCATGGCCTTCAGCATGCGCAGGTTCTCGGCGTCGGCCGGAAGGCCGTGTTCGCGGATGCGGGCCTCCATGTCGACGATGGCCTTGAACTGCTCGAGGAACCACGGGTCGATCTTGGAGCCTTCGTGGACTTCCTCCGGCGTCAGGCCCATGCGCAGCGCCTGGGCGACCATGCGCAGGCGGTCCGGCGTCGGGGTGGAGATGGCGGCGCGGATGGCATTGTTGTCGTTACCGTCGCCAAGGCCGGGGATTTCGATCTCGTCGAGGCCGGTGAGGCCCGTTTCGAGGCCGCGCAGGGCCTTCTGGAGCGATTCGGCGAAGGTGCGGCCGATGGCCATGACCTCACCGACCGATTTCATGGCGGTGGTCAGCGTCGGCTCGGCGCCGGGGAACTTCTCGAAGGCGAAGCGCGGGATCTTCGTCACGACATAGTCGATGGACGGCTCGAAGGAGGCCGGGGTCGCGCCGCCGGTGATGTCGTTCTCCAGCTCGTCCAGCGTGTAGCCGATAGCGAGCTTCGCCGCGATCTTGGCGATGGGGAAGCCGGTGGCCTTGGAGGCGAGCGCGGAGGAGCGCGAGACGCGCGGGTTCATCTCGATGACGACGAGGCGGCCGTTTTCCGGGTTGACGGCGAACTGCACGTTGGAGCCGCCCGTCTCGACGCCGATCTCGCGCAGCACCGCGATGGAGGCGTTGCGCATGATCTGGTATTCCTTGTCCGTCAGGGTCAAGGCCGGGGCGACGGTGATCGAGTCACCCGTATGCACGCCCATCGGGTCGATGTTCTCGATGGAGCAGATGATGATGCAGTTGTCCGCCTTGTCGCGGACGACTTCCATCTCGTATTCCTTCCAGCCGAGGACGGATTCCTCGATGAGGACTTCCGTGGTCGGGGAGGCGTCGAGGCCGGAATTGACGATCTCGAAGAATTCCGAGCGGTTATAGGCGATGCCGCCGCCGGTGCCGCCGAGCGTGAAGGACGGGCGGATGATGGCCGGCAGGCCGATCGTGTCGAGCGCCTGCGCGCCGATCGCCATGGCGTGGCTCATGTAGCGCTGCTTGCGGTCGGTCTCGCCGAGGTTCCACTGGTTCTCCAGCTCGTCCAGCGCCTTGTCGAGCGCGTCGCCCGAAAGCTCCGCCTTCAGCTTGGCGCGCTCGGCCTCGTGGAGCTTGCGGTCCTTGTCCTTGATCTCGGTGGCGTTGGCGAGCATGGACTTCGGCGTTTCGAGGCCGATCTTCGCCATGGCCTCGCGGAAGAGAGCGCGGTCCTCGGCCTTGTCGATGGCCTCGGGCTTGGCGCCGATCATCTCGACATTGTAGCGGTCGAGCACGCCCATGCGCTTGAGAGAAAGCGCGGTGTTCAGTGCCGTCTGGCCGCCCATGGTCGGCAGCAGCGCGTCCGGGCGCTCCTTGGCGATGATTTTTGCCACGACCTCGGGGGTGATCGGCTCGACATAGGTCGCGTCGGCGAGGCCCGGATCGGTCATGATCGTCGCGGGGTTGGAGTTGACGAGGATGACGCGGTAGCCTTCCTCCTTCAGGGCCTTGCAGGCCTGGGTTCCGGAATAGTCGAATTCGCAGGCCTGACCGATGACGATCGGCCCCGCGCCGATGATGAGGATCGATTTCAAATCTTGGCGCTTGGGCATCTCTCTATCCGTTCTTCCGCGTGCGCGAAAAACCGGCCATGGTGATGGGTTCACCGGCCGGGCGCGCATCTATGGTCGTTCAAAGGCTAGAAGCGGCTTATAGGCAAAGGAAGGGGCGAGCGGAACCCCGAAAATCGCCGAATCGACAGGAAAAGTGCGGGGGCTTTGCGCTGCCGATCCGGGGTGTCGCGGGCGTGGGCAGGCATCCCCTGTGCATACGGCAAAATATGAATATCAAGGGAGATGAATTTTCATACTCTGCTGGTGTGCCCCAGGCTTGGGATTTGCAATGGAAGAAGCTGAAGAGCAGTTTGCCGTGTCACCGTATTTGAAGCTGATGCGGGGCGTCTGGTTCACGATACTAATCCTCGGCACCACGGTTCCCGGGGTGAATATGTTATTGAACTTTCATTTTTTACCTTCGGTGGAGTTCTCCCAGAATACCTTCATTCTGCGTATTGTCGTAGGTCTCCTGTCGGCTACGTTATCCGCGTGGGTCATGGTGGCGGATAAGAGCATCCACCGGGATATTGGAGAGGGAAAAAAGGTTTTCCTACAGTTGATGAGCCCATTTATCGGCTTCCTGTGCGGACACACCGCCATAGTTTCCGTGGCCCTCCTATTCAGCTTGATCGCCGGAGGACCAATAGAGCTTGAGTTTACGGTAGCGGCAACGGACCAAGCCAGCAGCCGGTGGTGCCACTTCCCTGTCAGCCTGGAAGGGGTACCAGTCATTTTTCAACAGGTATGCTTTGCGTCAGAGGAACAACGTTCCTCGTTTACGCCTGGTGCGTGTGCCGTTGCCATTGGGAGAGGAACACGTTTCGGCGTGAACGCGGGTCACCTCCGGCCAATGGATCGGCCGTGTAAAGGCAGGACGGGCAGCGCAACCTGACTCCGCGACATAGACAGGAAAAGTGCTGGGACTTCCTTTGCCGATCTAAGGTGTCGCGGGCGTGGCGAGGGCAGGGCCTATTCGCCGGCCAGAATGCCCGGCAATTCCGCGAGGATGCCGTCCCGCGCGCGCAGGCTGGTGCGCGGTTCCTGTTTCTTCTCGTCCTGTATCAGCCGGGCGAAGACGACGGTGCGGTCCTCGCGGCGTGCCCAGCCGACATACCAGCCCCAGGGGCGGCCATAGTTCGGCGTGGTGCCGTCCGGCTTCTTCGAATAGGCCATGCCGGTCTTGCCCTGCGCCCGCCAGCCGTCGGCGATGTCGCGTCCCTCGACGATCTCCATCGCCGCATCCATCGCCTCGGCGGAGACGGGCAGCTCATGGTTCACCAGCTTGCGCAGGAATTCCACCTGCTCGCGCGGGGAGATCTTCAGCGAGGAGGCGATCCAGGCACGTTCGAGGCCGTTGTCCTTGCCGGGGTCGCCGGTCATGTCGGCATTGCCGTAGCCGAAGGCTTCGGCATAGTCGCGCAGCCGCTCGTAGCCGAGGAATTCGGTGATGCGCTGGGAGTACCAGACGACGGAATATTCCAGCCAGCGCCGTGGCGTCGTCGGCTGGCGCCAGTTGTCGCCGCCCCAGTCGGGATAGCCCTTGATGAAGGGCAGCACCGGCTCCTCGGCATTTTCGAGGAAACCGGAATCGTAGCCCATTACCGCGAGCGGCACCTTGAAGGTGGAGGCGGGGGTGACGCGCGTCTTGCAGTCGCCCTTTTCCAGGATGATCTCGCCGTTTTCCGCATCGGCGACGATGCTACAAATAATGCGGGCCTCGACGGGCATGGCGAAGCCGGCGGCCAGCAGGACGCCGGCCGCGAAGGGACGCAGGTCCATCACGTTTTCCTCTATTTCCGAATGACTTGTGCATCATGGATAGCAATGCTTTCATGGCCTGACAAAAGATGAATACTGGTCTCAGCCATTAGGAAAATTGGGGCATTGCTATGGTTCGGCCTTATCTGCCGCTGAATGCCTTCCGCGCTTTCGAGGCCTCCGCCCGCCATCTTTCCTTCACGCGGGCGGCCATCGAGCTGAATGTCACGCAGGCGGCCGTCAGCCATCAGGTGAAGAGCCTGGAGGAGCAGATGGGCGTCGTGCTCTTCAAGCGCCTGCCGCGCGGGCTGATGATCACCGCGGAGGGGGAAAGCCTCCTGCCGGTGCTGCGCGACAGTTTCGACCGCATGGCGGATGCGGTGGAGCGTTTTCGCGGCGGGCATGTGCGGGAGATATTGACGGTGGGTGCGGTCGGCACCTTCGCTGTCGGCTGGCTGCTGCCGCGCCTTGCCGGCTTCCGCGAGCGCCATCCCTTCGTGGAGGTGCGGCTTTCCACCAACAACAACCGGGTGGACCTTGCCGCCGAAGGGCTCGATTTCGCCATCCGCTTCGGGGCCGGCGCATGGCATGGGACGGATGCCGTGCGTCTCTTCGATGCGCCGCTGTCCGTGCTCGCCATTCCCGCCGTCGCGCGCGACCTCAAGGAGCCGGCCGACCTGCTCGGACTGACGCTGCTGCGCTCCTATCGGCGCGACGAGTGGACGCGCTGGTTCGAGGCGGCCGGGCTGCCGCGCACGCCGCCGCCGCAGAACGCCATCGTCTTCGACACCTCGCTCGCCATGATGGAGGCGGTTTTGCAGGGCGCGGGCGTCGGCCTCGCGCCGCCGCTGATGTTCTCGCGGCTCTTGGCCGCCGGGGCTGTCGTCCAGCCTTTCCGCACCAGCGTCGCGCTCGGCAGCTACTGGCTGACCCGCCTGCAATCGCGCAGCCTCACCCCCGCCATGTCCGCCTTCGCCGCGTGGCTGGCGGAGACGGTGAAGGAGGAGGGGCTGGAGTGAATCCCATCAGGCGAGGTTGCGGCGGCGCTCCAGCTCGGCGTCGGTCGGCGTCTCGAATTCAAAGGAGCCGATGGCGACATCGCCGGCGCGGGCATAGCGGCTCATGACGATGCCGGTGTCGCTGGTGCGCGAATCGATCAGCGTCAAGGCGCGCGGGAAGGAGGCGTCGCCGAAGAGCCGCTTGCCCTTGCCGAGGATGACCGGGAAGACGGAGACGTGGATCTCGTCGACGAGGTCGTTCTCGAACAGCGCTTTCAGGAATTCGGTGGAGCCTTGCGTCAGGAGGTCCGGCCCGTCGCCGCTTTTCAGCTTGCGCACGGCGGAGACCGCGTCCGGGCCGAGCACATGGCTGTTCTGCCAGGTGGGTTCGAAGGCCGGGTTACGGGTCGCGACATATTTGTCGATGCGGTCGAAGAGCGGGCCGATCGGGTCGTCCTTCTCCACATAGGGCCAGTGGGCGGCGAAGATGTCGTAGGTCTTGCGGCCGAGCAGCAGGTCGAACGGCTTTGCGAAGAGTTCGCCGATGAAGGCGCCCATCTTCTCGTCGAAGGCAGCGGCCGCCCAGCCGCCGAACCGGAAGCCGCCGACGGGATCCTCGTCCGGCCCGCCCGGCGCCTGCATGACGCCGTCGAGGCTGGTGAATGCGCCGACAATGATCTTTCGCATGAGACTTCTCCTGGCACGGTTGACTGACGGATACCTAGAGACGAACGGCGCGACGGCGAGCCGACAGGCGCCGGAAAAAATTCAGCCCCAGCGGGTGCGCACCGCCTCCGTCCGGCTGCGGCTCACCGGAATCTCGCTGCCGTCCTTCAGGAGGATCGCCAGCTTGCCTTCGGAGCGCAGCAGCCTTTCGACATGCGCATCGGCAACGAAATGCGAGCGGTGCACCTGCAAGCCCGGCGTGCCGCCGACTTCCTGCACGGCATCGGAAAAGCGCAGCAGGATCAATTCCCGCCCGCGGCTGGTCGTCACCTCGGTATAGTGGTCGGCGACGGTCATGTGCAGGATCGGGCCGCGGTTTTCCGGCCTGAGGCGGCGCAGCAGCGGCACGTCTGCCCGCTCCTCCTCGCTCGGCGCGGGGACGGAGGAGAGCGCCTCGGCCTGCCGGCTGCTCATCGTCAAGTAGGTGAGGGCGCAGAAGAGGGCGGAGAGGAGGAGGCCGGTCGCGATGCTTGCGGCAAGGTCCAAGACCGTCGGCGTGCCGCCGAAGGTCGCGAGGCTGATCGCATTCGTCGCAAGCCCGACCGGCACGCCGGCGACCAGCGTGCCGAGCGCCATGCGGCGGCCAAGGCCCGGGATACGGTCCCGCAGCAGCGTGTTGACGAGCACGATGGCGGTGACGGCGATGGCCCAGGCGACGGCGTGCAGCACGAGCCAGAAGCCGAGGCGGGGGATGGCGGCCAGCCGCTCCGCGGTGCCGTAGGGACCCGTCACCCAGAAGATCAGCACCACCGCGCCGAAGGTCGCCCAGAACCGCGGCGCGCGCAGGAAGACCTGCAGTTCACGAAGCGCGGATTGCAGCAAGGGGCGTTCCACGAAGTTTTCCGTCCGTTCGGGCCAAAGCGTTTGAAGCGGCCCGATCATTGGCGGAAGACGGGGCCGAATTCAACCGTCCCCGGAGCCCGCCATGACCTTCGAGCCGCTTGCCAATGCATCCTTCGCCGTCCAGTTCCACGTCGCGACCGTGCTGCCGGCCGCCGTGCTCGGCGCCGTCCTCCTCGCCCGCCCGAAGGGCACGCCGGCCCATCGGCTGCTCGGAAAAATCTGGCTTTTCCTGATGGTTACGACGAGTTTTTCGACCTTCTTCATCCATGGAATCAACACATTCCACGGCTTCAGCCCGATCCATCTCCTTTCGCTCTACGTCATCCTCGCCAGCGTGCCGGCCGTCATGGCGGCGCGGCGCGGCAATATCCGCGCGCACCGCGCCCAGGTCGCCGGCATGTATTTCGGCGGCATCGTCGTCGCGGGTCTCTTCACCCTCGTTCCGCACCGGGTGATGGGGGCGATGATCTTCGACGGGTCGTCTGGCCTTGCAAGCGGGCTTGCTGCCGCCGCCGTCAGTTTCCTGCTCGTCGCGGCGGGGGCGCTCGCGGTGCGCGAAGCCGGCTGGGGCGGGCTTCTCCGGCGGCGCTGAGGGGCCGCTTTTCGTTTTGCAAGGCGCCCCGGCAGGCCCTATAAGTCGTTGCTGAGGAACGAATTCATGCGATGAACGTTCGTCGGCAATTCAATGCGGGGAAATGCGCCATGGAATGGAAAGGTCGTCGCCAGTCGGGCAATATCGAGGACCAGCGCGGAGCCGGTCCCTCGATGGGAGGCAGCAATCCCTTCGGCCGGGGCGGCGGGTTCCGCATTCCGATGGGTGGCGGCGGCCGGTCCGGCGGCGGCATGAGCATCGGCACCATCATCTTCCTCGTCGTCATCTATTTCGTCTTCAAGGCGATGGGCATCGACCTCCTGCAGGTCATGGGCAATGGCGGGCAGGTCAGCATGCCGGGCTTCGAGCAGACGGAGAGCGCCAGCCGCCGTTCCTCGCCGCAGGAGGAAGAGACCAAGGAATTCATGGCGACGGTGCTCGCAGAGACCGAAGACACCTGGAACGGCATCTTCAAGGCAGCGGGCGAGACATACGAGGAGCCCAAGATGGTGCTCTTCTCCGGCTCCGTCAAATCCGCCTGCGGCTTCGCCTCGGCGGCGTCCGGGCCGTTCTATTGCCCGGGCGACCACAAGGTCTATCTCGACATGAGCTTCTTCGACGAGCTCGCCAACAAGTTCGACGCGGCCGGCGACTTCGCCCAGGCCTATGTCGTCGCGCACGAGGTGGGCCACCACGTCCAGAACCTCACCGGCATCCTGCCGCGCTTCAACCAGCAACGCCAGCGCATGAGCGAGGCGGAGGCGAACCAGATGTCCGTGCGCGTCGAGCTGCAGGCCGATTGCTATGCCGGCATCTGGGGCAAGTACACGCAGCAGAAGGGGCTTCTGGAAAGCGGCGACCTCGATGAGGCGCTGAACGCCGCCACCCAGATCGGCGACGATACGCTGCAGAAGCGTATGCAGGGCTATGTCGTGCCGGAGAGCTTCAACCACGGCACCTCCGAGCAGCGCCGCCGCTGGTTCAAGCGCGGCTTCGACAGCGGCCGCCTGGATGCCTGCAACACCTTCCAGGGCGATCCCTGACGCCACTCGACTTCTCTGAAAAGCCCTCCGGCCGCTGAGGCCGGAGGGCTTTCGCATGATCAGGCGTGCTTTTCGCTGTCCATATGGGCGAGCTGGGCGGCCGGGTAGCGTTCGCCCGCGGCCGCGCCCTTCGGCATGGCGGCCTCGATGGCGGCGAGATCGGCTTCGTCAAGCGTGACCTGCTGTGCGCCCAGCGCCTCGGCGAGCCTGTCGCGGCGGCGGGCGCCGATGAGCGGGACGATATCCTCGCCCTGTGCCGCCACCCAGGTGATGGCGAGCTGTGCGACGCTCGCGCCCTTTTCCTCCGCCACGCGGCGCAGCGCCTCGACGAGCGCCAGGTTGCGGTCGACATTGCCGTCCTGGAAGCGCGGGCTCGCGGCGCGGAAATCGCCGCCCGTGACCGTACCCTTCTGCCAGTGGCCGCTGATGAGGCCGCGCGACAGCACGCCGTAGGCGGTGAGCGGGATGCCGAGTTCGCGGCAGGTCGGCAGGATGTCGTCCTCGATGCCGCGGGAGATCAGCGAATATTCGATCTGGAGGTCGGCGATCGGGTGCACGGCGGCGGCGCGGCGGATCGTCTCCGACCCTACCTCGGACAGGCCGATATGGCGGATGTAACCGGCCTTCACCAGATCGGCGAGCGCGCCGATGGTCTCCTCGATCGGCACCGCCGGATCGAGGCGGGCCGGGCGGTAGATGTCGATATGGTCGGTGCCGAGCCGCTGCAGCGAATAGGCGAGGAAGTTGCGGATCGCCGCCGGGCGCGAATCGTAGCCGGCCCAGATGCCGTCGGGGCCGCGCAGGGCGCCGAACTTCACACTGATCACCACGTCCTCGCGGCGCCGCTCCTTCAGCGCCTCGGCGATGAGCATCTCGTTGTGGCCCATGCCGTAGAAGTCGCCGGTGTCGAGAAGGTTTATGCCGGCGTCGAGCGCGGCGTGGATGGTGGCGATGCTCTCCGCCCGGTCGGCCGGGCCGTACATGCCGGACATGCCCATGCAGCCGAGCCCGATGGTGGAAACGCGCGGGCCGGTCTTGCCGAGGTTTACGGTCTTCATGGTCTTCTCCTGTTGTCTGCCTTCGGTTCGACCGTCTTTTATCGCATCGGTCTTTGTGCGATAATCCGGTCTTCCTCGAACAGCTTGTGCGATTTTCCGAACAATGAGCCAGATCCCCCTTGCCGATCTCGATGCCTTCGTCGCCATAGCGCGGGTGCAGAGCTTTCGCGCGGCCGCCAAGCTGCGCGGCGTTTCCGCCTCCGCCCTTTCCGAGGCGATGCGCCGGCTGGAGGCGCGGCTGAACCTGCGCCTCTTCAACCGCACCACGCGCAGCGTGACGCTGACGGATGCCGGCGAGCGGCTTCTGGAACGGCTGGCGCCGGCGCTCGGGGAGGTCGAGGCGGCGATCGACGGCGTCAACAGCCTGCGCGACAGTCCCGTCGGCCGCCTGCGGCTCAACGTGCCGGGCATCGTCGCCCGCTTCGTGCTGCCGCCGATAGCCACGGCCTTCCTCAAGGCCTATCCGGGCATCACGCTGGAGGTCGCGTCGAACGACGCCCTCGTGGACGTGCTGGCCGAAGGCTTCGACGCCGGCATCCGCTACGAGGAGGCGCTGCACCAGGACATGATCGCCGTGCCGATCGGGCCGCGCCGCCAGCGCTATGTCGTCGCCGCCGCGCCCTCCTACATCGCCGAGCATGGCGTTCCGGAGCATCCGCGCGACCTGATGCAGCACCGCTGCATCCTCCATCGCTTCGCCAGCGGCCGGGTGCTGCCCTGGGTGTTCGAGCGCGGCGAGGAGCGCATCTCCATCATGCCGCCAGCCTGCCTCATCTCCGAGTCGAGCGAGGTGGAGCAGCATGCCGCCGCGGCCGGCCTCGGCATCCTGTGCACCTTCGAGGAATTCCTTGCGCCGAACCTCGCCTCGGGCGCGCTGCAGGTCGTCATGGCGGACTGGATCCAGACGTTTTCCGGCCCCTTCCTCTACTATCCGAGCCGCACGCTGATGCCCGCGCCGCTGCGCGCCTTCGTGGATTTCGTCAAGGCCAATCCCTGGCCCGATTGAGGCCCGGCATCAGGAAATCGCATCGGAACCATCAAAACTTTTGAGATGTTCACGGATTGTTTCGCTGGAGAAAGTGAAATAGAACTCGCCGCCTGACATTTTCGCCCCCTGCGGGCGCCGTTCATTCTTTCGAGGTCAATCCATGGTCGATGCCAGGTCCACCCGGCGCGGGCTCTTTCTCGTCTTCATGATCATGTTCCTCGACGTGATCGGCATCGCCATCATCATGCCGGTCCTGCCGACCTATCTGCGCGAGCTGACGGGCGACGACATCAGCCAGGCGGCCATCGACGGCGGCTGGCTGCTGCTCGTCTATGCCGGCATGCAGTTCCTGTTCGCGCCGCTCATCGGCAATCTTTCGGATCGCTTCGGCCGGCGGCCGGTGCTGCTGGCCTGCATCCTGACCTTCGCCATCGACAATCTCATCTGCGCGCTGGCGGTAAGCTACTGGATGCTCTTCGTCGGGCGGGTGCTGGCGGGCATCAGCGGCGCGAGCTTCAGCACGGCGGCCGCCTATATCGCGGATGTGTCGAACGACGAGACGCGTTCGAAGAATTTCGGGCTGATGGGCATCGCCTTCGGCACCGGCTTCGTCATCGGGCCGGTGATCGGCGGGCTTCTCGGCGAGTTCGGGCCGCGCATCCCCTTCTACGGCGCGGCCGCGCTCGCCTTCCTCAATTTCGTCGGTGCGTGGATCCTGCTGCCGGAGAGCCTTGCGGCGCACAATCGCCGCCCCTTCGAGCTTGCCCGCGCCAATCCGCTCGGCACGCTCATGCAGATGCGCAACTATCCCGGCGTGCTGTGGGTCGGCGTCGTCTTCCTCTGTTATGGCTTGGCGCATGCCGTCTATCCGGCGGTCTGGTCCTTCGTCGGCGCCTATCGCTACGGCTGGAGCGAGGGGCAGATCGGCCTGTCGCTCGGCATCTTCGGGATCGGCGGGGCGGTTGTCATGGGCTTCGTCCTGCCGCGCATCGTGCCGAGGATCGGCGAATACCGCACGGCCGTCCTCGGCCTCGTCTTCTCGGTCGTCGCGCTTTCCGGCTATGCCGCGGCCTGGCAGGGCTGGATGATCTATGCCGTCATCGTCCTGACGGCGCTGGAGGCGCTGGCCGATCCGCCGCTGCGGTCCATCGCCTCCGCCCGCGTGCCTGCCTCGGCGCAGGGCGAGCTGCAAGGGGCGCTGACCAGCGTTTCCTCGATCACGACCATCATCGGACCGCTGATCTTCACGCAGGTCTTCAGCCATTTCACCGCACCGTCCGCGCCCGTCGCCTTTGCCGGCGCGCCGTTCGCGGTGGCGGCGCTCATCCTCCTCGTGGGCCTCGCGATCTTCCTCGTCAAGCTGAAGGGGGCCGGTGTCGGCCCGAGCGGGAATTTCGCCCCGGAAAGCGCCTGAAGCGCTTTCAAACGTGACATTTCGACGAAATTTTCGTCCGGAAACGGTCCCGGAGCGCCGTTTCCGCGCATTTTTGATGACGTTATCAAATCTATTCGATTGATCGCGACCGGAACTTGTGATCGGAAGCGAGGCGAAAGTGAGAACTATCATGCACATGGCAACGCATCGCGAGGACAACGGTTGGGGGCGGCATTTCCGGGCGACCCTGACGCTCGGCGTGCCGCTGATCGGCGCCCAGCTCGCCCAGCTCGGCATCCACACGACGGACGTGGTGATCCTCGGCCGGCTCGGCGCGGCGCATCTCGCGGCGATCGTGCTGTCCAGCCAGTTCTTCTTCACCATCTTCATCCTCGGCTCGGGCTTTGCCAATGCCGTCATGCCCATGGTGGCGCAGGCCTATGGCCGGGGCGACACGGTTTCCGTGCGCCGTTCCGTGCGCATGGGCATGTGGGTGGTGCTCTTCTATGCGGCGCTGATGATCCCGCTCTTCTACAATGCGGAGAACATCCTGCTCTTTGCCGGCCAGAAGCCGGAGGTCGCCGCGCTTGCCGGCAGCTACCTGAAGATCGCGCAATGGGGCATCGGCCCGGCGCTGCTCTTCATGACGCTGCGCGGCCTCGTCAGCGCGCACGGCCGGGCAGGCATCGTGCTCTATGTCACGATCGTCATCCTGACGGTGAACGCCTTCTTCGCCTATGCGCTGGTGCTCGGCCATTTCGGCTTTCCGGCCATGGGCATGGAGGGCGCGGCCATCGTTTCGGTCGGCGTGAACGTGCTGAGCTTCGTGCTGATCACCGCCTATATCCAGGCGCAGCCGGACATGCGCCGCTACGAGCTTTTCGTGCGCTTCTGGCGGCCGGACTGGGGGGCGCTGCGCGAGGTCGTCTATCTCGGCCTGCCGATCGGCCTCACCATGCTGGCGGAAGTCAGCCTCTTCACCGGCGCCTCGCTGCTGATGGGCAATATCGGCACGCTGGAGCTTGCGGCGCACGGCATTGCCCTCCAGCTCGCCTCCGTCGCCTTCATGGTTCCGCTCGGCCTTGCGCAGGCGGGCACGGTGCGCGTCGGCGTGGCGCACGGGCGCGGCGACCATCTCGGCGTCGTGCGCGCGGCCTGGGCGGTGCTCGTCATCGCGGCGACCATTGCGGTTGGCGGCGGCCTGCTCTTCGCGCTCATCCCGACGAAGCTCGCCTCGATCTTCCTCGACAAGGCGGGCAGGGATTCGGCCGCGGTTCTCGCCATCGCCGGCCCCTTCGTGGTGGTCGCGGGCCTCTTCCAGCTCGTCGACGGCCTGCAGGCGATTGCCGCCGGCCTGCTGCGCGGTCTGAAGGACACGCGTATCCCGATGCTGCTGGCGCTGGTCTCCTACTGGCCGGTCGGCTTCTTTGCCGCCTGGCTCTTCGCCTTTCCGGCGGGGTTCGGCGGCATCGGCATCTGGTTCGGCTTCCTCGCCGGCCTCTCCACCGCCTCCATCCTGCTCAACCTGCGCTTCTACCGGCTGGTGAGGCAGAGGGGCGCCTGACGCCCGAGGGTGGCGATAAGAAAAGCCCGCCGGATCGCTCCGGCGGGCTTTTCACGTCGATGGTGGGCGGATCGCCTGCTTACGCGCGTTCCGGGATGGCTTCCTCGCCCTTCCTCTCGCGCACCAGGTTGATGAAGCGGCGGAAGAGGTAGTGGCTGTCCTGCGGACCGGGGGAGGCTTCCGGGTGGTGCTGCACGGAGAAGACCGGCTTGCCGACAAGGCGTAGGCCGCAATTCGTGCCGTCGAACAGGGAAACGTGGGTCTCCTCGACGCCGTCGGGCAGGGACGACGAGGCGACGGCGAAGCCGTGGTTCATCGAGACGATCTCGACCTTGCCGGTCGTGTGGTCCTTCACCGGATGGTTCGCGCCGTGGTGGCCCTGGTGCATCTTCTCGGTCGTCGCGCCGACGGCAAGGCCGAGCATCTGGTGGCCGAGGCAGATGCCGAAGACCGGAATGCCCGTCTCGATCAGCGTCTTGATCACCGGCACCGCATATTCGCCGGTCGCCGCCGGGTCGCCCGGGCCGTTGGAAAGGAAGATGCCGTCCGGCTTCAGCGCCAGAATGTCATCGGCGCTGGAGGTGGCCGGCATGACCGTGACCTTGCAGCCGAGGCCCGTGAAGAGGCGCAGGATGTTGCGCTTCACGCCGTAGTCGAGCGCGACGATGTGATACTTCACGTCGCTGTCGGCAAGGTCCTCGTAGCCTTCGTTCCACACCCACGGCTTCTGGCTCCAGCGCGAGGACTGGCCGGAGGAGGCGGGCTTGGCGAGGTCGAGGCCGACGAGGCCGCCCCAGGCCCTGGCTTCGGCCTTCAGCGTCTCGATGTCGAAGACGCCGTTCGGGTCGTGGGCGATCACCGCGTTCGGCGCGCCGTTCTCGCGGATCCAGGCGGTCAGCGCGCGCGTGTCGATGCCGGAAAGGCCGATGATGCCGCGGGCCTTCAGCCAGGCGTCGAGGTGCTTTGCGGCGCGGTAGTTCGACGGCTCGGTGATGTCGGCCTTGAAGATCGTGCCGACGGCGCCGTGGCGGGCAGCCGGCGTCAGGTCCTCGATGTCCTCGTCATTGGCGCCGACATTGCCGATATGCGGGAAGGTGAAGGTGACGATCTGGCCGAGGTAGGAGGGGTCGGTCAGGATTTCCTGGTAGCCCGTCAGCGCGGTGTTGAAGCAGACTTCCGCGGTCACCTTGCCGGTGGCGCCGATGCCCTTGCCTTCGATCACGGTGCCGTCGGCAAGGACGAGGAGGGCGGTGGGCTTTTCGGAGGTCCATGCGGGGGTCGAGGTCATGAGTATCCCGTTTCCGGCACCGGGCGCCGGCTTGAAGGCCGGGAGCTTGGGCACCATTTAAGATCGCAGGCAAAGGCGCGCGGAAACCCGCGTTGGTTCGCCCTGATTGCCGATTTTCGTGCAGGTGCCGGAAAATAGACAAAGCGCGGGGCGGGGTCAACCGTCGCCTGTGGATTGCGCGGAATTATAAAGCATGGAAAATCAATCGCTTGCGTAATCCGTTTGCCGTCAGGCCCCTGGCCGGTCTATGAGCATGCACAATCGAACGACGAGAAAGGCCGCGCCGCGCACCCCGCGGGCAGGCCTCATATGGAGAAAATGATGCGCGAGACCATCGCAAACGCCCTCAAGGATGCACTCAAGGCCAGGGATGCCTGCCGTGTCTCCACGCTGCGCCTGATCCAGGCCACGCTGAAGGACCGCGACATCGCCAACCGCGGTGCCGGCAAGGGTCCGGTGGAAAACGACGAACTGCTGCAGATCCTCGCCAAGATGATCAAGCAGCGCGAGGAATCCGCCAAGATCTTCGCGGAAAACGGCCGCCCGGAACTTGCCGCCCAGGAGCGCGAGGAAATCACCGTGATCCAGGGCTTCATGCCGGAGCAGCTCTCCGACGAGAAGGTGAGGGCGCTGATTTCCGGCGTGATCGCCGAGATCGGCGCGCAGGGCTTGCGCGACATGGGCAAGGTCATGGCCGTGCTCAAGGAGCGCCATCCCGGCCAGATGGACTTCGCCAAGGCATCCGGCGTGGTGAAGGACCTGCTGAAGTAAACGGCGGCTTTTTTTGCAATCATGAAGGCGGCCGATGGCCGCCTTTTTCGTTTCCGGCCTGCGGCTTGCAGGAACCAAAAGGAAGGAGCAAAGTTGAGCTCGCAGCAATAGGAGCGTGACGATGCGTCGTCGAACGTCACCGCCCGCCCCGGCGAAGTGCATGTGGTGCCGCCGGATTGTCTAGCGTCGAGGTTCCCGGTGGCCGTTCCATGAAACGGAGGCCGAACCCATGCGTGCGACGTTTCTTCTTTCCCTCGCAGCCATCGTCCTTGCCGGGCCGGCCCTCGCGCACGATGCGCCGAGCGGCTGGCAGTACGAGCAATATTGTTGCAACGGCAGCAACCACAATGGTGACTGCCAGATGATCCCGGCGACCGCCGTGCGCATCGTCCACGGGGACTATCAGGTGACGCTGGCGCCGGGCGACCACCGCCTCGCCACCCGCCGCCATATCTTCCTCCTGCCGCAGGGCACAGCCCGGCGTTCGCAGGACGGCGAGTACCATCTCTGCCTCTACCCGACCGAGGATACGCCCCGCTGCTTCTACGCGCCCGACATGGGATTTTGAGCCTGAGCCTGTGAATTGCCGTGGCGCCGGGCGGTAATGCTGGCGGTGGGCCCCGCGCATGGTTATATGAACCTCGACCGAGGTACCCATGCGCTTTTCCAACGCCTTCCTAGACGAGATTCGCGACCGCGTCCCCATTTCGGACGTGATCGGCCGACGCGTGACCTGGGATCGCAGGAAGACCAATGTCTCGCGCGGGGATTACTGGGCCTGCTGCCCGTTCCATGGCGAGAAATCGCCGTCCTTCCACTGCGAGGACCGCAAGGGCCGCTACCATTGCTTCGGCTGCGGCGTCTCGGGCGATCACTTCCGCTTCCTCACCGATCTCGACGGCCTGTCCTTCCCCGAGGCGGTGCAGCAGATCGCCGACCTTGCGGGCGTCGCCATGCCCCAGCCGGACCCGCAGGCCGAGCAGCGCGAGAAGGAGCGCATGGGCCTCGTCGAGGTCATGGAGATGGCGGCCCGCTTCTTCGAGGACCAGCTCCAGACGCCGGCCGGGGCGAAGGCGCGCGCCTATCTGCGCGACCGCGGGCTGACCGGCCGCACCATCGAGACCTTCCGCCTCGGCTATGCGCCCGAGAGCCGCAACGCGCTGAAGGAGTTTCTGGCGGGCAAGGGCGTGCCGAAGGAGGCGATCGAGGCCTGCGGCCTCGTCGTGCACGGGCCGGAAATCCCCGTCTCCTACGACCGGTTCCGCGACCGCATCATGTTCCCCATCCTCTCGGTGCGCGAAAAGGTCATCGCCTTCGGCGGCCGTGCCATGTCGCCGGACGCGCCGGCGAAATACCTCAATTCCAACGAGACCGAGCTCTTCCACAAGGGGAGCGTGCTCTACAACCACGCCCGCGCCCGGAAGGGGGCTCAAGGCGCTGACGGCGCCGGCACGATCATCGCCGTCGAAGGCTACATGGACGTGATCGCGCTCTACCAGGCGGGCATCGAGAACGCCGTCGCCCCGCTCGGCACGGCGCTTACCGAGAACCAGCTCGATCTGCTCTGGAAGATGACGCCGCAGCCGGTGCTCTGCTTCGACGGCGACGGGGCGGGCATCCGCGCGGCGAACCGGGCGGCCGACCTCGCGCTGCCGTTCATCAAGCCGGGCCGCACGGTGCGCTTCGCGCTGCTGCCCGACGGCAAGGACCCGGACGACCTCGTGCGCCACGAGGGCCGCGCGCCCTTCGACAAGGTGCTGGCGAACGCCCGCCCGCTCGCCGACATGATCTGGAACCGCGAGGTCCAGGGCTCGGCGCTGGACACGCCGGAAAGCCGCGCCGAACTCGAATCGCGCCTGCGCCAGATCACCGCGGGCATCGCCGACGAGGACGTGCGCCGCCACTACCAGCAGGACATGCGCGAGCGGCTGAACGCCTTCTTCCGCCCCGCCCAGCGACAGGGCGGCGGCAGCTTTTCCGGCAACCGGCAGGGCAGGGGCGGCGGCCGCGGCGGGCCGCAGGGCAATATGGTCCCCTCCGGCATTTCCGACCGGCTCGCTCGTTCCGCGCTTGTGCGCGGCGCGCAGGAGCTGCCGGCCCTGCGCGAAAGCGTGCTGGCGCTCACCGTCGTCAACCATCCGGGCCTTCTCTTCAGCGACTATGACGAGATCGCCATCATCGAATACGAGAACCGCGACCTCCAGCGCCTCTGGTCGGCCCTCATCGGCATTGCCGGCTCTGTCGGCGCGCGGCTCGACCGCGCCCGGCTGGTCGAGGAGCTGGAAGCCGCCGGCTTCGACACCCTGCTCAAGGGCCTCGACCAGCAGATCCGCAATTCGCGCCTGTGGACTGCGACGGAAGACGCCGCGCCGGAGGATGCCCGCGAAGGCTATCTCCAGGCGCTCGCCCTCCATAAGCGCACCCGCGCGCTCCTCTGGCAGCGCCGCGAACTGGAACGCGAACTCGCCGTCTCGACGGATGAGGGCGACGACGAACGCGTGCCGCAGATCCTGCGCGCGCTTCAGGAAGTGCAGATGGAGACCGTCCGGATGGAGAACCAGGAAGCCATCATCGAAGGCTTCGGTGTGCTCTCCGGCCGGGTGAAGGGGCCGGCGGGGAAGTAGGTATGAGAAGAATGCCGCAGGCCGCATCGACTGGCGCGCAGCGCCGTCACAGGCGAACGGTCGCTGTAGTCTTGTTGTTGGCGGTGGTGTTTGCTCTGTCAGGCTGGAGGCTGATCGGCTTCTATAACTGGTCCTGGAATCAAAAACTCGAACTCAGGGTGATGACGCCCGACGGGGAAGTAAGCGGCAGCTCCGTCATTCAGGCCTCCTACGGCTTCTGGCCCAAATGGTATGGTCTGGGGGATTTCATGGGAGCCAGCAACCATGCCCACTCCGGCGAAGCGGCGTTTGTCGAGGTTGCTCCGGGCAGGTATCTCTTCGCGATAATGAGCCAAAACGACCCCGAGATGGCCTATGAGACATTTATCGGGCCGATCACGACGTCGCGCGAGGAACGGATCGAGGGTTTCGATCGTCTCTATCGCATGCGGGAAACCCGCGCATTGCCGCGCGAACTCTATCCGACACTCGTGACTTTTCGGGATATCAACGATCCGGCAAGCGTTCAGAAGGTTGATCCGGATGATTTGGAAGCGAGTTTTGGGCCGGGGTATGCATTGTATGGTGTAAATATATCAATTACTGGAGATCCGGTAACCAAAAGAAAAGTAAACAATGTTCTTCCTTGGATTGAAAATTACTATGATCGTTTGCTTGATGGGCAAAGATTACAGTCTTTGAAACGGGACGCTCCTTTTGCAAACTCCCTAGCGTCCGGCTCCTTCAATACGGAGAGTGAATGATGGGAGTAATCAAGGGTTTTCTGGAAACACGCTGGCTAGTTTGCTGTACAAGAGAGCACCACTAGAATTTCGGGTCTCGATGCTGGCGGGGCAGTGATAGAAGAGTCCTTCGGATCGGCCCTTGCCGCTTGGCTCCGGCCTTCTAGCGTGGGCGCCACTATATCCCATGCGTCGTGAGTGCTCCCTTTTGGTCTGTACAGTTTTCTTGCAACCTGCCCTTGAAATTCGAACAAAGCAAGAACATTGTGCGTGACGGCAAAAGTCGTCGGTCGGGTGGTTGCCGATGGTCCCGTGCTTGGCCAGAATGGAGGGAGAAAGTGCAGGTCATGATTCAGGCAAATCCCTCCGGTTCCCTCTCCGCCCTGTTCGATGCGCAGGTCGCCGATCCGCTCGACGTGCTCAAGCGCGTCTATGGCTACGACGCCTTCCGCGGCAAGCAGCAGGCGGTGGTGGAGCATGTGACGGCGGGGGGCGATGCCGTGGTGCTGTTTCCGACCGGGGCCGGCAAGTCGCTGTGCTTCCAGATTCCCGCACTCTGCCGCCAGGGCGTCGGCATCGTCATATCGCCGCTGATCGCGCTGATGCGCGACCAGGTGGAGGCGCTGAAGCAGCTCGGCGTCAAGGCGGCGGCGCTGAATTCCTCTCTGACGCGGGACGAGTTCTTCGCCGTGCGCGACGCCATGCGCAGCGGCGATCTCGACCTTCTCTATGTGACGCCCGAGCGCATCGTCACGGACGGCTTCGCCGATCTCGTCGCGGAGGCCCGCATCGCGCTCTTCGCCATCGACGAGGCGCATTGCGTCTCGCAATGGGGGCATGATTTCCGGCCGGAATACCGCACGCTCGGCCTGCTCGGCGAGCGCTATCCCGGCGTGCCGCGCATCGCGCTGACGGCGACGGCCGATCCGCATACGCGCGAGGACATCATCGAGCGCCTCGGGCTCGAGGATGCCGAGGTCTTCACCACCAGCTTCGACCGGCCGAACATTTCCTACGAGATCGCCGAGCGCGATCAGGCGCGCCAGCAGCTCCTGCGCTTCCTGTCGCGCCACGAGGGAGAGAGCGGCATCGTCTATTGCCTGTCGCGCGCCAAGGTGGAGGACACGGCCGCGTGGCTGAACACGCAGGGCATTCGCGCATTGCCTTACCATGCCGGGTTCGACCGGGCGGTGCGCGACGCCAACCAGGATGCTTTTCTCAAGGAAGAAAATCTCTGCCTCGTCGCCACCGTCGCCTTCGGCATGGGCATCGACAAGCCGGACGTGCGCTATGTCGCCCATCTCGACCTGCCGGGCTCGGTGGAGGCCTATTACCAGGAGACCGGGCGCGCGGGACGCGACGGCCTGCCCTCCGAGGTCTGGATGGCCTATGGCATGGCCGACGTCGTGCAGCGGCGCAGGATGATCGACGAGGGCGGGGCGGCCGAGGAGGTGAAGCGCATCGAGCGTGCCAAGCTGACGGCGCTGCTCGCCATCTGCGAGACGGCAAGCTGCCGGCGCAAGGCCATCCTCGCGCATTTCGGCGAGGCCCATCCCGGTCATTGCGGCAATTGCGACACCTGCCGCAACCCGGTCGAGACCTGGGACGGCACGGAGGCCGCGATCAAGGCGCTCGCGGCGGTCTATCGCACCGGCGAGCGGTTCGGCGCGGGGCACGTCATCGATGTGCTGATGGGTACGGTCAACGAGAAGACGGAGCGCTTCGGCCATACGGAAATGCCGGTCTTTGGCGCGGGCAAGGATATCGCGCCGCGCGTCTGGCAATCGATCTTCCGGCAATTGCTGGCCATGGGCCTCATCAGCGTCGACCATTCCGCCTATGGCGCGCTGAAGCTGGAGCCGGAGGCGCGCGCCGTCTTCCGCCACGAGCGGGAGGTGCTGTTCCGCAAGGACCGGCCGCAGACCGGGCGCAAGGCAAGGGCGGGTGGCTCGCCCGCCGCCCGCGAGCGCGACAACCTTTCGGGTTCCGACCGGGAGCTTTTCGAGCTGTTGCGGGCCGAGCGCCTTGCCATCGCCAAGGACCTCGACGTGCCGCCCTATGTCGTCTTCCCGGATACGACGCTGATCGCGCTCGCGCGGGAACGGCCGGCCGATCTCGAGGAGCTTCTCGACATTCCCGGCATCGGCGTTTCCAAGCGCGACCGCTTCGGCGAGGCGTTCCTCGCCGTCATCGAGGAATTCGCGGGCTAGTTTTTGCGGGCCTCGCCGGAACGTTCGGTCCCCCGTCGTCCTTGTTGACGGATCAGGAGGACGTTCCGATGAAAGTCACGCAGTATCTCTGGTTCGAGAAGGACATGGAGGCGGCCATCGGCTTCTATGCCTCGCTCATTCCCGGCTCTTCCGTCCACTGGGTCACGCCTATCATGGCCGATACGCCGAGCGGGCCGGCCGGCAGCGTGAAGAGCGCGAGCTTCACGCTCGGCGACCAGCGCTACATGGCCATCGAGGCCGGGCCGCTCGATCCCTTCAACCACAGCTTCTCCATCGTGGTGGAGTGCGAGACGCAGGGCGACCTCGACCGGCTATGGAACGCGCTGCGGGAGGGCGGAGCGGTGGAGCAGTGCGGCTGGCTGAAGGACCGCTGGGGCCTTTCCTGGCAAATCGCGCCGACGCGGCTCGGCGAGCTGATGAGCGATCCCGATCCGGACAAGGTGCGCCGCGTCACTGCGGCGATGCTGAAGATGGTCAAGCTGGATATCGCGCCGCTGGAGGCGGCTGCGGCGGGGTAGGCGGGCGCTTGCCCCTCATCCCGCTGCCGCGACCTTCTCCCCGCAGGCGGGGAGAAGGGAGGGATGCCGAGGTTTCCCGGGTCCGCCGGCGTGAGAGGATCGGGAGGGCGTGGCTGCCTGATCCTTTCGGCATCGACCAGCGCACATCCATGCCCGCGGCAGGGCTGTCGCATATGGAATTCGGCATTGCCGCTTTTCCTTTCTCCCCAGCGGGGAGAAGGTGGCCCGAAGGGTCGGATGAGGGGGGCATTTCGAATAAAGCCGTTGATTTTTCCTGCCTTCGGCGTCCCCCTCATCCGCCTGCCGGCACCTTCTCCCCGCCGGGGAGAAGGGGGATGAAGAGACGGCTTCCCTTCAAAAATCGACAGCCCTTCCGCTTGCGGGGAGAATGAACTTGCTCCCAACCGGCAATGATTGAGGAAACCGGCGCGGCAAATCCCCTTCGCCCCGTTTACGGGGAGAAGGTGGCCGGCAGGCCGGATGAGGGGCTTTCGCCTACATCCGCACCGTCATCCCGCCATCCACCACCAGCACATGGCCGTTGACGAAGGAGGCGGCGTCGCTGGCGAGGAAGAGGGCGGCGCCGGCGATCTCGTCGGGGCGCGCCCAGCGCTGGACGGGGATGCGCTGGCGCACGAAGGGCGTCAGCTCGTCGTCGGCGGCCATCGCGGCATTGGTTTCCGTGGCGAACCAGCCGGGGGCGATGGCGTTGCTCGTGATGCCGAAGGGGCCGTATTCCACCGCCATGCCGCGCATCAGGCCGGTGAGGCCGTGCTTGGCGGCGGGATAGATGCCGTCGTTCGGCAGCGCGACATGGCCGTTGATCGAGGTGACCGAGATAAGGCGGCCATGGCCGTGCCGCTTCATGACCGCGGCCGCGTCGCGCGAAAGGCTGGCGGCGGCGGCAAGGTCGGTGAGGAGGAGCGCGTCGATGGCCGCATCCTCCATTTCGGAGAGCGGCCGGCGGTCGCGCGCGCCGACATTGTTGACCAGCACGTCCAGCCGCCCGTGCCGGCGCTCGATTTCGGCGAGCGTTTCGCGCTGGGCAGCGCGGTCGGCGATGTCGAAGGCGGCGGCGGAGGCGCTGCCGCCGGCGGCAACGATTGCTTCCGCAGCCTCGTCGAGCGTCGCGGCCGTCCGGCCCGTCAGCACGACATGCGCGCCGGCCTCGGCGAGGCCCCTGGCGATTTCGAAGCCGAGGCCGCGCCCGGCGCCGGTGACGAGGGCCACGCGGCCTTTCTGGGAAAACCTGTCCAATATCGTCATCGTCGCTTCCTTTCGTGGCGCCACCGGACAGAGGTGGGGCCTTCCTGTCAACCCCGGCAGGCGCGATGGCGGGGTTTGTCCTTTGCCGAAAAGGCGCTATGTCCGCGGCGGAAAGGATTTCGCCATGGCCCAGAACATCTACGACCAGCCCGCCTTCTTCGAGGGCTATTCCAGCCTTCCCCGCTCGGTCCACGGGCTTGCGGGCGCGGCGGAATGGGAATCGGTGCGCGCGCTGCTGCCCGATCTTGCGGGCCGGCGCGTCGTCGATCTCGGCTGCGGCTTCGGCTGGTTCGCGCGCCATGCCGCCGCGGAGGGGGCGAAAAGCGTGCTCGCCCTCGATCTTTCGGAAAACATGCTGGCGCGCGCGAAGGCGGAAACGCAATCGCCGGCCGTGCGCTACGAGATCGCCGATCTCGACCGGCTCGAATTGCCGGAGGGCGCCTTCGACTTCGCCTATTCCTCGCTCGCCTTCCATTATATCGCGGGTTTCGACCAGCTGGTGCGCACGATCCATGCGGCGCTGGTGCCGGGGTCGTCCTTCGTCTTCACCATCGAGCACCCGATCTATATGGCTCCTTCGCGGCCCGATTGGGCCGAGGTCGACGGCCGCACGGTCTGGCCGGTGGATTTCTATCTCGTCGAAGGTCCGCGCACGACGGACTGGCTCGCCAAGGGCGTCGTCAAGCATCACCGCACCCTCGGCACGACGCTGAATGCGCTCATCGCCGCGGGCTTCGTCATCCGCCATGTCGAGGAGTGGAAGCCGAGCGAGGCGCAGCTTGCCGCGCATCCCGAATGGCAGGTGGAGCTCAACCGCCCGATGTTCCTGCTGATTGCCTGCGAGCGGCCCTGAAAACAGGGCCGCGGCCCTTTACGCCGGCTGCGGCTGCGCTAGAACTATGCCGTGGAGCCATTCGCCGGCGCTACGATAACAAGACAAGCCGGCGCTTATCGGAAGGGAAGCCGAGCCCATGAAGCAACCGACCTTGCCGCTTGACGGAGCCTGCCGTTGCGGGCGGGTGAAGATCCGTATCAGCGCGCCGCCGCTCCTGACCATGGCCTGCCATTGCACCGGCTGCCAGCGCATGTCGGCCAGCGCCTATTCGCTGAGCGCGGCGATCCCCTTGGAGGGCTTTGCCGTCACGGCGGGCGAGCCTGTCGTCGCCGGCGCCAGCCGCGAGGCGGGGCATCACTTCTGCCCCGATTGCATGACCTGGATGTTCACGCGGCCGGCGGGGATGGATTTCTTCGTCAATGTCCGGCCGACCATGCTCGACGATACCGGCTGGTTCCGGCCCTTCATCGAGACCTATACCAGCGAGAAGCTCGCCTTCGCCGCGACCGGCGCCGTGCACAGCTACGAGAAATTCCCGCCGATGGAGGATTACGAGACGCTCGTCGCTGCCTATGCGGCGCGCGCGGCTTGAGCTGCCGCCCTTCGATCCGACCGTCCCTTCCAGCCGTGAGTGCGTGCCCATGACCTCCGCCTTCATCGCTCATCTGCAATCCGAAATCGCCGGCCTCAAGTCGGCCGGCCTCTACAAGTCCGAGCGCGTCATCACCTCCAAGCAGGCGGGCGAGATCACCGTGACCTCGGGCGAGCGCGTGCTGAACTTCTGCGCCAACAACTATCTCGGCCTTGCCGACAACGAGGAGCTGGCGGAGGCCGGCAAGAAGGCGCTCGACCGCTACGGCTACGGCATGGCCTCCGTGCGCTTCATCTGCGGCACGCAGGAGGAGCACAAGCAACTGGAGGCGCGCATCTCCGCCTTCCTCGGGCTGGAGGATACGATCCTCTATTCCTCCTGCTTCGATGCCAATGGCGGCCTCTTCGAGACGCTGCTTTCGGAGGAGGACGCCATCATCTCCGATGCGCTGAACCATGCCTCGATCATCGACGGCGTGCGGCTCTCCAAGGCGAAACGCTTCCGCTATGCCAACAACGACATGGCTGCACTGGAAGAAGAACTGAAGAAGGCGGAAGGCAGCCGCTTCAAGATGATCGCGACGGACGGCGTCTTCTCGATGGACGGCATCATCGCCAATCTTGAGGGCGTCTGCGACCTTGCGGAAAAATACGGCGCTATGGTCATGGTGGACGACAGCCATGCCGTCGGTTTCGTCGGCAGGCATGGGCGCGGCTCGGCGGAGCATTGCGGCGTGGAAGGCCGGGTCGATATCATCACCGGCACGCTCGGCAAGGCGCTCGGCGGGGCATCGGGGGGCTATACGTCGGGCAGGCGGGAAGTGGTCGAATGGCTGCGCCAGCGTTCGCGGCCCTATCTCTTCTCCAATACGCTCGCCCCGGTCATCGCGGCCGCCTCGCTGAAGGTCTTCGACCTCATCGACAATGGCGATGCGCTCAGGAAACGGCTCTATGCCAATGCCGATCTCTTCCGCGCCGAAATGACGAAGCTCGGCTTCACGCTTGCGGGCGAGGGGCATCCGATCATTCCCGTCATGCTGGGCGATGCGAGCCTTGCGCAGGAGATGGCGAGCCGCATGCTGGAAAAGGGCGTCTATGTCATCGGCTTCTCCTTCCCCGTCGTGCCGCGCGGGCAGGCGCGCATCCGCACCCAGATGTCGGCCGCGCACGGCGAGGCGGATGTTCGCAAGGCGATTGACGTCTTCGCTGAAGCCGGACGCGAACTGGGCGTCATTTGAAGAGTCTTCTGAATCCCTTGCGGAGATTTCGTCATGTCGAACATGATGCGTGCGCTGGTTAAAGCGAAACCTGAAGTCGGCCTCTGGATGGAGACCGTGCCGGTGCCGGAGGTCGGCCCGAACGACGTGCTGATCCGGGTCAGGAAGTCGGCCATCTGCGGCACGGACGTGCATATCTGGAACTGGGACCACTGGGCGCAGAAGACCATTCCGGTGCCGATGGTCGTCGGCCACGAATTCGTCGGTGAGATCGCCGAGATCGGCTCTTCCGTCACCAAGTACCATGTCGGCGAAAGGGTGTCGGGCGAGGGGCATATCGTCTGCGGCAAGTGCCGCAACTGCCGCGCCGGGCGCGGGCACCTCTGCCATTATACCAAGGGCGTCGGCGTCAACCGGCCGGGCTCCTTCGGCGAGTTCGTCTGCATCCCCGAGCACAATGTCGTCCCGATCCCGGACGACGTGCCGGACGAGGTCGCGGCGATCTTCGACCCGTTCGGCAATGCCGTGCACACGGCGCTCTCCTTCGATCTCGTCGGCGAGGACGTGCTCGTCACCGGCGCGGGGCCGATCGGCATCATGGGGGCGATGGTGGCCAAGCGCTCCGGCGCGCGCAAGGTCGTCATCACCGACATCAACCCCGTCCGTCTCGACCTTGCCCGCAAGGTCGGCATCGACCATGTGGTCGATGCCTCGAAGGAGGATCTCGCCACCGTCATGACGGAGATCGGCATGACGGAGGGCTTCGACGTCGGCCTCGAAATGTCCGGCGCGCCGCCGGCTTTCCGCTCGATGATCGACACGATGAACAATGGCGGCAAGATCGCCATCCTCGGCATCGCGCCGGACGGCTTCGGCATCGACTGGAACAAGGTGATCTTCAAGATGCTGACGCTGAAGGGCATCTACGGGCGCGAGATGTTCGAGACCTGGTACAAGATGATCGCCTTCGTGCAGGGCGGGCTCGACCTGTCGCCGATCATCACCCACCGCATCAAGATCGACGACTTCCGGGACGGCTTCGAGGCGATGCGCTCGGGCAATTCCGGAAAGGTCGTCATGGACTGGTATTGATGCATGCCGCGCAAAAGTGTGCAGCGGTTTTGCGGCAACGGCATGCGTCTGAACAAAAGGAGGACTGCGTATGAAGTACGAGGGAAGCTGCCACTGCGGCAATGTCGCCTTCGAGGTGGAGGGCGAGTTCACCTCCGCGCTCGACTGCAACTGTTCCATGTGCCGGCGGCGCGGCGGGCTGCTGGCCTTCGTGCCGCGCGAGAACCTGCGGCTGACGGTGCCGGAGGAGAACGTCTCGACCTACACGTTCAACCGTCATGTCATCCAGCATCATTTCTGCGCCAGTTGCGGCATCGCGCCCTATGGCGAGGGGAGCGATCCGAAGGGCAACAGGATGGCGGCGGTGAACCTGCGCTGCGTCCCCGCGGTCGATCTTGAAACATTGACGATCGACAAGGTGGACGGGCGCTCGTTCTGAGGCGGGTGATTCGGGTGGGAGGCGCCGGGCGCATGCCCTTGTCTTTCCGGGATTTGCCCCTACATGAGGCTCAATCGCCCGGATCCGCCGACTTTCACGTCCGCGAACCCGAATCGGAACCTTTTCCGGCTTTTTTGCCGGAAAAGCTTGACGTAACCGAAAATTCTGGGAATCACCATGGTTGGCTGAGAAGGAATGGGTACGGCGGATCGGGAAGTCATGTCAATTATGTTGCTCAGGCAACATTCCCACGATCCCGCGGGCCGGGACGTGGTTAATCGGGATTTAATTGTCAATCCGTTAGGTCAGGGACGCTGATTCGCGTTTGCGCATGCCGAAGGGTGATCGGCTGCGGAACCCCGACCGCTTGGAAACTGATGCTCAGGAAAGCGACGAAATAATATGGCGACAAAGGTCAAAGAGAACGAGGAAGTCGAAAACGAACGCGAAGGCGCATCCGACGGCCCTCTTCTCGATCTTTCCGATGATGCCGTCAAGAAGATGATCAAGGCCGCCAAGAAGCGCGGCTATGTCACGATGGATGAGCTGAACTCCGTCCTGCCGTCCGAGGAAGTCACCTCGGAGCAGATCGAGGACACGATGGCCATGCTTTCGGACATGGGCATCAACGTCATCGAGGACGAGGACGCCGAAGAGGCGGCCCAGGGCGAGGACGAAGGCGGCGACGACGAGAACGAGAGCGAAGGCGGGGAGCTTGCCTCTTCCGGCGGCACCGCGCTTGCGACCGCCAAGAAGAAGGAACCGACGGACCGCACGGACGACCCGGTGCGCATGTACCTGCGCGAGATGGGTTCCGTCGAGCTCCTGTCGCGCGAGGGCGAAATCGCCATCGCCAAGCGCATCGAAGCCGGCCGCGAGACGATGATCGCCGGCCTCTGTGAGAGCCCGCTGACGTTCCAGGCCATCATCATCTGGCGGGATGAACTCAACGAAGGCCAGACGCTGCTGCGCGAGATCATCGATCTCGAGACCACCTATTCCGGTCCCGAGGCGAAGGCTGCCCCGCAGTTCCAGAGCCCGGAAAAGATCGAGGCCGACCGCAAGGCGGCCGAGGAGAAGGAAAAGAACCGCAAGCCCCGCGCGGCCAACGACGACGACATCACCAATGTCGGCGGCGAGGGCCTGCCGCCGGAGGAAGAGGAAGAGGACGACGACGAGTCGAACCTCTCGCTCGCCGCGATGGAAGCGGAACTGCGCCCGCAGGTCATGGAGACGCTCGACACGATCGCCGAGACCTACAAGAAGCTGCGCAAGCTGCAGGACCAGCAGGTGGAAGCCCGCCTGCAGGCGACCGGCACGCTGTCGCCCGCCCAGGAGCGCCGCTACAAGGAGCTCAAGGACGAACTGATCACGGCCGTCAAGTCGCTATCGCTCAACCAGAACCGCGTCGACAGCCTCGTCGAGCAGCTTTACGACATCAACAAGCGCCTCGTGCAGAACGAGGGCCGCCTGTTGCGCCTTGCCGAGAGCTACGGCGTCAAGCGCGATTCGTTCCTGGAACAGTACAACGGCGCGGAGCTCGATCCGAACTGGATGAAGTCGATCGCCAACCTTGCGGCCCGCGGCTGGAAGGAATTCGCCAAGAGCGAGAACACGACGATCCGCGACATCCGCCAGGAGATCCAGAATCTGGCCACCGAGACCGGCATCTCCATCTCGGAATTCCGCCGCATCGTGCATATGGTGCAGAAGGGCGAGCGCGAGGCGCGCATCGCCAAGAAGGAGATGGTGGAAGCCAACCTCCGTCTCGTGATCTCGATTGCCAAGAAGTACACGAACCGCGGCCTGCAGTTCCTCGACCTCATCCAGGAAGGCAATATCGGCCTGATGAAGGCGGTCGACAAGTTCGAGTATCGCCGCGGCTACAAGTTCTCCACCTACGCGACGTGGTGGATCCGGCAGGCGATCACCCGCTCGATCGCCGACCAGGCCCGCACGATCCGCATTCCGGTGCACATGATCGAGACGATCAACAAGATCGTCCGCACCTCGCGCCAAATGCTGCACGAGATCGGCCGCGAGCCGACGCCGGAGGAACTGGCCGAAAAGCTCGCCATGCCGCTCGAGAAGGTCCGCAAGGTACTGAAGATCGCCAAGGAGCCGATCTCGCTGGAAACGCCGGTCGGTGACGAGGAAGACAGCCACCTCGGCGATTTCATCGAGGACAAGAACGCGCTGCTGCCGATCGACGCCGCCATCCAGGCGAACCTGCGCGAGACGACGACGCGCGTTCTCGCCTCGCTGACGCCGCGCGAGGAGCGCGTCCTGCGCATGCGCTTCGGCATCGGCATGAACACCGACCACACGCTGGAGGAAGTCGGCCAGCAGTTCTCGGTCACCCGCGAACGTATCCGCCAGATCGAGGCGAAGGCGCTACGCAAGCTCAAGCACCCGAGCCGCAGCCGCAAGCTGCGCTCATTCCTCGACAGCTGAGGCGGCGAAGAAACCGAAAAGCCCCGCGAAACCGAAAGGTCGCGGGGCTTTTTGTTTGTGGGGTGCGTCTGCCCCTCATCCGGCTGCCGCCACCTTCTCCCCGCAGGCGGGGAGAAGGGAAGGATGCCTGGGTTTCCTCAAACAAACATGGTCATGTGGCTGGAAAAGAGCGCCGCATATTCCTTCGCCCCGCTTGCGGGGAGAAGGTGGCGGCAGCCGGATGAGGGGCAATCGCCCCCGCCGAACTCACCACCCGCCGCAGCTCTGCAATTGCCGCGCATAATTGCCGGCCATGGTCGTCGCCCGCTTGGCGCCCGCCTTCGCCGTCGCGCTCCAGTTGCCGCGCTGGTAGCCGGTGTGGCCGTGGTAATAGGCGATGTAGAGCCGGTAGGTGTCGTTGAGGGCGATGCCGTTCCGGCGGTTGCTCTCCGTGTGATACCAGCCGATGAAGCGGATCGCGTCGCCGAAATCGGTGCGGCTTGCCGACCAGCGGCCCGTCTCGCGCTTGTAGCGCGCCCAGGTGCCGTCGAGCGCCTGCGAGAAGCCGAGCGCCGTCGACTGGCGCTTCCAGGGAATGAAGCCGAAGAGCTTGGTGCGCGGCGGGCGGGCGTTGTGCCGGAAGCCGGACTCCGCATAGACCGTCGCCATCAGCACGGGGACGGGAACGCCGTATTCGCGCTCCACGCTATAGGCGGCTTTCCGCCAGTTATCGAAGTAGCCGTCGCGCTGCTCGAAGATGGCGCAGGCATTCTGCGTCTGTCGGGGGACGGACGCACATCCGGCGAGCAGCAGGAGGACGACGATCAATACGCAACGCATCGTGGATCCTCAAAATTTCCGGATGTTTATAAATGGTAAATCTTAACAATCCGTTTTGATTCAATTGCAGCGCATCCCTCGGAAGGGTGCGTCCAAACCGCCCGGTAAAAGTGCAATTGCATTATTTTGTTGCGCTTTTTGCCCTGCCGGCCTAATCAATCCACAGCACGCCGGGCCTTCGCGCACGATTGTTCCGGAGCGTGAAAGTACCCCCGTCCTGCCATCGGACACGGCCTGCGCCGTCCGGGCGCAGGATGGCTTGCGACCGGGCCCCTGGCGGCCCCAGTTGAGGAGAGAACCATGAAGAAGCAGATTTTCGCCGGAGCCTTCCTTGCGGCCTCCGTCGCCTTTGCGCCGCTCGCCCATGCCGATATCGTCATCGGCCTCATCGCGCCGCTCACCGGCCCCGTTGCCGCCTATGGCGACCAGGTGAAGAACGGCGCGGAAGCGGCCGTCGACCAGATCAACAAGAATGGCGGCATCCTCGGCGAGAAGGTCGTGCTGAAGCTGACGGACGATGCGGGCGAGCCCAAGCAGGGCGTTTCGGCCGCCAACCAGATCGTCGGCGAAGGCATCCGTTTCGTCGTCGGCCCGGTCACCTCCGGCGTTGCCATCCCGGCTTCCGACGTGCTGGCCGAGAACGGCATCCTGATGGTCACCCCGACCGCGACCGCGCCGGACCTCACCGCCCGCGGCCTTACCAACGTTCTGCGCACCTGCGGCCGTGACGACCAGCAGGCCGAAGTCGCCGCCACCTACGTGCTGGCGAACATGAAGGACAAGAAGGTCGCCATCGTCCACGACAAGGGCGCCTACGGCAAGGGCCTGGCGGATGCCTTCAAGGCCGCGCTCAACAAGGGCGGCGTCAACGAGGTGCTCTACGATTCCATCACGCCCGGCGACAAGGACTTCAGCGCGCTGGTCACGCGCCTCAAGTCCGAGGGCGTCGAAGTCATCTACTTCGGCGGCTACCACCCGGAAGGCGGCCTGCTCGCCCGCCAGCTGAAGGACATGTCGGTCAGCGCCACGATCATCGGCGGCGAAGGCCTCTCCAACAGCGAATACTGGGCAATCGGCAACGACGCTTCGGCCGGCACGCTCTTCACCAACGCGTCCGACGCGCTGAAGAGCCCCGACTCGCAGGCGGCCGTCGCCGTGCTCAAGGAAAAGGGCGTCCCGCCGGAAGCCTTCACGCTCAATGCCTATGCCGCCGTCGAGGTTCTCAAGGCCGGCATCGAGAAGGCCGGCAGCGCGGAAGACCCGGCTGCCGTCGCCACGGCCCTGAAGTCCGGCGAAGCCATCCCGACCGCCATCGGCAAGCTGACCTATGGCGAGACCGGCGACCTGACCTCGCAGAGCTTCTCGCTCTTCAAGTGGGAAGACGGCAAGATCGTCGACGCCGAGTAAGGCTGTCGTCATTCGAATGCGGACGCCGGGGTTTTGCCCCGGCGTTTTCGTTTGTGGGGAGGGCTGCCCCTCATTCCGCTGCCGCGCCCTTCTCCCCGCAAGCGGGTAGAAGGGGAATGCCGGGCCGTTTTCCTGCAAATCGGACCGATGGGGCAAGAAGGCAACGGTCCTACATGTTCCTTCTCCCCGCTTGCGGGGAGAAGGTGCCGGCAGGCGGATGAGGGGCCGTCCCTTACCGCCCCGCCCGGAACTTCTCCTTCAGCCGCTCAATGTCCGCCGCGCTCCAGTTCGTCACGTCCGTCACCGCGATCCATGGGTCGATATAGTGCTCGCCCGCATAGACATGCCCGAGCCCCTTGGGCGTCGTCGTCGCCATCGCCATGTCGAGCGTCAGTTGCAGGAAGGTGACGACGGGATACCACTGGAAGTCCGGCGAGACGTCCGGCCCGCGCGGCACCGCCATCCAGGCGGGTTGCCGGTAGAAGGAATAGGGGTCGTAGAAGACGATCGGATCGCTGGCATATTGCAGGTAGACGATGCGCATCGGTCCCCAATGGTCGCCCGCCTCGGGCAGGGCGTTGCGCTGGCTGGTGAAGCGCACATAGGAGCCGTCGCGGAAGCGCGGCAGCCAGGCGGGCGTGCCGGGATTACGCTCGGCCGTCATCTTGCGCCAGATGCGGCTGGGGAAGGGCGGCCCGGCCCAGAGCGCGCCCTGGTAGGGATCGCCGATCACCTCGAAGAGTTCGGCCGACTGCTCGGAGGAGAGGGCGCCGAGGCTGAGGCCGTAGAGGTAGAGCTTCGGCCGATGCGCCTTCGGCAGGGCGGCCCAGTGCCCGTAGACGGCGCGGAAGAGGGCGCGCGCCGCCTCCGCCCCGTAATCGGGCTCGGCCAGCAGCGAGAGCCAGCTTGCGAGATAGGAATACTGGATGGCGACGCTGGCGATATCGCCGTGGTGCAGGTATTCGACCGTGTCGATGCCCTCGGGATCGACCCAGCCGGTGCCCGTCGGCATGACGATGAGCAGGGTAGATCGCTCGAAGCCGCCGACGCGGATCAGCTCGTCGAGCGCGATCTTCGCCCGCGCCTCCGCCGTTTCGGCGGCGTTGAGCCCAGCATAGACCCGCAGCGGCTCCATGGCCGGCTTGCCTGTGAAGGCGGCGATGTCGGCGGATGACGGCCCGCTCGCCACGAAGGCGCGGCCCATGCGGCCAAGCTCGTCCCAGCGCACCAGCGAGGCGGCGCTGCCCGATTTCATGGGATCGGTCGGCTCCGCCGTATCCGGCTCGATCACCTGGTCAAGATGCCGGAAGGAGGAATCGGCCGTGTGCAGCACGAAGCGCAGGAGAAGCCCGTCCGCCAGCGTCCAGAACAGCGTCGCGGCGAGCGCCGTGCCGATGACATAGGAAAGGCGGCGCGGGGCCGCGCGGCGCGAAGTCCTGGCAAAGAGCCGGACCAGGAAGGCGAAGAGCCGCCCGAGGCCGAACAGCACCAGGAAGACGAGGAGCGCGATGAGGCCGACATAGAAGGGATGGGCGGTCTCGATCGGCGGCAGGTGCATCAGCGTGCGGATGGAGTTCTGCCACTCCGCCGTGCGCCAGAGGAAGACGAGCACGACGATGCCGGAAAGACCGCCTGCCGCGATCATGATCCACCGCCGCAGGCGGTCCTTCGGCTCCGGCAGCTCCAGCCAGAACCAGAGCGCGGAGAAGAGCGCGCCGAGGCCATAGCCGCAGGCCATGGCGACGCCCGAAAGCATGCCCTGGGTGATGTAGGTGCGCGGCAGGAGGCTCGGCGTCAGCGAGGCGGCGAAAAAAAGCGTGCCCAGCACAAGGCCGGTGGCGGAGAGGGAAAGGACGACCCGCCAGAACCAATCCCGCACGACAATCTCCCTTCCGCTTCAAGGCCTTCGGGGTGCAAACCTCGCATGGCGGCCGGAGCGGCGCAAGCTGCCGCCGGCCGCCGGTGAAATATCCTGCCCCTTGTCGGATCGTGGAACTGACACACGTCCTTGTCATGTCCCAACAAGGAGGAAGCGGGCATGACCTATGTCGACGGGTTTCTGCTGGCGGTGCCGAAGGCCAATCTGGAGGCCTACAAGGCGATGGCGCGCACGGCAGGCGCGGTGTGGAAGGAGTATGGCGCGATAGACTATGTGGAATGCGTCGGGGACGACGTTCCCTATGGCGAGCTCACCTCGTTTCCCCGCGCCGTGCTGGCGAGTGACGACGAGGTCGTGATCTTTTCCTGGATCACCTATGAATCGCGCGCGCGCCGCGACGAGATCCTCGCCAAGGTCATGGCCGATGCCCGTTTGCAGGGCGACGACTGGAAGGACGTCTTCGACGGCAAGCGGATGATCTATGGTGGTTTCGAGGCTTTCATCGAGTTGTGAGCGGCGGGCGGTTGCGCTATCACGCGGGCTACCGGAAGAAAGGACTTGCCATGAAGGACCTCTATTACGCGATCGTCGGCACCACGACCGACACCAATGCCGGCCTTGTGCGCTTCATGGGCGTCATCCTCGCCTTCATCGTGATCGCCGGCACGGTGTTCTGGGCGATCGGCTGAGGCGGGCGGCGCCGTGGCGCAGGCCGTCATTTCGGTTTCGACCCGCGGGCAGGGGCTCTACGAGTTCACCCGCGAGGCCGAGGCCTTCGTGCGCAAGGCGGGCGTGGAAACGGGCCTGCTGACCGTCTTCGTTCGCCATACGTCCTGCTCGCTGCTCATCCAGGAAAATGCCGACCCGGACGTGCGGCGCGACCTCGACCGGTTCTTCCGCCGCCTCGTGCCGCCCTCCGACGATCCCGCCATGGGCTGGATCGTGCATACGCTGGAAGGGCCGGACGACATGCCCGCCCATATCAAGGCGGCGCTGACGCAGGTCTCCATCGGCATTCCGGTCATGGCCGGCCGGCTGGCGCTCGGTACCTGGCAGGGTCTCTATCTCTTCGAGCATCGCGACCGGCCGCACCGTCGGGAGATCGTGCTGCATCTCGGCTCTTGACGGAACCCGTTCGCGCGATGGAACGTTTCCCTGCGGCTGGAAAGAGGAGATATCCATGGCTGACAGGGAAAGCATCAGGGACGCGGTCGTTGAGGCGCTGAATGCCCGCGACTTCGCCGCGCTCGCCGGCAAGGTCGACGAGGACGTCGCCATTTCCGGCATCGGCGAGGGCAGCGACAACGGCCGCGAGGCGTTGCGGGCGCGGCTCGCCCGGCATTTCGAGGCCTTCGACGAGAGCTATGGCGATGCGCTGGCGATGAGCGACGCCTCCGGCAACACGATCGCCATCCGCCTGACGGCCCGCGGCAAGGCTGCCGGCGGGGCTGCCTATTCGAAGGAAAAGATCCTGCTTCTGGAAATGGAGGAGGGGCTCATCACGCGCTTCGCGCTCTTTTCCGCCGCGTGAAGTTGAACGCAGGCTGAACGACGGATTCGGTCTGCGTTCAGATCAGCCGCCATATGGTTTCCCCAATCGCCGGACAGAACAATCCGGTCGGAACGAACAGGAGATCCTTCCATGACGACCCTTCTCAAAAAGACGCTTCTTGCCGCGGTCCTTGGCCTCGGCGCCCTGACCGCCTCCGTTCCGGCCGCCTCCGCTGCGGGCCTGAGCGTCACGGTCGAGCCGGCCGGCTACCGCAACGGCTTCCTGCAGGTCCAGGACTATGACGGCGGCTGGGATCGCGAGGATTATCGCCGGGATCGCGGCGAGCGCTGGGATCGTGACCGCCGTCCTGATCGCCGCCATGGCGACATGGGCCGCCGCGGCCGTTGCTCGCCGGAACTGGCAATGGCCAAGGCGCGCGATTTCGGCCTGCGCCGCGCCCGCATCGTCGACATGTCGCCGCGCCGTGTCGTGGTCGAAGGCTTCCGCCACGGCGACTATCGCCGCATCGTCTTCGCGAACGACCGCGGTTGCCCGGCCATGTGGCGCTAAGGAGCAGTCGGGCTGCCGCCCGCAGGCTCGCGACGGAAACCGTCCATCTCGTCACCCCCGGCCGATGGACGGCCACCCTCCCGGTTCCGCCGGGAGGGTTTTTGCGTTTCGGGCGAAGGCGGAGCGGTTTCGGGCGATGTTCTGGTCCGCCTGAAAACAAAAAGGGCCGGTTTCCCGGCCCTTTCGCGTGTCTGCCTTTCGCTCGGCTTACTTGCCGAGCGCGAAGGTCACGTTGACCACGACGGAATAGCTGTTCTCTCCGGTCGCCATCGGCACGGAGCCGGCATAGTCCTTGGCGACGGCGCGCATCATGGGCATGGGCTCGGCGCGGTAGCTCGTTTCCGAGATTTCCAGCACGCGGCCGAGGTCGACGCCGGCGGCGGCCGTCAGTTCCTTCGCCTTGGCGATGGCGTTTTCGACGGCCTTCTTGCGCGCGGCGCTGACGGCGCTCTCGGGCTTGTCGTTGGTGAAGCGGATGCCGCCGCCCTGGTTGGCGCCGAGCGTCACCGCCTTGTCGAGGATCTCGCCGAGCTTGGAAAGGTCGCGCACGCGCAGCGTCAGCGTGTTGGTGACCTGGAAGCCGGTGAGGACCGGCGGCGGGTTCTCGCCCGTCGAGCTCTGCGTGTACTGGTACTGCGGGTTGATGGCAAAGCCCGAGGTCTGCAGGTCGCGCTCCTCGATGCCGGCTTCCTTCAGCGCGGCGAGGATTTCGGCCATGGCCTTGTTGTTGGCGTCGAGCGCCTCGCGGGCGGTCTTGGCATCCTTGACGACGCCAAGATCGATCAGCGCCATGTCGGGAGCCATTTCGGACGAGCCCTCGCCGGTGACGACTATGGTCGATTCGCGCGGTTTCGCGGCTTCCTCGGCCCGTGCTGCGGCCGGAACGGCGGCGGCCAGAGCGAGCGAGAGGGCGACGAGGCTGGCGCCGGTGCGGCGGCCCAAGCTTCCGTGGAACATGTGGGAATGTCTCCTGATGGTTGTGTCCCTTGCCGCGTTCTTCGCCCGTGATTGTGTGGAGAATACGGCAGCGCTTGTGAGAATGGCCGATTTCGTCTAGACGCTTTCCCACCGTCGGCTGCCATTGACCGACGGTCCCGGCCAGCCGGCCGGAACGGGCCTGTAGCTCAATGGTTAGAGCCGGCGGCTCATAACCGCTTGGTTGGGGGTTCGAGTCCCTCCGGGCCCACCATTTTCCTTCTTTATCCGTTGCTTGAATGCGGGTTTGCCCGCAAGGTTGCTTCTTGCGCAATCCGACATGCCGCGTCGCTGTTTCGATTGCTTTCTGTTGAACAATCATAATAAGGTTATTCAACAAAGTTGAAGCGGGCGTCCAGGCGGTGCCTGCCGAGGAGGAGGATGTCATGAAGCCCAGTCCGATTACGGCGGCTCCTGTGGATGCGGCGGCGCGCAAGGCGGTGAGGCCGGTGGTGTGTTATCCGGTGGAGAGCCTGCCGCGGCCGGATCTTTCGGCCTATCGCGCGCTGCGCGACGACCTGGAGCTGGTCGAGACCATCGTCGTGCCGCCGCGCGAGGCGGCGACGTGGTCGGTGCCAGCGGGGCATTTCTGCCGTATCGTCTGCAGCGAGGGGCCGCAGGTTGGCGACCTCAACCTCTTCAATGCCAACGACCTGAAGGAACGGCTCTATACCGGCAAGACGCGGGCGCTGAACGGCACTCATGTCGGGCTCGGCGACCAGCTCTTCTCCAACTTCCCCTATCTGCGCCCCATCGCCACCATCACCCACGACACGCTGGACTGGTACGGCTTCGACGAATTCGGCGGCGCGGTGCATGACGTGATCGGCACGCGCTGCGATCCCTATACGCACAACCTGCTCAGCCACGGCGGCCAGTATCATCATTGCTGCCATTCCAACCTGACGCGCGCCTTCGCGCAGAAGACCGGCATGGCGCCGCGCGAGGCGGAAGGCTACGTGCACGACGTGCTGAACGTCTTCATGTGCACCGGCTTCACGCGCGACACCGGGCAGTATTTCATGAAGGCGAGCCCGGTGCGTCCGGGCGACTATCTGGAATTCTTCGCGGAGATCGATCTTCTCGGCTGCATGTCGGCCTGCCCGGGCGGGGATTGCTCGTCGGAGCATTCCTCCGATACGGCGGCCTGCCATCCGATGGTGGTCGAGGTCTACAAGGCAAAGGGCCTGCCGAAGGGCTGGGCGCCGCCGCCGGTCAACGGCTACGACGGCACCCACGGGCTTTAACGGTTGTCCCGCGGCCGGCGGACGGTGCGGATCGTGCCGCTTCGCCCGCCGCCGCAGAAGAAGCGGTCCGCCCCGTCGGATTCAAGGCCGGAAACGCCCGTGCCGGCGGGCATGACGATCGTGTCGAGCACGGCGCCGGTTTCGGGATCGATATGGCGAAGGTCGCTTTCGTCTCCCTCCCAGGTGCCGTGCCAGAGTTCCCCGTCCATCCAGGTGACGCCCGTCACCATGCGGTTGCTCCGGATGACGCGGATGACCGCGCCGGTTTCCGGATCGATCTGGTGGATCTGCCGGCTGCGATATTCGCCGACCCACAGCGAGCCCTCCGCCCAGGTGAGGCCGGAATCGCCGCCGTTGCCGGGCGCGGGAATGGTGGCGAGCACCTTGCCGCTTTCGGGGTCGATCCTGTGGATCCGGTCCTCGGAGATCTGGAAGAGGTGGCGGCCGTCATAGGCTGTGCCGGCATGGGCGGCCATGTCGATGGTACGCAGCACCCTGCCGTCTTCGGGATCGACGGCCTTGACGCCTCCATCGGAGGCGAACCAGAGGTTCGTGCCGTCATAGGTCACGCCATGGACCTGTTCCACGCCGGAAAAGGGGCCGTATTCGCGGATGATCTCTGCTTCGCTCCTGGTCATCGTCGTCTCCTCCGGATCGTTGGTCGACCGATCCTAATCGCCCGGCAGGGGACCGGGGAGTAACAAGAGTGTCGAGAAAGCGCCCGGCGTCGGCATCAGCCAGCGCCGGGCGCGGCCGCGCCCGATCGGTTGCACCCTGCCGGCGGCGGAAAGCGCCTCTAGCGCCCGCTGCACCGTGCGGGCGCTGGCGCCGAGCGCGATGGCGAGCGCCGAACTCGACCACGCCTCGCCATCGGCGAAAAGCGCCAGCATGTCGGCATGCGGCTCGTCCAGCGGCGGAGCGAGCACGGCGACCGCGCGATTCTCATGCGGGGCGAGCACGAAGCCGGCCGATGTCGCGTTGATCGCCGCCAAAGGGGCGAGTTCGGCGCGCAGCCGGCCCATTTCCACGCGCAGGCGGGCGCGGTGGGATTCATCGGCATGCCGGGCGCGGAAGGCGTGCAGCAGCAGGGCCTCCCGGCTCGCATCCCGCGGAAAGGCTTCCGCCAGCGTGCGCAGCAGGGAAAAGAGGATGGGCCGCGTGGCGAGCGGGACGATCCTTTCGCCGCAGCGGGCCACATGCCGGCAGGCATCGACGACGAGGGTACCGGTCTTGAAGAGGGCTTCCACGTCCTCCGGCAGCAGCGGCCGCTGCACCCCTCCGGCGATGAGGCGGGCGGCGGGGCTTTGCAGCACCGCGGCCGCGTCCTCGATCTCGCGGATCAGGGCGGGGATACCGGCCTGCCGGGCGGCCTCGGCGGCGCGGGTGAACGCCTCTCGGGCCTCCCGGGTGTGCAGCCGGCGGATGGCTATGCCGGCGGCGGCCAGCTCGTGCGTGGCGCGCAGCGGCGGGGGCAGGGCGGCGGCATCCCGCTTCGCCAGCAGGGCGGCGGCTTCGTCGAGCCGGCCGATCAGCAGCAGGCGGCGGATGGCGAGGGTTTCGGCATGGGCGGCGTTGAGGCGTTCGCCATGGGCATGAAGCGTCGCGCCGGCGGCGGCAAGCGCCTTGACCGGCCAGGCGAGGTCGCGTGCAGCGAGGGCGACTTCCGCCTCGGCGACGATGCAGCGCGCCCGCGCCACCGTCTCGCGCGGGCCGAAGGCGCGGGCGGCGCTCTTCAACAGGGCCTTCGCCCGGTCGAGGTCGCCGAGCTGGGCCATGGCGATGCCGCGGAGCGCCAGCGCCGGGGCGTCGTCGCGCAGCGCCACGCGATCGAGCGCGCCGAGCGGATCGCCCCCGGCCAGTGCCCGCGCGGCGGCAATGATCATCGAGTCCATGCGATTCCCGTCACATTTGTCACTCCCGCTGCGGGGCTGCCGGCGCCTAGTCTTGCCGTGTCGATCCGGAGGAAAGGCGTTTTGCCGGCCGGGTTCAAGCCCATCCGGCGGAAAATGCCGCCGCAAGGCACCTTGCGGACGGGCGCCTTCGGCATCATCGTGGAATTCTTCGCGCGCGATGTCGGGAAGGCCCCTCGGCCGGCGTCTTTCATCCGGGTGGACGAAACGATGCGGCGCGGCCATGGCCCGCCGGTCGGTCCAGAAGGAGATGACCATGATCCATACGCATTATCGCTGGGTGATCGTCGCGGCGGGCGGCCTGCTCGGCTGCATCGCCATCGGCGCCATGTTCTCGCTGCCCGTCTTCCTGCTGCCGATCTCGAAGGATACCGGCTGGTCGGTGACGGGCATTTCCACCGCCATGACCATCGGCTTCCTCGCCATGGCCTTCGCCAGCATGTTCTGGGGCGGGCTTTCCGACCGCTGGGGGCCGCGGCCCGTGGTGCTGACGGGCTCGGTGCTGCTGGCGGCAAGCCTCGCGGCGGCGAGCGTCGCCGCCTCGCTCGTCGCCTTCCAGTTCACCTTCGGGCTGGTGGTGGGGGTGGCGGCGGCCGCCGTCTTCGCGCCGATGATGGCCTGCGTCACCGGCTGGTTCGACACGCATCGCAGCTTTGCCGTCTCGCTGGTCTCGGCGGGCATGGGCATGGCGCCCATGACCATGTCGCCCTTCGCGGCCTGGCTCGTTTCCATGCATAGCTGGCGCACCTCCATGCAGATCATCGCTCTGGTCGTCGCCGTGGTGATGATCCCCGTCTCGCTTCTGATCCGTCGGCCGCCGGCGCTGGAGGCTGGGGCCGCGACGCCTGCCGCCGACGCGCCGCAGGAGGGCATGACGACGGGCGAGGTGCTGCGCTCGCCGCAATTCATCATCCTGTGCCTGACGAATTTCTTCTGCTGCGCCACCCATTCCGGGCCGATCTTCCATACGGTGAGCTATGCCATCACCTGCGGCATCCCGATGATCGCGGCCGTCACGATCTACAGCGTCGAGGGGCTGGCCGGCATGGGCGGCCGCGTCGTCTTCGGCCTTCTCGGCGACCGGTTCGGCGCCAAGCATGTCCTCGTTGCGGGACTGTTCGCGCAGGCCTTCGGGGCGCTCGGCTATGTCTTCACCGGTGGGCTTTTCTCGTTCTACCTCGTCGCCGGCCTCTTCGGCTTCATCTATGCGGGCGTCATGCCGCTCTATGCGGTGATCGCGCGCGAGAACTTCCCGCTGCGCCTGATGGGAACGGTGATCGGCGGCACGGCCATGGCCGGCAGCCTCGGCATGGCGCTGGGGCCGGTCGCGGGCGGGATGATCTACGACACCTTCGCCAGCTACACCTGGCTCTATGTCGGCTCCTGGGGCATCGGCCTCGGCGCCTTCCTGATCGCGATGACGTTCCGGCCAGCGGTGAAGGCGCGCGAGGCGCTGGCGGCGGCGTGAGCCGGAATGCAGGAACCCGCCGCAGATGCGGCGGGTTCGATGGGGAAAGGTTTCTCACAAAGCTGCGTGCCTAGGCGGCTCCAGCCGGATCGCCGATCGGCATGAGGGCGGGGTTGGTCGCCTGCTCGCGCCGGATCCTGCTTTCCTCGTCTTCCGGCTCGTCGTCCGCGGTCTTGCCGGCATCGCGCAGCTTTTCGCGCGAGGGGTCGGCATTCGTCTCGCCGGCGGCGTCGCGGTCGCGATCCGGATCGTCCTTGGCGGGCATGTAGCCGCGGGGGCGGGTGGCTTCGGGGCCTTCCCAGCGGGGCGACTGGTCCGTCGTGCCGGGCGGGCCGGGTTGCGGTTTGTCGATCGTCATGATCGCCTCCTTCAGAAGTTCAGGAACTGCGCGGGGTTCCGGCGGGCGCGCATGAGAAGGTCGAGCTCCCTTTTTGAGGGGCCGAACTTGTCGAAGAGACGCTGGGCCTCCTCCCGCGTCAGCTCATAGGCCGCGCGGAACGATTCCACCGTATAGCGTTCCCCCGACAGCCTTCGATGGTCGGGAAAGAGCTTGGATTGGTCGGGCATCTGCAATCACGCCTAATCGTCATTGACGGTGAGGGAACCGGCAACGGCGGCGATTGTTCCGTGGCGGAAATGGAAAGGTTGGGGAGGATCGGTTCCATGGGCCGACGCCTCTTCCGGGTGCGCGCAAACAGAGACGGGGCCGGAGCATTCGCGCTTCCGACCCCGCTTCCGGGAGAAATCCGAGATGGGCATCATGGCCGCGCAACCGCATCCGGCGGGCCGTTGGCCGCAAAAGATGTCCGACGCAGATTGTATGCGTCGATACCCGATAAATCGTATTTTTCAGCAGCCTTTTTGGCCGCTGGCAAGTCGTTTGCGACCGAAATCCTAACGGAAACGGCGCTGATACGTGGTTGATGCCGATCATACATGGCTTCATGACCATTGTACATCGGCAATTTAGCCCGATTGTCGACATGGTTTGGCGTGAAGTGTTGATGATATTATTTTTACATTGTACACAATAATTGCGGTCTGAAGGATCGCGATGAGGTGGCGGCTGCTGGAGGGCGGTTCGCTACCGCATCCAACAACACCCATGGGAGGGGAAGCATGAAGCAGGCACTTCTTTCGATCTGCGCCGCCGCGCTCGGGCTCGCGATGGCCGGCCAGGCCTCGGCCGCCGGCACGCTGGAAACCGTCAAGGCGCGCGGCAAGCTCATCTGCGGCGTCTCGCTGACGGTGCCGGGTTTCGCCGCGCCCGACGACAAGGGCCGCATGCAGGGCTTCGACGTCGATATCTGCCGCTCGATCGCCGCGGCCGTCTTCGGTGACGGCGAGAAGGTCGAGTTCGTTCCGACCAACATCAACACGCGCTTCCAGGCTTTGCAGTCCGGCGAGATCGACGTGCTCTCGCGCCAGACGACGCACACCTTCTCGCGCGACGCCTCGCTCGGCCTCGATTTCGGCCCGACGGTCTTCTATGACGGCCAGGGCCTGATGGTGCCCAAGTCGCTCGGCGTCACCAGCGCCAAGGAACTGACGGAAGCGGCGATCTGCACGCTGCCGGGCACCACGACCGCGCAGAACATTTCCGACTTCTTCGCCGCCATCAAGGGCAAGTTCGAGCTCGTCGTGTTCGAAAGCCCGGACGAGAACCGCGCCGCCTTCTATTCCGGCCGCTGCGAGGCGATCACCTCGGACCGTTCGGACCTCGCCTCGATCCGCGCCGTCGCCAACAATCCGGACGACTATATCGTCCTGCCGGAAACGATCTCCAAGGAGCCGCTCGCGCCGGCCTTCCGCCAGAACGATTCCAACTGGGGCGACATCGTCTCCTGGTCCGTCTGGATGCTGATGGCCGCCGAGGAGAAGGGCATCACCCAGGCGAATGTCGACGAGAAGCTGAAGAGCGAGGACCCGGACGTGCAGCGCATGCTGGGCGCGACGGAAGAGCTCGGCAAGATGCTCGGCCTCGACGACAAGTGGGGCTACAACATCATCAAGAGTGTCGGCAATTACGGCGAGATCTTCGAGCGCAACGTGGGCGAGGGCACCAGGCTCGGCCTGACGCGCGGCCCGAACGCGCAGTGGACCGCCGGCGGCCTGATCTATTCCCCGCCGATCCGCTGATCGCTTCTCGAAGCGATCTTCCAGGGCGCACGCATGGCGGTGCGTGCGCCCCCTCTTTCCCGATATGGGCGGCGAGGTTTCATGGCTTTCCTGCATGACATGCGCTTTCGCGCCTATTTTTATCAGGTCGTCGCGATCGGCTTCGTGGCTCTTGTCGGCTGGACCCTGTTTTCCACCGCGAGCGGCAACCTCGCCAAGCAGAACATCGCGACGGGCTTCGACTTCCTGACGCGGCCGGCCGGCTTCGTCATCACCGAGGCGGCCATCGCCTTCGAGCCCACCGATACGGTCGGCCGGGCGATCCTCGTCGGCATCGCCAATACGGTGAAGGTCTCGGTGCTCGCGGCCATTTTCGGCACCATTCTCGGCCTTGCCGTCGGCATCGCGCGCATGTCGCGCAATCCGCTTCTGGCGCGCCTGGCGCTCGTCTATGTCGAGCTGCTGCGCAACGTGCCGCTGCTGCTCTACCTCTTCCTCTGGTATTCGCTGATCATCCTCATCCTGCCGCCGGTCAAGCAGGCGCTGAACCTCCTGCCGGGCGTCTATCTTTCCAATAGCGGCCTCGTCGTGCCGGCGGCCTTCGTGGAAAGCGGCGGCCTTGCGCTTCTCGCCTGCCTCGTCGGCGGCGCGGCGGCGGCGCTCGTCGTCCGCAGGGTGGCGACGAAGAAGCGGGTCGCCACCGGCCGGTCGAACCATGGCGGCCTCCTCGCGCTCGCCGCGCTTGTCGGCCCCGCGCTCCTGCTGTGGCTTGCGGGCGGCGTCGCCCTCGACTGGGATTTCCCGACCGTCGGCAAGTTCCGCCTGACGGGGGGGCTGCATGTGCGGCCGGAATTCGTGGCGCTGCTCTTCGGCCTTGCGCTCAGCGTCTCGGCCAATGTCGCCGAGATCGTGCGTGCCGGCATCCAGGCCGTCGACAAGGGGCAGTGGGAGGCGGCGGCCGCGCTCGGCCTTGTGCGCGGCAGGACCATGCGGCTCGTGGTGCTGCCGCAGGCGCTGCGCATCATCATCCCGCCGCTCACCAACACCTATCTCACCGTGTTCAAGAACAGCTCGCTGGCCATCGCCATCGGCTTTCCGGATCTCGTCACGGTCTCCAATATCGTGATGAACCAGACCGGCCAGGCGATGGAGACGATCGCGATCTTCATGGGCGTCTATCTGGCGCTGTCGATCGCCATCTCGCTTCTGATGAACTGGCACAATGCGCATGTCGCGCTGAAGGAGCGCTGAGATGGCCGACGTTGAAGCCCTTGTCCTCGCTCCGCCGCAGCCGGCGCCTGTCGCCGCGCGCCTTGGGAAATTCTCCGCCTATTTCGGCACGCCCGGCAACACGCTGGTCAGCCTTCTTTCCATCGCCGCCATCCTCTTCGTCATCAAGCTCGCCTTCGGCTGGCTGGTGCTCGACGCAGCCTTCTCCGGCGACGGGCAGACCTGCAAGGCGGTCAGCGGCGCCTGCTGGCCGTTCGTTACGCAGAAGCTGCGCTACATGCTGTTCGGCTTCTACCCTTACGAGGAGCAGTGGCGGCCGATGACGGCGCTGCTGCTGCTCTTTGCGGCCTTCGGCTTTTCCATGATGCCGCGCTTCTGGAGCCGGGGATTGCTCCTCGCCTGGATCGTCGTCGTCCTGCCGGTGCTCTATTTCCTGATGGCCGGCGGCGTCTTCGGCCTGACGCCGGTGCCGACGACGAGCTGGGGCGGCCTGCCGCTCTCCTTCACGCTCTCCTTCGTCGGGCTGACGCTCGCCATGCCGCTCGGCATCGTGCTGGCGCTGGCGCGCGCCTCGAAGCTGCCGGCGATCCGGGTGCTGGCCGTCGGCTTCATCGAGATCGTGCGCGGCGTGCCGCTGATCAGCATCCTCTTCATGGCGACGGTCATGCTGCCGCTCTTCATGCCGGATGGCGTGACCATCGACAAGCTGGTGCGCGCGCAGGTGGCGATCATCCTCTTCGCTTCCGCCTATATCGCCGAGATCGTGCGCGGCGGGTTGCAGGACGTGCCGGCCGGCCAGCACGAGGCGGGTTCCTCGCTTGGCCTGCATTACTGGCAGGTCATGCGCAAGATCGTGCTACCGCAGGCGCTGAAGAAGGTCATTCCGCCGATGGTCGGCCTCTTCATCGGCTTCTTCCAGGACACGACGCTCGTCACCATCGTCGGCCTCGTCGATTTCCTCGACACCGTCCGCTCCGCCATCCGCGATCCGGAATGGCAGGGCATCGCGGTGCTGGAAGGCTATCTCGTCGCCGCCGCCGTCTACTTCACCTTCAGCGCCGTGATGGGCGCCTATAGCCGCTTCCTCGAAAAGCATTTCAGGACGACCCATGCCTAGCGCCGTCACCGTCATCCGCAACGCCCGCACCGTCGTCGCCCACGATGCGGCGGCGGGCGGCCACGCCTATCTCGAAAACGCCGACGTCGCCTTCGACGAGACTGGCTTCCTCCATGTCGGCGGGCGCTACGAGGGGCCGTTCGGGCAGGAAATCCCCGGCCGCGACCGCATGGTGCTGCCCGGCCTCGTCAACGTGCATTGCCATTCCGGCGAGGAACCGATCTCCAAAAGCCTCTTCGAGGACCAGGGGACGGCCGCCCTCTGGGGGCAGGCGATGTATGAATATTCGACGCTGATCGAGATCAGCGACGACGCGGTGAAGGCGGCGCTCACCGTCATGCTCGGCGACCTCCTGCGCAGCGGCGTCACCACCTTCGTCGACATTGCCGGCCCGCACGATTGCTGGCTGCCGACGCTGGCGGAAAGCGGCGCGCGCGCCTATGTCGCCCCCGGCTTCCGCGAGGCGGCGTGGCATGTGGAGTGCAGCCACCGCCTCGATTTCCGCTGGGACGCGGCGCGGGGGCGTGAGGCCTTCGCGCGGGCGCTGGAGACGGTCGATGCGGCCGAGGCGCATCCCTCCGGCCGGCTCGGCGGCATCGTTGCCCCGGCGCAGGTCGAGACCTGCTCGCCCGAATTGCTGCAAGAGGCGGCGGAGGCGGCGCGCGGCCGCAAGGTGCCGATCACCATCCATGCCGCCCAGACCATGGCCGAACACGAGGAGCTTCTGCGCCGCCACGGCCTCACCGCCGTGCAATATCTCGAAAGCCTCGGGCTTCTCGGCCCGGACCTCATCCTCGGCCATTGCATCTTCGTCGACAGCCACGGCTGGACGCGCCAGCGCACGGCGGACGACCTCGGGCGCCTTGCCGCCAGCGGCACGAGCGTCGCCCATTGCCCCGTCACCTTCGCGCGCAGCGGCATGGTGCTGCAATCGGTCGGCCGCTATCGCCGCAGCGGCGTAAATGTCGCGCTCGGCACCGACAGCTATCCCTTCAACATGCTGGAGGAGATGCGCACGGCGCTGATCAACGCCCGCATCGCCGCCGGCTCGGTCTTCGACGTCTCGTCCGCCGATATCCTCGACGTCGCGACGCTGGCCGGGGCGAAGGCCCTCGGCCGCAGCGATATCGGCCGCATCGAAAAGGGCGCGAAGGCGGATTTCTCACTCGTCGATCTGAACCATCCCGGCATGCAGCCGGTCCATGATCCGCTGCGCAATCTCCTCCATTGCGCCGCCGAGCGCGCCGTCGCCGCTGTCTATGTCGACGGGGCCTGCGTCATGCAGAACGACCGGCCGACGCGGGTCGACTACGACGGGGCGCTCGCGGAATTGCAGGCGGTGCAGGATTTCGCGGTGCGCCGCCTCCAGGTAAACGATCCGCGCGGCCGGCCGCTCGCCGCGCTCGCGCCGCTCTCGCTGCCGGTGCTGCGGCATCCGTGATGCTGCGGATCGCCAAGGCGAGCGGGAAGCCATATGATGCCCCTCCCGATCCCTGAGCCGGCTTCAATCCGCATGCCTCGACGCCTGACCTTTCTCCGTTCCCCGGCCGCCCTTATCGGCGGTTGGCTGCTGGTCGTCGCGGCCTTCGGCGTCTATTCGGCCGAAAGCCATCGGCGAGCGCTGGAGCAGGAGGTCTCGGAAAGCGGCCGCGCCCTGCAACGGACGATCTCGCAGCGCGTCGCCCAGCACGATGCGCATCTGACGAGCCTCAGTGCCCTCGGCCTAGCGCAGGCGCAGCCGTCGGAGGATTTCGACCTCGTGGCGGGATCGATCCTGCGCTTCTATCCGCGCATCGTCGCCATCGATCTCGTGCGCCTTTCGGCGGGCGGGGAGGCGAGCGTGGTGAGTTCGGCGCGGTCGGCCGGCGGCTCCACCGCCGATCCGGCAGTGGTCTCGAAGGCTGTCGAAGGTCTGGCGGCCGGCAAGGCGATCTATGGGCCGGACGGCCGGCCCGGCCATTACCGGCTGATGAAGCGGATGAACAAAGCCATGGCCGTCAGCCTCGACATCGACGGGGCGAAGCTCGTCGAGGGCGAGGAGCTGCCGCGCTGGGCGGTGCTGACGCTTTCGACGGCGCAGGGGCCGCTGCTGGAGACGGGGGCGAAGCCGCCCGCCGCCGCGCCCTTCTCCCGAACCGTCGCCTTCGAGGCGCCGATCGTCAGCGACACCCAGCCGCTGCGGCTTTCCCTGCAAAGGAACGTCACGCCGGCGCAGCTCGTGCCGCCGCTGCCCTTCGCGCTCTTTGCGGCCCTGTCGCTCGCCGGGCTCGCGCTGGTGCGCTCGCTCCTGCGGCACCGGCAGGAGGCGGCGCTGGCGCGCGAGGCGGCGGACGCGGCCTCCCGGCGCGAGGCGCTGCGCCAGCACGAGACGAAGCTTGCCCATGCGCTGCGCATCAACAGCATGGGCGAGATGGCCTCGGGCATCGCCCACGAGCTGACCCAGCCGCTGACGGCGCTGCTCAGCCAGAGCCAGGCCGGCCGGCGCATCGCGGCGGCGAACGGTCTTTCGGATTCGCCCATCGACACCGTGCTCGCCGCCAATGTGCAGCAAGCCAAACGCGCGGCGGATATCCTCGTCCGGCTGCGCGCCTATGTCGGCAGGAGCGCGGTGGAGGCCGGGGTGCACGACCTTGCCCGCCACGTCGCCGATATCGTCGCGCTCTCGCGCATCGACCTCGACCGGCGCGGCATTACCCTTGCCGTCGACCTTCCCGATGCGCCCGCGCCGGCGCGGGTCGATCCGGTGGAGATCGAGCAGGTCATCCACAACCTCATCCGCAATGCCGCCGACGCGGTGGAACAGGCGGGCAGGGCCGACGGCAGGGTCGCCGTGGTGCTGGCGCCGGAGGGTGCGGGCCATGCCATCACCGTCCGCGACAACGGCGCCGGCATTGCGCCCGAGATCCTGCCGCGCCTGTTCGAGCCGTTCTTTTCCAGCAAGCCGGACGGCATGGGGCTCGGCCTCAGCCTCTGCGAGAGCATCGTCGAGCGCTTCGACGGCAGCATTTCCGCGGAAAACGGCGCGGAGGGCGGGGCGGTCTTCACCGTGCGCCTGCCGGGCGCGCGCGGCATGCGGGAACGGGAGGAAGCCGCGGAATGACGATGGCGCCGGTCTATCTGGTCGATGACGACGAGGGGGTGCGCAGCGCCCTTTCGCTGCTGCTCGGCACCTATGGCATCCGCATCGAGACCTTCGGCGACCCGACCGCCTTCCTGGCGCGGGCGCCAAAACTCAAGCCCGGTGTGCTTTTGCTCGACCTGCGCATGCCCGCCATCACCGGCTTGCAACTGCACGAGAAGCTCGCGGCCATCGGCTGCGACTGGCCGACCATCATCTGCACCGGCCATGGCGACGTGCATGCCTGCCGGCGCGCCTTCAAGGCTGGCGTGGTGGATTTCCTCACCAAGCCGATCGACGAGCAGGTGCTGGTCGAGGCGCTGCAACAGGCCTCAGCCGCGCTCGACACCCGCGCCGAGCGGGCGGAAGCTGCAAAGCTGGTGGCGCTGCTGACCGAGCGCGAGCGCGAGGTGCTCGACATGGTGGGGCGCGGCTGGTCGACGCGCGAGATCGCCGAAAGCCTTGAGCTCTCGCCGCGCACGGTCGATACGCACCGCGCGAACATCGCCCAGAAGCTCGGCACGACCTCGGTCGCCGAATTCGCGCGCTTCGCGATGATCGGGCAGACTCCGTAGTCCTACGGACCCCGCTCCGTCCGTCCACCGATACCGCAAGACGCGGAAATCTCCGAAAAGAGGGCCGTCGCCGCCGATGAGACCGGGCGGCCCCAGATGGAGACAGACATGAAGACATTCTTTGCCACCGCCTTCGCCGCTCTCGCCCTTGCCGGCGCCGCCAATGCCGACGTGCTCACCGAGCGCAACATGCCGCTCGACATCGCCGTCGAAGCCGCCGACGCCGCCGTGAAGGCCTGCGCCGCCAAGAAGTTCAACGTCTCGGTCGCCGTCGTCGACCGCGCCGGCATCACCCGCGCCGTCCTGCGCGCGGACCGCGCCGGCCCGCATACCGTCGACAGCGCGATCCGCAAGGCCTTCACCGCCGCTTCCATGCGCACGCCGACCCAGACGATCGCCGAGAATGTCGGCAAGAACCCGGCGGCCGCGCAGCTCGTTTCCATCGAGGGCTTCCTCGTCCTCGCCGGCGGCGTTCCGGTCAAGGCCGGTGAGGAAACCATCGGCGCCATCGGCGTCGGCGGTGCACCGAGCGGCGATATCGACGACGAATGCGCCCGCGCCGGCATCGAGGCCGTCAGCGCCAGGCTGAAGTAGGGATTGCGCGTTCTGAGATCGACCCCGGCACCGGAAGGCGCCGGGGTCTTTCTGTTTGAAGCGCCTCCAACTCCTCCTCCGTCATGGTCGGGTTTGACCCGACCATCCACGCCCCGGGTGCGGATGGATCTTCGGTTCAGGCCCGAGGATGACGGAGGAGGGTGTATTGCCGGGGTTTGTCCTTTGCCGGGAAGGGCATAGACTGGCCGGGCTCATCAGGGAGAATGCCGCATGCGCCCAAGGATTCCCGCTCTCGCTGTCTGCCTGCTCCTTGCCGCGACCTCGCAGTCCGCTGCGAGGGACGGCGCCTATGTCGCCTGCGACAACGGCCTGCGCTGCTTCAAGGCGCCATGCCCTTCCACGACGGTGCGCGATCTTGCGACCGGCAAGCTGTGGAAGGGGACGTCTCCGGATATCGGCAGGCTTTCGGAGGCTGACCAGCGGCGCATCCGCGAGACGGATGCGCTCTACTATGGCCGCCTCGTGCTGCGCGGCCATATCGTGCGGCAGGCAAAGGGCCCTTCCGCGCTTGTCGTGACCGGCGTCGCGCGGAAGGCGAAGCCGGCGGAGCGCCGGCACTGCCCGAAGGGGTAGGGGCGGCCTGAAAACGGCGCTTTTCCGCGCTTCCGGTCGATGGGCCTAATCGCGGTCCGGCGCGCCGAGCGGGAAGAATTTCCGATAGGGCCTTCCTTCATCGACCGCGCGGGCGAAGGCGGGGCGTTCGAGCAGCCGCCGGCGATAGGCATGCACGTTGCGGAAACCCGGATCGATGGCGTGGGTCCAGTCGGCGTAGAAGAGGAAGGGGCCGGCGCCGCAATCGGCGAGCGTGAAGGCCTCGCCCGCGGCCCATTTGCGGCCCTCCATGTGCCGGTCGAGCCAGGCATAGGCGCGCTCCAGCATCCGCCGCGCCTCCTCGACGCCGTAGGGGTCGCGCTCCGCTTCGGAGCGCATGGCGTTGAAGACGATCTTCTGCTGCGGCGTCGAGATGTAATTGTCGAAGAAGCGGTCGAGCATGCGTACCTCGATCGCCGCGTCCGGATCGTCCGGGATGAGCTTCACCGGGCCCGGATAGTGCAGTCCCAGATATTCGATGACGATGGTCGCTTCGACGATCGTGCGCTCGCCGTCGACGAGGATGGGGAACCGCTTGATCGGCCAGCGCGCCTCAAAATCGGCAAGCGTTTCCGGCTGGGTATGGTCGAGCATGCGATACTCGAAATCCGTGCCGTTTTCATAAAGCGCCGTCAGCGCCTTCTGGCAGTAGCTCGAAAAGGGATGAGCATAGAGAACCGGCTTCATGGCAACCTCCCGTTTGCCACGCCTTTGTCGCAAATCTGCTTGCAAAATGCAATCGGATTTTAAGGCCAGTCAGTCCTCCCACCCCGCATCGTTCCCGACCGTCACTCGCTCCGCCAGGCGAAGGCCCGGTGCAGGTCCTCGCTGTGCGAGCGTGCGAACTGGGTCTGGGCGAGCGGGATGGCCAGGACCAGGAAGACCAGGGCGCCGACGAACAGCGCGCCGGGATAGGGCAGTCTCGGTTTCAAGCATCACCTCGCATTCCGGTGCCGTTTTATCCCGCGCGAAGCTGACAGCGGGCTGAACGCGTCCGGAAGCGTTCAGGCGGCTGTCAGCTTCGCGGAGCAGGGGGGGCGAACGGCGGGCCGTGCGCGACCTCGCCCGATTTGACGTGAAAGGACCATTCATGCGCGAAGGAACCGGCCGCCCCTCCCTCTGGCGGCCCGAACTTGGCAGCGTTACCGTCAGCCTCCTGACGGCGCTTTATCTTCTGGCACTCACGAACTGGAGCTTCTGGTCGAAGGGCTGGCTCTATCTGGAAGGGCGGCCGACCACCTTCGCGTCGATCGCCCTCGGCGTCGCCTGCCTCTATGTCGCGCTCTGCGTCGCCGTTTCGCTGAAATATGTGATGAAGCCGCTCTTCATCGCGCTCATCCTCGCAAGCGCCGCGGGGGCCTGGTTCATGGACCGCTTCGGCGTCGTCATCGACATCGAGATGATCCGCAACGCGGCCGAGACGAACAGTGCGGAAGCCGGCCATCTGATCACGCCCGGCTTCGTCATCCACATGCTGGCCTATGGCGTGCTGCCCTCGCTCCTTCTCGTCTGGGTGAAGGTCCGCCACCGCGCCTTCTTCGGCAAGGTGCGGGGCAACCTTGCCGTCATCGTGCCGGCGCTGGTCGTCGCGCTCGTCGCCGGGCTCTCCCACGCCCGCGTCTATGCCGCCGCCGTCCGGGCGCATCACGACTGGTTCGAATCGCTCAATCCCTTCGTGCCGGTGGTCACAGCGGTCCAGTTCGTCATCGGCCAGTCCGGCGACGTGAACGTGGTGGCCGCGCCGCTCGGCGAGGATGCGCATGTGAGCGATGCGCCGGTCGGCCAGCGCAAGCCGCGCTTGATGATCGTCGTTGCCGGCGAGACCGCGCGCGCCGACAATTTCTCGCTCGGCGGCTACGGGCGCGACACCAATCCGGAACTGGCGAAGAAGGACATCCTCTACTTCCCCGACACGACGAGCTGCGGCACGGCGACCGCCGTCTCGCTGCCCTGCATGTTCTCCGTCTATACCCGCTCCGAATATACGCACCGCAAGGGGCTCGCGACGCAGAGCCTGCTCTGGGTGCTCTCCCATGCCGGCATCCACGTCGAATGGTGGGACAACAATACCGGCGACAAGGGGATCGCCAGGCTTCTGAAGGTGCACTCGCTGATCGACAGCGGCAACCCGGCCTATTGCTCGGGCGGCGAATGCCAGGACCAGGTGCTGATCGACGCGCTGGACGGCTGGATCGGCTCGGTGAACAGGGATACCGTGCTGGTGCTGCACCAGATCGGCAGCCATGGCCCGGCCTATTACCAGCGCTATCCGGAAGCGTTCCGCCGCTTCCAGCCGGAATGCCGCAGCGCCGAATTCTCCGACTGTACCAAGGAGGAGATCGTCAACGCCTATGACAACACGATCGCCTATACCGACCATATCCTTGCAAGCGTGATCGACCGGCTGCAGAAGCAGGAGGACCGCCTCGACGTCTCCATGCTCTACATGTCCGACCATGGCGAATCGCTCGGCGAGCTCGGCCTCTACCTGCATGGCGCGCCCTACATGATCGCGCCCAGCCAGCAGACCCACGTGCCCTTCGTGCTGTGGCTCGGCAAGGGGGAGAAGGCGGCCTATTCGGCGGCGTGCCTGGAAGGCAAGACCCAGGAGCCGCAATCGCACGACAACCTCTTCCATACCGTGCTCGGCATGATGCGGGTGGAAACGCAGGTGCGCGATCCGTCCCTCGACATCGTCTCCGGCTGCCGCGAGGGCGCGACATCCTGAACGGCGGGCATGGCAAGACGGCTCCCGCCCATGTATCGTCCGGATTCGGAAGGCGGCGGCGGTGAATGCGCCGCCGCGATGCGGAGAGCCGGGCGCTTGAGAGTTCTGCTGATCGAGGACGATGCCGTTCTGGGCGAGGCGGTGCGGGACTATGTGGCCGGGCTCGGCCATGCCGTGGACTGGATGCAGACGCTGGACGACGGCCGCACGGCGACGGACACCATCGACTACGACCTCATCCTGCTCGACCTGCGCCTTCCCGACGGCAGCGGGATTTCGCTGCTGACGGACCTGCGTCGCGCCGGCGCCGTCACGCCCGTCATCATCCTGACCGCGCATGACCAGATCTCCGACCGCATCGAGGGGCTGAACAGCGGGGCGGACGACTATCTCGTCAAGCCCTTCAATCTCGGCGAGCTCAACGCGCGCATGCTGGCCGTCGCCCGGCGCTATGCGGGCACGGCCGTTCCGGTGGTGGAGGCGGGGCCGCTGACGATCCAGCTCGCCGACCGCCGGGTGCTGCGCGCGGGCGAGCCGGTCGATCTTTCCAGCCGGGAATGGGCGGTGCTGGCCCGGCTTGCCGCCCGGCCGGACGCCATCGTCTCCAAGGGGCAGATCGAGGAGGCGCTCTACGCCTTCGGCTCGGAAATCGAGAGCAACACGGTGGAGGTCTATGTGAGCCGGCTGCGCAAGAAGCTCGGAAAGGGCTGCGTGGAAACCCTGCGCGGCATCGGCTACAGGCTCGGCCGATGAGAGGGATGCGAAGCCTTGCCGGCCAGCTCATGCTGTGGATCACGGCGACGATCACGCTGCTCTGGCTCGTCGCCGTCGGCTTCGGCGCCTTCGTCATGCATGACGAGTTCGGCGAGATCTTCGACAGCGCCCTGCAGGAGACGGCCGAGCGCCTCGTGCCGCTGGTGGTCGACGACCTGAAGCACCGCGACGAGCCGGACGTGCCGCAGCGCATCGAGGCGACGCGCGGCCCCTCCGAGGAGGAATACCTCACCTACCAGGTGCGCGACGAGACGGGCAGGGTGCTGCTGCATTCGCACACCGCGCCCGCCCAGCCTTTCGGCGCGCCGCTCAAGGTCGGCTTCTGGGAAGGGCGCAAGGGGCGCATCTACACGGCCGCCACGCTGGACGAGACGATCTTCGTGCAGGTGCAGGATTCGGCGAAGGAGCGGCGGGAGGCGACGCGGGAGGGCTCGCTCGCCCTGCTCCTGCCGGTGCTGCTCATCGTGCCCGTCACCATCACCGCCGTCTGGTTCATCGTGCGCCGCGTGCTGGCGCCGGTCGAGACGCTGCGCGCGGCGATCGGCGAGAAGGACGGCGGCAACCTCGCCGCCATCGAGGCGGGGGGCCTGCCGCAGGAGCTGCGGCCGATCCTCCGCTCGGTCAACCTGCTGCTTGCGCGCCTGCGCGCGGTTCTGGCGGCCGAGCGCGAATTCACCTCCAACAGCGCCCACGAGCTGCGAACGCCGCTCGCCGGCGCGCTGGCGCAGACGCAGCTTCTTCTGTCTGAACTGAAGGGTGCGCCGGATCGCGCGCGCGCCCAGCAGATCGAGGCCTCGCTGCAGAAGCTGACCAAGCTCACGGAAAAGCTGCTGCAGCTCGCCCGCGCCGAGGCGGGCATCGGCATGACGGAAAACACTTTCGACGTCGCTGCCGTCGTCGGCGTCGTCGTCACCGATTTCCAGCGCGCCTCGGCCGATGCCGGGCGCATCCGCCTCACCAGCGACCTTGCCGCGCCAGCCCTCCAAGAGGGCGCGGCCGACGCCTTCGCCATCGTGCTGCGCAACCTCGTCGAAAACGCGCTCCTGCATGGGCGGGCCGATGCGCCGGTGGACATCCACATAACCGGGGCGGGCAATGTGCGCATCCGCAACGGTGCCCCGCGCATGAGCGATGAGGAGCTTGCCGCCGTGCGCAAGCGCTTCGCCCGCGGCAGGACCCTTGCGGCCGGTTCCGGCCTCGGCCTGTCCATCGCCGAGCGGCTCCTCGGGCAGATGCAGGCGAGCCTCGTCCTGACCTCGCCCATCCCCGGCATGCCTGACGGTTTCGAGGCCGAGATCGTGTTTCCCGCACGGGGCTGAGGGGTGCGGCAGCAGGCCTGACCCATTTCCGGACAGCCCGGTTTTCCAGTGTTTCCCGCTTGCAACAGTCGGCATGGTTCCGGCTGCTTTTTTGTATTAGAATGTGAGAAAGTTGTGGCTTTCTGCCCAATATTGTGGTTTTATGTGGTCATAATCAGAAATTGGTGGGGAACATGGGTCGCAAACCGGAGGAATATGCGCGGCTGCTGGCCAGCGCACTCTGCAAGTTGCATGCAGCAGAATCCCGCGGCGGGTCGCCGCTTCTTTCAGAAAACAGCATTCGCGTTATCAGCCAGACCATCGCCGCGGCGATGGACGAGGCGCGTAACATCCACATCCGTGAAGAGCTGGCGGCGATGAGCGAGCGCCGCGAATGTGTCCTGCTTCACTCCTGATCGTAAGCTTATGGCGCGGGTTTGTACTGCGTATTGCGCCAATGACATGTCATGATCATGGAGCTGCCGCCCGGAGCCGCGTATTCTGGTTCCGGGCGGTTACCCATGTCTTGAGGTGACTTTCCCGATGCGGGGCGATAGGTCCTCATGAGGTCTATGGCATCGATTCTGGAGGAGGAACCCGACATGACGCAATGGGGCAGGACCGGCGAGGGCAGGATCGCACTGGTGACGGGCGGCGGAACGGGCATCGGGCTCGCGATCGCGCGCGCCCTCAGCGCCGAAGGCTATGCCGTGGTCATCACCGGGCGGCGGCTTGCCGTGCTGGAGGCGGCGGCGGGGGAGATCGCGGCGGCGACGGGCAATCCCGTGCGGGGCATCGCCTGCGACGTCGGCGATCCCTTGCAGGTGGCGGCCGTCTTTGCCGAGGTGAAGCAGGAATTCGGCCGGCTCGACCTTCTCGTCAACAATGCCGGCTCCAATGTCTCGCCGGCGCTGCTGGAGGACATTCCCTTCGAGGAATGGTCGGGCGTGCTCGCCGCGAACCTCACCGGCGCCTTCCTGTGCACCCAGCAGGCCTTCCGCATCATGAAGGACCAGACCCCTCGCGGCGGGCGCATCATCAACAACGGCTCGATCTCCGCGACGGCGCCGCGCCCGAACTCCGCCCCCTATACCGCGACGAAGCACGCCATCACCGGCCTTACCAAGTCGACCGCGCTCGACGGGCGCAAATACGACATCGCCTGCGGCCAGATCGATATCGGCAACGCGGCGACCGACATGACCTCCCGCATGAATGCCGGCGTGCTGCAGGCCAACGGCGAAATCGCCTCCGAGCCGACCATGTCGGTCGGTCATGTCGCCGATGCGGTCATCTACATGGCCAGCCTGCCGCTCGATGCCAACGTGCTGACCATGACGGTGATGGCGACCAACATGCCGTTCGTCGGGCGGGGGTAGGGCCCGTATCGGTCCGGGCCTGGCGGTGACGCGCGTCTCAGGATTACTGCGACAGGATTTTTGAAATCCAGGGGTGAGCGGTGCAGTCCGTGAGCTCGCGATAGAGAATGCCCTCCCATCCGAAGGCGTTGGCCGCCCGCACGACCGCCTCCGAGTCATCGAAGAAGAGGGGTGGCTCCTCCTGGGGGCCGAGGATTTCCGCTGCGCGCTCGAAGAAGGCGCGCGCGGGCTTCAGCGCGCCGAACCGGGCCGCGTGAAACATGTCGTCGAACAGGTTCTCGAAGCCGTGCCTGTTCCAGAGATGGAACGCGCGCAGATGCTCCTGATTGGTCGCGACATAGAGGCGGGCCCGCCCCGTCCGCCGAAGGCGGCGGACGACATCCAGCAATTGCCGGTTCAGGTGACTGTCGCGATCCAGCCAGTAGCTGGCGACGACGAAGGGCGAGCCGTGAAAGCCCAGTTGCGGAAGGACTTCTTCAAGAGCCGAAAGCAGCGCCTTGCGGCCCGTCAGGACCTCTTTCTCGAAGACCTGCTTGATGAAGAGATCGCGGAATGCCGCCGGATCGATGCCGAGATCGGCAAGCAGGTGTTCGTCCCATCGGCGGCGACGCTCCGTCTGCCCCGTGTAGCCATGGACGAGGACGCCATCCACATCGAAGAGCACCGACCTCAAGACAAGCCCCTTTCAGCTTGATGGACTAACGCCGCGGCTCGCCGCCCGCGGCGTAGACCGTCTTCTGCTGGAACTTGAAGACATGGCCGCAGCGGCAGCGGATCATGTGCTTGTCGGGATATTTCGAGGGCCGTTCGGTGAGGAAGCCGCGCGGCAGGGAATCGACGGTGAAATCCGGATGCGCGCGGGTCGGCATGTCGTCCTCGGAGACTTCCGCATAGCCGGCATTGCCGCACATGGCGCATTCCAGTTTGCGCGAATAGCGGTCGCGGGCGGCCATGGGGAGCTCCTTCGTCGGATTAGGGTTCGCCGTTAATAGGCATCGGCCCGGCCGGTTTCAAGGATTCATGCGGCAAGCAAGGCCTGAAGGGCGGCGATGATGCGGCGGTGCTGGTGGGCGTGGCGGGTGCGCACGTTGACGGCGGCATAGACGGCCTGCGCGATGGGCTCGGCGCCTTCCACCCTGCGGGCCGCGCCGCTTGAGAGCAGCCGCTGCGCATCCGCCGCCGTCACGAAGGCCGAGCCGCCGAGCGTCTGCATCAGCGCGAGGATGGCAGTCGTCTCGCCGCTGGCGATGGGCGCGGTCGAGAGCGAGGGATAGGCCTGCCGGTGCAGCCGGTCGAAGGCGGGCGAATAGACGGCCTGGATATAGTCTTCCGCCTTGACGTCCTCGATGCGGCTCACCCGATTGCTCACCATCTCGTAGCGTACCTCGCCGATGCGCTCGTAATGGAGATCCGGCAGGTAATGGGGCGTGAAGAGGACGGCGAGGTCGAGGTCGCCGGCGCCGAGGTCGCGGTTCATCTGGCTGGAATAGTCCACTTCCAGATAGATCGAGGTCGCCGGGAGCTCCGTCCGCACCGCCGCCAGCCAGTCGCCGGCATAGCGGGCGGCAAGGTCGTGCTGGAGGCCGATGCGCATGGAGCGCTCGTAGGCGCCTGCCGTCTCCACCGCCCGCGCCGCCTCGTGCCACTGGTGCTGGAGGGCCTTGGCGTGATCGAGGAAGCGCAGGCCCGCGGCGGTCGGCTGGGTGCCGCCCTTGTTGCGCGCGAAGAGCTTTCGGGCGAACATCGCCTCCAGCGCATTGATGCGGTGTGTGACCGTCGATTGCGTGATGTTCAGCCGCTCCGCCGTGCGGTTGAAATTGCGCGTTTCCATCAGGTCGAGGAATGTCTCAATCAGGACAATTTGCATGAAAGCGCCGTATTTTCTCAATGTTTGACGATAGTCTAATCGGCATCCTCGATTAATAAAGCGAAATCCGCCGCTTGCCGCCCGGCGCTTTGGTTGCCAAAAATCCCGGGCGAAGAAGGGGAGCAAGAATGTCCGCACTGCCAAGCCATGCCCGGGTCGTCATCATCGGCGGAGGCGCTGTCGGCGCATCCGCCCTCTATCATCTGGCCAAGGCCGGATGGACGGATTGCGTGCTGCTGGAGAAGAACGAGCTGACCGCCGGCTCGACATGGCACGCCGCCGGCAATGTGCCGACCTTCTCCTCCTCCTGGTCGATCATGAACATGCAGCGCTATTCCGCCTCGCTCTACCGCGAGCTGGGCGCGCTGGTCGATTATCCCATGAACTACCACGTCACCGGCTCCATCCGCCTCGGCCATTCGAAGGAGCGGTTGCAGGAATTCAAGCGCGTCGTCGGCATGGGCCGCTACCAGGGCATGGACCTCGACATCCTGTCGCCCGACGAGATGCGCGGCAGATATCCTTTCCTCGAGACCCACGACCTCACCGGCGCGCTCTACGATCCCTATGACGGCGATATCGACCCCGCCCAGCTGACGCAGGCCTTGGCAAAAGGCGCGCGCGACATGGGCGCGAAGATCTTCCGCTTCTGTCCCGCCACCGGCGCGCGGCGCGAGGGCGAGGAATGGGTGATCTCCACGCCGCAGGGCGAAATCCGCTGCGAGAAGGTCGTCAATGCGGCCGGCTATTATGCCCGCGAGGTGGGAAAATGGTTCGGCCGTGAGGTGCCGATGATGGTGATGAGCCATCAGTACATCCTCTTCGAGGAAATCCCGGAGCTTGCCGCATGGTCGAAAGAGGCCGGGCACAAGCTGCCGCTGCTGCGTGACGTCGACAGCTCCTACTATCTCCGTCAGGAAAAGACGGGCATGAATCTCGGCCCCTACGAGCGGAACTGCAAGGCGCATTGGGTGACGCCGGACGATCCGATGCCGGACGATTTCTCCTTCCAGCTCTTCCCCGACGATCTCGACCGTCTCGAATGGTATCTCAACGACGCCGTCGAGCGCGTGCCGATCCTCGGCACGGCGGGCCTGTCGCGCATGATCAACGGCCCCATCCCCTATGCGCCCGACGGCAACCCGCTGATCGGCCCGATGCCGGGCGTACCGAACGCCTTCGAGGCCTGCGTCTTCACCTTCGGCATCTGCCAGGCGGGCGGGGCCGGCAAGGTGCTGGCGGAATGGGTGACGGAAGGCGAGACGGAATGGGACATGTGGTCCTGCGACCCGCGCCGCTTTACGCGCTTTGCCGCCGACAAGGACTATTGCATCGCCAAAGGCATGGAAATCTACGGCCACGAATATGCGATGCACTTCCCCAAGCATGCATGGCCGGCGGGCCGGGACAGGAAGCTGTCGCCGATCCACGACCGCGTCAAGGCGCTTGGGGGCCAGTTCAAGCCCTACAACGGCTGGGAACGCGCCAACTGGTACGCCAAACCCGGCGACGACCTCTCGGAAGAGGCGACGCAGACCTGGAACCGCGAGGGACCGTGGCGTCCGCGCATCGAGGAGGAATGCCGCGCCGTCACCGAGGCCGCCGGCATCCTCGACCTCCCCGGCTTCTCGCGCTTCCGCGTGAAGGGGGAGGGCGCGACGGCATGGCTCTCCTCGCTCGTCACCGGCAAGGTGCCGAAGCCCGGCCGCATTGGCCTCGCCTATTTCGCCGACGACAAGGGCCGCATCGTCACGGAAATGTCCGTCATGATGCTGGAGGAGGACTTCTTCTTCCTCATCACCGCCGCGACTGCCCAATGGCACGATTTCGAATGGCTGGCGAAGCATCTGCCTGACGATGCCGCCTTCACCATCGATGACGTGACGGACAGTTTCTCCTGCCAGATACTCTCCGGTCCCAACTCCCGCGCCATCCTCGCCGAAGTATCCGACGCCGACCTTGCCAAGGGCTGGCTGACGCATCAGCCCGCGCAAATCGCCGGCCGCTGGTGCCAGCTCGTGCGCGTCTCTTTCGCCGGCGAACTCGGCTGGGAAATCCATACGAAGATCGAGGACACCGCCGCCATCTTCGACGCCCTGTGGGCGGCGGGGCAGAAGCATGGCCTCAAGCCCTTCGGCATGGAGGCGCTCGACAGCCTGCGCATCGAGAAGGGTTATCGCGCGTGGAAGGGTGACCTTTCGACCGACTACACGATCCTGCAAGGCGGCCTCGACCGTTTCGTCGACTGGACGAAGCCCGACTTCAAGGGCAAGCCGGCGCTGGAGCGCGAGAGGCAGCAGGGCGTCACCAAGCGTTTCGTGCTGCTGACGGTGGAGGCCGGCGACTGCGATGCGCCCTACATGTCGACGCTCTGGCACGGCGGCAAGGTCGTCGGCGAGACGACCTCGGGCAACTGGGGTTATCGCGTCGGAAAATCCATCGCGCTCGGCATGCTGCGCGCCGACCTCGCCGTGCCGGGCACGGAAATCGAGGTGGAAATCTACGGCGACCGCTTCAAGGCGATCGTCCAGCCGGACGGCCCGCTCTTCGATCCCAACAATGAAAGACTGCGCGCATGAGCAAGCCCATCCCTTCGAAGGCGAGAGCCGTCATCATCGGCGGCGGCGTCTCCGGCTGTTCGGTCGCCTATCACCTCGCCAAGCTCGGCTGGACGGATGTGGTGCTGCTGGAGCGCAAGCAGCTCACGTCGGGCACGACATGGCACGCCGCCGGCCTCATCGGCCAGCTCCGCGCCTCGCAGAACATGACGCGCCTCGCCAAATATTCCGCCGACCTCTATGTCAAGCTGGAGGCCGAAACCGGCATCGGCACCGGCATGCGCCAGTGCGGATCGATGACCGTGGCGCTGACCGAGGAGCGCAGGCAAGAGATTTTCCGGCAGGCCTCGCTCGCCCGCGCCTTCGACATCGACGTGCGCGAGATCAGCGTGGACGAGGTGAAGGGGCTCTACCCGCATCTCAACACGGCGGATGTGAAGGCCGCCGTGCACCTGCCGCTCGACGGCCAGTGCGACCCGGCCAATATCGCCATGGCCTTGGCGAAGGGCGCGCGGCAGAACGGGGCGACGGTCATCGAGGGCGTCAAGGTGACCTCGGTTCTGACGAAGGACGGGCGCGTGACGGGCGTCGCCTGCGAGCAGAACGGCGAGACCTTCACCATCGAGACGGAGAATGTCGTCAACGCCGCCGGCATGTGGGGGCGCACGCTCGCCGACATGTCGGGCGTCACGCTGCCGCTGCATGCCTGCGAACATTTCTACATCGTCACCGAGCCGATACCGAATCTTGCGCGCCTGCCGGTGCTGCGCGTGCCGGACGAATGCACCTATTACAAGGAGGACGCCGGCAAGATGCTGATCGGCGCCTTCGAGCTGAAGGCCAAGCCGTGGGGCATGGACGGCATCAGCGAAGACTTCTGCTTCGACCAGTTGCCGGAGGATTTCGACCATTTCCAGCCGATCCTCGAAAACGCCATCAACCGCATGCCGATGCTGGAGACCGCCGGCATCCACACCTTCTTCAACGGCCCGGAGAGCTTTACGCCCGACGACCGCTACTATCTCGGCGAAGCCCCGGAGCTGAAGGGCTACTGGGTCGCCGCCGGCTACAATTCCATCGGCATCGTCTCCTCCGGCGGTGCGGGCATGGCGCTCGCCCAGTGGATGAACGACGGCGAGCCGCCCTTCGACCTCTGGGAAGTCGATATCCGCCGCGCCCAGCCGTTCCAGAAGAACCGCGCCTATCTCAAGGACCGCGTCTCCGAAACGCTCGGCCTGCTCTATGCCGACCATTTCCCCTATCGCCAGATGGCGACGGCGCGCGGCGTGCGTCGCTCACCGCTGCACGAGCACCTGAAGGCGCGCGGCGCGGTGTTCGGCGAGGTCGCCGGCTGGGAGCGCGCCAACTGGTTCGCGAAGGAAGGGCAGGAGCGGGAATACCGCTATTCGTGGAAGCGGCAGAACTGGTTCGAGAATCAGAAGGAAGAGCACCTTGCCGTCCGCAACGGCGTCGGCCTCTTCGACATGACCTCCTTCGGCAAGATCCGCGTGGAAGGCCGCGATGCGCTCGCCTTCCTCCAAAAACTCTGCGCAAACCAGATGGACGTCGCCCCCGGCAGGATCGTCTATACGCAGATGCTCAACGCGCGCGGCGGCATCGAGAGCGACCTGACGGTGACGCGCCTTTCGGAAACCGCCTTCTTCCTCGTCGTGCCCGGTGCGACGCTCCAGCGCGACCTCGCCTGGCTGCGCCGGCATCTTGCGGACGAGTTCGTCGTCATCACCGATGTGACGGCGGCCGAAAGCGTACTCTGCGTCATGGGGCCGAAGGCGCGCGACCTCATGCAGAAGGTCAGCCCCAACGATTTCTCCAACGCCCACCACCCCTTCGCCACGGCGCGCGAGATCGAGATCGGCATGGGCCTCGCCCGCGCCCACCGCGTCACCTATGTCGGCGAACTCGGCTGGGAGCTTTACGTCTCCACCGACCAGGCCGCCCATGTCTTCGAGGCGCTGGAGGAAGCCGGGGCCGATGTGGGGCTGAAACTCTGCGGCCTGCACACGCTTGATAGCTGCCGCATCGAAAAAGCTTACCGCCATTTTGGCCACGACATCACCGACGAGGATCATGTGCTGGAAGCCGGCCTCGGCTTTGCCGTGCGCACGAAGAAGGGCGAGTTCATCGGCCGCGATGCGGTGCTGCGCAAACAGGAGGAGGGGCTGAAGCGCCGCATGGTGCAGTTCCGCCTCACCGATCCCGAGCCGCTGCTCTTCCACAACGAGGCGCTGGTACGTGACGGCAGGATCGTCTCGACCATCACCTCGGGCAACTACGGCCATGCCCTTGGCGGGGCCATCGGCATGGGCTACGTTCCCTCGGCAGGCGAGAGCGAGGCGGATATCCTCGCCTCGCATTACGAGATCGAGATCGCCGGCGTCCGGGTAAAGGCGGAAGCCTCGCTCGTGCCGATGTACGATCCGAAAGCCGAGAGGGTGCGCGCCTGATGAACCTTGCCGAACGCCATCAGCGGTTCCACGACCTGCACCAGTCGGGCTGCTTCGTCATCCCGAATCCGTGGGACATGGGCTCCGCCCGCATGATGGCGGCGGCCGGGGCCGTCGCGCTCGCCACCACCTCCGCCGGCTTCGCCTTCACGCTCGGCCGGCCCGACATGGGCCGGGTGACGCGCGAAGAATCGCTGAAGCACGCCGAGGATATCGTGCGTGCCACGCCGCTGCCCGTCTCCGGCGATTTCGAGAACGGCTTTGCCGATGCGCCCGACGATGTCGCCGAGACCATTCGCCTTGCCGCCGAAGTCGGCCTTTCCGGCTGCTCCATCGAAGATACGCGGATGGTGGACGGCAACCCGGCCTATGCGTTCGACCTTGCCGTCGAGCGCATCCGCGCCGCAGCCGATGCCGCCCGCTCGCTCGGCCGGCCCTTCATCCTGTGCGCCCGCGCCGACGGCGTGATGAACGGCGTCTACGATCTTGACGAAGCCATCCGCCGCATCCAGGCCTTCGAGAAAGCGGGGGCGGACCTGCTCTATGTCCCGGTGCCGCCGGGCGTCGAGGAGCTGAAGCGGGTGCTCGCCTCCGTCTCGAAGCCCGTCAATGCGCTTGCCGCCGGGTCGCTGCGCCAGCTCACGGTGCCGCAATTCGCCGACCTCGGCGTGCGCCGCATCTCGCTCGGCTCGACGATCGCCCGCGTCACCCACGCCGCCATCGCCGAGCAGATGGACGCGATCGTCAGGGACGGCAGCTTCGCGAAACTCTCCGCCGCGGCCTCGGGCGATGCCATCAACCGGATGCTCATGGCCGGCGCCGGTGAGGCGGATTGATCCTTTTCCCTGCAATGCCTGGAGCATTTCCAGCAAAAGTGCGAAGCGGTTTTGCGTCCGGAAATGCGGGACAACAAAGAGCTGGGGCGTTTTCGCGATTCGGAGAAAAGCGGAAGCGCTCTAGCGGGTGGCCGCGCGCACGTCCCTGACGCCGAAGTCGAATTCCGGCGTCGTGACGGGGGTGAGGTCGAGGCCGGGGAAGACGGCGAAAGTGCTGAAGGTCTGGCTTTCGCCCGGCAGCACGCGCAGCACGATCAGCGCGCTGTCGCGCCCCGCCTCGCGGCAGGTGCCGTTCGGGCAATCGGAGAGCACCATGTCGAGCCGGAAGGATTGCAGCGGTGCCGCGCCCTTGTTCGTGAGGCGGCCGGTGACGCGGTAGCTCGTCTTGGTCTGGCCGACATTCGCCTGCATTTCGGAGAGGGAAACGTCGTCGGCGGTAAGCGCCGCTGCCGTGCTGCCGGGTGTGGCGGCGTCGCCCGATGGCGCGCGCTCGTCGACGAACCAGACGAGAAGCGCGCCGGCAAGGCCGATGGCGACCACGATGGTCAGAACGGGTTCGACCCAGCTTTGGAAGCGCCGAAAACGCAATGCGAGATAGAGAATGGCCGCCGCCGCGACCGCGAATGCCCAGATCATCCCCGTCCTCCTGGGACTGGTATAGCCTGCGCGGCGGGCGGCAGGAAGGGTATCCGAGTTCAAATCGCGTTGAACGGTCTCAGACCACGGCGCTGCCGGCCATCAGGGCAAGAACCAGGAAAATCAGGAAGATGACGAGGGCGATCACGAAGAGGACCTTCGCGATGGTGGCCGTCGCGGCCGAAACGCCGGAAAAGCCGAGGAAGCCGGCGATCAGCGAGATGACGAGGAAAATCAAAGCCCATTTCAGCATGGCGAAGCCTCCAGACAAACCGGAGGAAAGACGCGCGGCGGGCGGAAAAGTTCCCTCGATGCGGGCAAGCCCCTTCGCCCGGCGGGGCGGAAGGGGCGTAGCGCTTGGCCTCAGCCGTGGCTGATCATGACGTGGCGGACGGCGGTGTAGTCCTCCAGCGCGTAGATCGACATGTCCTTGCCGTAGCCCGACTGCTTGACGCCGCCATGCGGCATCTCGTTGGTCAGCATGAAGTGGGTGTTGATCCAGGTGCAGCCGTATTGCAGGCGGGAGGCCGCCTTCATGGCCTTGCCGATATCCTTCGTCCAGACGGAGGAGGCGAGACCGTAGTCGCTGTCGTTCGCCCAGCCGATCACTTGGTCGGCATCGGAGAAGCGGGTGACGGAGACGACCGGGCCGAAGACCTCGCGGCGCACGATCTCGTCGTCCTGCGTCGCGCCGGCCACCACCGTCGGCTGGAAGAAGTAGCCCTCGTCGCTGCCGGGGCGGCCGCCCGCGGTGATCTCGATATGCTTCACTTCGGCGGCGCGCTCGACGAAGCTCGCCACCCGGTCGCGCTGGCGTTTGGAGATCAGCGGGCCGATCTCGTTCTGGGTGTCGTCCGGGTCGTTGTACCTGATGGTCGAGACGGCGGCGGAGAGGTCGGCGACCAGCTTCTCGTAGATGCCGTCCTCAGCATAGATGCGGCAGGCGGCGGTGCAGTCCTGGCCGGCATTGTAGTAGCCGAAGGCGCGGACGCCGGAGACGACGGCTTCGAGGTCGGCATCGTCGAAGACGACGACGGGGGCCTTGCCGCCGAGTTCCAGATGGGTGCGCTTGACGGTCTTGGCGGCGGCGGCGAGCACCTTCTTGCCGGTGGCGACGTCGCCGGTAATCGAGACCATGTTGATCTTCGGATGGTTGATCAGCGCGTTGCCGACCGTCTCGCCGCGGCCGAGCACGATGTTGACGACGCCTTCCGGCAGGATGTCGGCCAGCAGCTTCGCCATCTTCAGCGCCGTCAGCGGCGTCTGCTCGGAGGGCTTGAAGACGATTGTGTTGCCGCCGGCAAGGGCGGGCGCCAGCTTCCAGGCCATCATCATCAGCGGATAGTTCCACGGCGCGATGGAGCCGACGATGCCGACCGGGTCGCGGCGCACCATGGAGGTGAAGCCGGGCAGGTATTCGGCGGCGACGGGGGCGTGCAGCGAGCGGATCGCGCCGGCGAAGAAGCGCCAGCAATCGACGATGGCGGGCAGCTCGTCGTTGCGGGCGGCGTTGATCGGCTTGCCGCAGTTGAGCGATTCGAGGGCGGCGAAGGCGTCGGCATCCTTCTCGATGGCGTCGGCGATACGCAGGAGATAGGCGGAGCGTTCGCCGGGCGTGGTCGTCGCCCAGGAGACGAAGGCCTTTTCGGCGGCGTCGACGGCGGCGTCGATCTGGGCGTGGGAGGCTTCCGGCAGGTCGACGATCTTCGCCCCGGTCTTCGGGTTCAGGATGTGCTCTTCCGCCTCGGTGCCGGTCTCGAAGCGCGAGCCGATCAGCATCTGGGTGTCCATGACGTTCTCCCTTGTCTTAAGGTTACTTGCCGCTGCCGGCGACCTGGTCGCCGTCGCGGGTGAGGTAGTAGGCGCCGAGGATCGGCAGGAAGGTGACGAGCACGACCACCATGGCGACGACGTTCGTCACCGGCCGCTGGCGGGGGCGCACGAGTTCCTCCAGCATCCAGATCGGCAGGGTGGATTGCTGGCCGGCGGTGAAGGTGGTGACGATCACCTCGTCGAAGGACAGCGCGAAGGCGAGCATGCCGCCGGCGAGCAGCGCCGTGCCGATATTCGGCAGGATGACGTAGCGGAACGTCTGGAAGCTGTCGGCGCCGAGGTCCATCGAGGCTTCGACCAGCGAGCCGGAGATGCGGCGGAAGCGGGCGACGGCATTGTTGTAGACGACCACGACGCAGAAGGTCGCGTGGCCGAGCACGATGGTCCAGAAGGAGAAGGGCATCTCCACGAAGGAGAAGGCCGAGCGCAGCGCGATGCCGGTGATGATGCCGGGCAGCGCTATGGGCAGGATCACCAGCAGCGAGATCGTCTCGCGGCCGAAGAAGCGCGTGCGGGAGACGGCGGCGGCGCAGAGCGTGCCGAGCACCAGCGCGACCGTCGTCGAGATCGACGCGACGCGGACGGAAAGCCCCATCGCCTCCCAGACGTCCGGCCTATTCCAGGCAACGGAAAGCCATTTGAGCGTATAGCCCGGCGGCGGGAACTGGTAGCTCTTCTCTTCCGTGGTGAAGGCGTAGAGGAAGATGAGCAGGATCGGCAGGTGCAGGAAGGCAAGGCCGGCGCCGGCGGCGATCTTCAGCCCGAGCGGGGCGGAGGTGTTCTTGTCAGAGCGCATCGAAGGCTCCCTGTCGCTTGGCCATCCAGAGATAGAGGCCCATGATGACGATCGGCACGACAGAGAAGGCGGCGGCGAGCGGGATGTTGCCGGCCGTGCCTTGCTGGGCATAGACCGCCTGGCCGATGAACAGCCGCGACGAGCCGATGATCTGCGGGATGATGTAGTCGCCGAGCGTCAGCGAGAAGGTGAAGATGGAGCCCGCGATGATGCCGGGCAGGGCGAGGGGAAAGAGCACGTAGCGGAAGGTCTGCGCCGGCTGACCGCCGAGGTCGGCGGACGCCTCGATCAGGTTGCCCGGCACGCGCTCCAGCGCGGCCTGGATCGGCAGGATCATGAAGGGCATCCACACATAGATGAAGACGATGAAGGTGCCGGTATAGCTGATCGAGAGCGACGAGCCGCCGACGACCGGGAGTGACAGCCAGGCATCCAGCAGCCACGAGAGATGCAGCTTGGCGAAGAGCCAGGTGAGGATGCCTTCCTTGGCGAGGATCAGCTTCCACGCATAGATCTTGACGAGGTAGCTCGACCACAGCGGCAGCATGACGCCGAGATAGAAGATGACCTTCCATTTACCCTTCGCATAGCGCGCCGCGTAATAGGCGATGGGGAAGGCGATGATCGCGGAGGCGAGTGTCACCAGCGCGGCCATGAGAACGGTGCGCAGGATGATGTCGAAGTTCGACGGGATGAGGAGCTGCCGGTAGGTGGCGAGCGTGAACTCGTAGTTGATCAGCCCGGAAAAGTCGTCGATCGAGAAGAAGCTCTGCAAAAGCAGCGCGAAGAGCGAGCCGAGATAGATGACGCCGAGCCAGAGGAGCGGCGGCGTCAGCATGAGCAGCAGCAGGATCTTCGGATTGCGCCAGAAGAAATCCGAGAGCCGCCCGGAAGCGCCCTGCCGGCGCGCGAGGATGGAGGTGTCGGTGACGGCGCTCATTGGGCACCGTCCATGGTATGCAGGTCCCCGGGCAGGAAGGAGAGGGTGACGGTCTCGCCCTCCGCCGGAACGGTTATGGAGGCTGGCAGCATGGCGGCGACGCGCGCGCCGTTCGCCTCCACGGTGACGCGGTTCGCCGCGCCGAGGAAGCTTGCCGCCGTGACGCGGCCGGTGAATTGCTTGCGGCCGGGAGCCTCGCCGAGCGCGATGTCCTCCGGGCGCAGGCTGGCATAGTGCCTGCCGTAGCCGAGGCTCTCCACGAAGTCCGGCGGCAGCACGTTGGAGGAGCCGACGAAATCGGCGACGAAGCGGGTCTGCGGCCGCTTGTAGACCTCTTCCGGCGTGCCGAGCTGCTGGATCCTGCCGTCGCTGAAGACGGCGATGCGGTCGGCCATGGAGAGCGCCTCGCCCTGGTCGTGCGTGACGAAGACGAAGGTGATGCCGAGGGATTTCTGGAGCGATTTCAGCTCTTCCTGCATCTGCTCGCGCAGCTTGAGGTCGAGCGCGCCGAGCGGTTCGTCGAGGAGCAGCACGCGGGGGCGGTTGACGAGGGCGCGGGCGAGCGCCACGCGCTGGCGCTGGCCGCCGGAAAGCTGGCCGGGCCGGCGCGTGCCGTAGCCGGGCAATTTCACCATGGCGAGCGCCTCTTCCGCCGCCTTCAGGCGCTCGGCCTTGCCGACGCCCTTGACCATCAGGCCGTAGGCGACGTTCTCGAGGATCGAGAGATGCGGGAAGAGGGCATAGTCCTGGAACACCGTGTTGACGTTGCGCCGGTAGGGCGGCACGCCCTCGGCCGTCTCGCCGAAGATCTCGATATGGCCGGCGGTCGGCTGCTCGAAGCCGGCCATCAGGCGCAGGCAGGTCGTCTTGCCGGAGCCGGACGGGCCGAGCATGGCGAAGAACTCGCCCTCGGCAATGGCGAGATCCACGCTGTCGACGGCGCGCACGGCGCCGAAGTGGCGGGACACTTGCTGGAACAGGACGGCGGTCATGGGGGCTCCCGGTGGTTTTGGGGCGATGGGCGGGGGCGTCCATCGCGGGACGTTTCATAGGTGGGAAGAGGGTGCAACAATCCAATCTCCCCCCTTGTGGGGGAGATGCCCGGCAGGACAGAGGGGGGTATCACGCCCCGCTCGGGTCAGATGTTGTCGCTTCGCGGCCCCCCTCTGTCACCTTCGGCGACATCTCCCCCACAAGGGGGGAGATCAGGAGGAGTATGCCGCGCCGTTTTCCTATCGTCCGCCGATCACGCCGATATAATCGGAGACCCAGCGATGATACGGCACGCATTCGCCCTGGCTTTCGCACTTGGTGACGGGCGTGCGCCAGAAGGCGATCTTGTCGAAGTTGTCGTAGCCGTTGGTCGAGCAACCCTCGTCGGTCAGGAGCGCATTGCCCTTGCAGGCGGCCGGAACCGAGGGAACGGCGCCGAACCAGGCGGCCGCGTCACCCTGCACCTTGGCGGACAGCGAATGCTCCATCCACATATAGGCGCAGTTCGGATGCTGGCTTTCGGCATGCAGCATGGTCGTGTCCGACCAGCCCGTCACGCCCTCTTCCGGGAAGGTCGAGGCGATCGGCTGGTTCTCCGCCTTCATCAGGTTGACCTGGAAGGGCCACGAACCGGAGGCGACGACGCCCTCGTTCTTGAAGTCGTCGATCTGGATCATGGCATCGTGCCAGTAGCGGCCGACGAGCGTGCGCTGGACGCGCAGGAGGTCGAGCGCGGCCTTGTACTGGTCCTCGTTGAGTTCGTAGGGGTTCTTGATGCCGAGCTCCGGCTTGTGCGCCATCAGGTACTGGGCGGCATCCGCGATGTGGATCGGGCCGTCATAGGCCTGCACGCGGCCCTTGTTGGACTTGCCGTCCGGCAGCGTCATTTCCTCGAAGACGACGTTCCAGCTCTTCGGCGCCTCGCCCTTGAAGGCCTCGGTGTTGTACATCAGCACGTTGGGGCCCCAGAGATAGGGCGTGCCGTAATGAACGCCGTTCACGGTGTGCCAGGGCGCGTTCTGCAGGCGCTCGTCGATGGTCTTCCAGCTCGGGATGAGGTCGGTGTTGATCGGCTGGACGCGCTTGCCCGCGACGAGGCGGAGCGAGGCGTCGCCCGAGGCGGTGACGAGGTCGAAGCCGCCCTCGTTCATCAGCGCGACCATCTCGTCCGAGGTCGCGGCGGTCTTGACTGTCACCTTGCAGCTCGTCTTCTTCTCGAAATCGGTGACCCAGTCGTAGGCCTTGTCCGTCTCGCCGCGCTCGATATAGCCGGCCCAGGCGACGATGGAGACTTCCCCTTCTCCGGCGCCAAGCTCCTTCAGCGGCTCCTGGGCGATGGCGGCGGTGGCGAAGGCGAGCGAAAGGGTAAGCGCGGTGCAGGAATGCAGAAGTCGCTTCATGACAGTCTCCCGGTTTGATCCGCTTCGAGCGGTATTGTTCCCGGAAGGAAAGGTGCCGCGATTTCGCCGCTTTCGCAAATTCATTAATCAGAATGACGGTATCGGAAATTCCGAAACCACTGAGGTTGCAAGTCGAGGAGAGGCGCGTGGATCCTCGGGTCAAGCCCGAGGATGACGCAAGGAAGGAGGCCGGCGGGTATGAGTAGCGCCCTCAATGCCGCATCGTTCAATGGGAGGGGCGGTCATCACCTCCCCTCCGTCATCCTCGGGCTTGACCCGAGGATCCAAAACCTCACGACGAGCAAGATCCGGTGCAGGACAGCATGCGGAACACCACGGCTTACGGGAAACCTCAGCGTCCGCGCCCGCTCCGCAGCGCCTCGGCCAGCCCTACGAAATCGCGCGCCGCCTGCGGCAGGCCGGAGCCCTTGCGCCAGACCATGCCGATCTGCACCACCGGCAGCGCGCCGGAGACGTCGCGGCTTTCGATGCGGTCGCCTTCCAGCGACCAGGGGCGGTAGACGAGGTCCGGCAGCAGCGCGATGCCCGCGCCTGTCGCCACGAGGCTGCGCACCGCCTCCACCGAGCGGGTACGGAAGGCGACATGCGGGCGCGCGCCGAGCGCGCTCAGGAGCTTGCCAGTGTTCTCCTCGATTTCGTCCACCGTCAGCATGATCAGCGGCTCCTTCGCGATGTCGCTGACGGAGATGATGTCGGCCGAGACCAGCGGGTGGCCGATGGGCAGCCACAGCCTGTAGGGCGAGGTTTCGATGATCTCCGCCTGCAGCGCCATGCGGTCGCGCAGGTTGGAGATGACCATGACGGCGACGTCCAGTTCCCCGCCGACGAGCAGGTGCTCCAGATAGGAGCCGTTGTCCTCGATGGCGCTGACATCGATGCCGGGAAAGGCGCGGCGGTAGCGCGAGAGGAGGTCGGACAGCACATAGCCGGCGACCAGCGAGGTGACGCCGAGATTGAGCTGGCCCTTTTCCGGCGCGCGGCTGTCGGAGAAGGAGCGGCGCGCATCCGAGACATTGGAGAGAATCTTCGTCGCGTGGCGCAGGAACTGGTGGCCGTTATGCGTCGTCGTCAATCCGCGCGGATGGCGCTCGAAGAGTTCGACGCCGAGGTCCGATTCGAGTTCCTTGATCGCCTCGGTGATGGAGGATTGCGAGATGGAGAGGTTCTGCGCCGCGCGCGTCACGGAGCCCTGTTCCGCGACGGCGACGAAATACTGCAATTGCCGGAAGGTAAAAGCCATGGCGGCACTTAATAGGACGGGTGGCGGGGAGGCAAGGCGGATGGCTGCGGACAGGGCAACGCCAAGAGTTCCCCACCCGCCGTTTCCGCGATAAGCTCGTGCCGATGACAGGCCGGGAGGAGAGGACATGCCGCCGTTCGAGATGATGCTTGCCTTTTTCGTGACGACGGCGGTCTTCGCCTATATGCCCGGCCCGGCGATGCTCTATGCGGCGGCGCAGACCATCGCGCGCGGTCGCCGCTCCGGCCTGATGGCGAGCCTCGGCATCCATCTTGGCGGCTATGCGCATGTGGTTGCCGCCGCAGCGGGCCTCACGGCGCTCTTCCATGCCGTGCCCACGCTCTATCTGGCGGTCAAGCTGCTCGGCGCGCTCTATCTCGTCTGGCTCGGGGTCCGCATGTTCCGCGCCAGGGCCGAGCCGATGGGCGATCTCGCCGCCGCGCTCCCGGCGGAGCTTGCGCGCCGGAACGGCTGGCGCGCCTTCGTCGAAAGCGTTTCCGTCGAGGTGCTGAATCCCAAGACGGCGATCTTCTTCCTCGCCTTCCTGCCGCAATTCGTCGATCCGGCGGCGGCCCTGCCGGTCTGGGCGCAGCTTCTCGTGCTCGGCACCGTCGTCAATCTCATGTTCACCTCGGCCGATATCGTCTGCGTGTTCCTGGCCGGCGTCGTCGCCACGCGCCTCAAGGGCTCGGCGCGGATGCAGAAGACCATGCAGCGCATCGGCGGCACGATCCTCGTCGGCCTCGGCCTGAACCTTGCCTTCCAGAAGACCTGAGCGCCATGACCGACCGTCCCATGCCGACCGAGGCGGGCATTCTCGCCTTCCATAAGCGTTGCGAGGATTTCTATCCCGCGGACGCCGTCGATGCCGACATCACGCAGCAGCGCGCCTGGTACGATGCGCTCTGCGCCGCCTTCGACGCGCCTACGCCGGAGGGCATGGTCAAGCGCGACGGGCTGGTGGCGGGGCGCATTCCCGTGCGCCGCTATCGCCCGGCGGAGGCGACGAGCGAGACGCGGCTCTTCTACATCCATGGCGGCGGCTTCGTCGTCGGCTCGCTGGAGAGCCACGATGCCATCTGCGCCGAGCTTTCCGAAGCGGCCGGGGCGGAGCTCGTTTCTGTCGATTATCGCCTTTCGCCGGAACATGTCTGGCCCGCCGCCTTCGACGATTGCTGGGCGGTGCTGGTCGAGCTTCTGCTGGAGGGCCACCCGGTCGTCGTGATCGGCGACAGCGCCGGCGGCAACCTTGCGGCCGGGATCGTCCTCAAGGCGCGCGACGAGGGACTGAGGGGCATTGCGGGGCAGGCGCTGGTCTATCCCGGCCTCGGCGGCGACCTCGTTTCCGGCTCCTATGTCGAGATGGCCGAGGCGCCGGGGCTTTCGACCGCCGACGTTGCCTATTATCGTGAGGTCTACAGGGCGCCGGAGGATGCGGTGCACGCCTTTCCGCTGCGGGCGGAAAACCTCGCCGGCCTGCCGCCGGCCTTCATCACCGGGGCCCATTTCGATCCGCTGCGCGACGATGCCCGCGCCTATGCCGCGCGGCTGATCCTTGCCGGCATATCGGTGGAATATCGCGAGGAAAGGCAGATGATCCACGCCTGGCTGCGCGCCCGCTTCATGAGCGAGGGCGCGAGGGCCGGCTTCGCCGCGCTCTGCGATGCCGTGCGGCGGATGGCCAATCCATGAGCGGTATCACCGATCTCGACGAGCTGCTGGCGACCATGGAGCCGTCGCTGGTCGCGGGCCGTTTCGTCTTTGCCAGCGTGCCGGCGTCGGATATCGCGGCCCATCTTATGCGCGGCCCCATCGGCCTTTTCCGGGAAGAGGAGGGCATCACGCTGATCCTGCCCGCTGATGCCGCCGAAGGGCTCGCCGCCAGCCCGCCGATGCGGATGATCACGCTGACCGTGCATTCCTCGCTGGAGGCGGTGGGGCTGACGGCGGCCTTCGCCACGGCGCTGACGAAAGCGGGCATCAGCGCCAATGTGGTTGCCGCCTACCATCACGACCATATATTCGTGCCGGAGCGGGACGCCGAACGGGCGCTCGAAACGCTGCGAGCGCTGTCCCGCGCGGCGCGCGAAAAGGGAGACGCATGATGACATTCCAGCATTTTTCGGCCGCGATCCTGGCCCTCGGCATTGCGGCCGCGCCGTCCATCTCCCTGGCCGGCGATGCCCCGGCGCCGATCCCCTCCTGCGCCATGTCCGGCTCGAAGAGCGTCTTCATCGGCGGCGCGCCGGCGCTGCGCCTTTCCGACGTCATCAACTGCCCGCCGGAACTCTACGAGATCGTGCCGAGCGTGATGATCGAGGGACAGCCCATGGTGAAGTTCCGCACCGGCGTCGGCGAGAAGGGCAATTGCACGGCGCGGGGCGAGGAGACGGTAAGTGTCGAGGGCGAATCGGCAAGCCGGCTCGGGGATGTGAGCTGCACGCAGAATTGAGCGGTGGCCGCGTGCCCTGCGTTGATCATTGTGCTTGAGGCGTTGCCCCTCACCCTAACCCTCTCCCCGCAAGCGGGGAGAGGGGACGTGCCTCAGGCAACGGTGAAGGTTTGGGAAACCGGTGCGGCATATCTCCTTCTCCCCGCAGCCAAGGAGAAGGTGGCCGGCAGGCCGGATGAGGGGCACGCCAGCGTCGCTCTACCCACTGGCGTCATCCTCGGCCTTGTGCCGAGGATCTGCTAACGTATTGAAGAATAGAAACGTTGCAGATGCTCGGGACAGGCCCGAGCATGACGAAGGAGAGGTTTTCGGGTTTGTCAGCAGTCTCGGGGGGGGGGGGGGAAGAAAACCTCCCCCCCCCCC